>NZ_JAUOQQ010000010.1:0-162527 GCF_030547675.1 Photobacterium sp. 2_MG-2023
CTTCTTGATTGTCATATTCACCTCGATAAGTCATTTTACTCACTTAACGCGGTGTCCAAAAGTATTGGATCAGATCAGAACGCGGCGATGATCTAAGGTAATGATTTGGCTTACGTATGAAGGCGATTCACGAGTTAGCCAAGCTGATATATCTCCCCCGTTTGAATGACCAACCAAAACTAAGCTATCAAAGCTGTATTCGGGGTATTTAACTTGAAGCTCCTGCCTCACGACTTTTAGTGTTTGAGAGCCTCTGATCCAGTTTTCTGAGCGAGTTACAAATAAATTGCCTGATACAGATAACGGAGGATCACTAGGCAGTTCGTGTCCGATAGCGACAACCAAATAGCCGAGTTCAGAAAACAGATCTGTCAGGAATTGGTATTTTGTATGAGAAACACTATAGCCTGCACTCAAGAAGATAACAGGGCACTTTGAGTCAATAGAGCAGTCAAAGCTGCTCGGAGGAAACGAAATCTCAACTGGAATAATCCGATTTCTATTGTGATCGACAATTTCACCGGCTACCCCAATCGAAGACGTGAATATAAGTATTAATGCAAGAATTCGATTCATCAATTTCCTTGTCGGCATAACGGCCAAAGAAGCGGCGTACGTTCAGCCCGAAGGGCGATGCTGCCTTTGCTAATTGATTGATTATATGACCATTTCGTATGAACTCGGTCACATCGCGCGGTTCCCAACTGTAAAGCTGTTCGCGTCCTATTCCAGGTTGGTGAAATGCGGCCAATATTACTTGACCACTACAAATTTACTTGTATGCACTTATGTATAAAGGAAGTTGATAGTTATTTATTGATTGACAGTTCCCTGGAATGGGCAATTCAAGCCGCACGCTAATATTACTGTTGGCCGTGTAAGCAGCTAGGACCATAGAATCGCTTCTTTCAGATAACGCACATAACCAGTTACTCCCAGTAGACTCGAGTGTGAATGCTAGATGTCCATGACACATACCTGGATGGTCTAGTACCAAGTTCACCTTTCCTACGCAATTTTCTGAAGCGAATAATGGAGCGGACATGAAAAACATGGCTAATGTCATCATTTTCTTATACATATTACCCCCTAATTTTACATAACATTTTTCAACGCCATAATAGCGTATAACTTGATAAGATTTAAATATAAGCAACTGATATTAAAAAATTAATCCATTAGTTATGCTCTAACCAACAAGTTACACGACCTCGCGTCGTATCACTCGATCATATCAGGTGCTGATGTCAAACCCTCTTCCCACGCAACCCAATCAAATTCCCAAAAGGGTCCAGAAGCTGGCACATACTCAAGCCGTTCTCGATATTGATCGGGCCACGATAATGTTCAGCACCTAAACCGAGGAAATGATCAAGGGCGGTTTGCAGACATGGGACTGACCAATAAAGCACTGTGCCCTTTGCGCCTGCGCTGACTTTTTCATCGGCCTGAACGACTTCCAGTGAGAATCCGTTGATGTCGAGCACGGTGAAATCAAATGCTTCTATATAGACAGGTTTGGCTTGTGGGAAAGCTTTGCGGTACCAATCCAGCCCGGCTTGCACGTCTGGGACATGCACTAACAGCGCAGAAGGTGTCATCCTGATCCCCTACGGTTCAATAGATTCTCACTCTTAAAGACGCTACCGCCCCTGACAGTGAAGTCACGCGAGCTGGTTATTTTCGTCTGATGAGTCAGACATATTATTGGCATATGGGATAAGTTTCACTAAAACATGACAGGGCTGTGCCAGTTCTGTGGTTTAGGGCAAATTTCGCAGGGGCGTGATGGAAAAATCGCAGATACAAAAACAGCCAGAGCAATCTGGCTGTTTCGTTATTTAAGTACGGTGAAGCAGAGATCAGTCTTTGTAGTCAGCGAAGTCGCCGGCACAATCGACCAGCTGTTCACGGGTCATCATGAAGACGCCGTGGCCGCCGTTTTCGAATTCCAGCCAGGTGAACGGGATGTGTGGGTACTGCTCTTCCATGTGAATCATGGAGTTGCCCACTTCACAGATCAGAATACCTTCGTCTGCCAGATAATCCGGCGCATTGGCCAGAATGCGGCGCACCAGATCCAGACCGTCAAAACCGGCGGCCAGACCCAGCTCCGGTTCATGGCGGAACTCTTCCGGCAGGCTGTCCATGTCTTCCTGATCCACATAAGGCGGATTGGACACTATGATGTCGTACTTGTCTTTGGGTACGTCGCGCAGCAGATCCGAATGCAGCGGGATCACCTGCTGTTCCAGACCGTGGTCGTGAATGTTCTGCTCGGCCACTGCCAGAGCATCGGTCGAGATATCCACCAGATCCACTTCCGCTTCCGGGAACGCATAGGCACAGGCGATACCGATACAGCCACTGCCGGTACACAAGTCCATAATGCGGGTAGGTTCACGGGTCAGGAAAGGTTCGAAACCGTTATCAATCAGTTCGCCAATCGGTGAGCGTGGCACCAGCACGCGCTCGTCGACGAAAAATTCCAGGCCACAGAACCAGGCTTTATTGGTCAGGTAGGACACAGGGGTACGCTCGGTTACCCGGCGTACCACGCGCTCGACAATCGTTCGGCGCTCGCTGCTGGTCAGGCGCGAGAAGCGCGCGTCAGCCGGAATATCAATCGGCAGATGCAGGGTTGGCAGTACCAGCTGCACCGCTTCATCCCATGCATTGTCTGTGCCGTGGCCATAAAACAGGCCGGCATCGTTGAATCGACTGACGGTCCAACGTAGCATATCCTGCAGTGTGTGAAGTTCGTTGACGGCTTCGTCGACAAAAATCTTATCCAAAATAGCCTCCAAATGGCGCTACAATACCGCGATAAAGTAGTTGGAAATTCATTATGAGTAAAAAAGACCCTGCACTGGAAGAGGACGATTTCTCGCTCTTTCAGGATGCAGTGAAGGGCGTTAAAAAGTTGTCGCATGATACCATAATCACTTCACGCCGACAGAGCCCGAAGACCGATAAGCGCAATGTGAGTGCCAAAGAGAGCCATAATCACGAGTTTTATTTCTCTGACGAGTTTGAACCTCATCTGAGCGAACATGGCCCGATGCAATATGCCCGATCCGGCGTCTCCAAGTATGAAGTGAAAAAGTTACGGCGCGGTGTCTATGTACCGGATATTTTTCTGGATATGCATGGTATGACACAAAAAGAAGCCAAGCGTGAGCTGGCGGCGATGATTTCAGCCTGCATTAAAGACGGGGTGTCCTGCGCCTGTGTGATGCACGGGATAGGCAAGCATATTCTGAAGCAGAAAGCGCCGCTCTGGCTGGCTCAGCACCCGAATGTGATGGCATTTCACCAGGCGCCGCTGGAGTTTGGTGGCGCCGGTGCACTCTTGGTGCTGATTGAAGTGCCCGAGCGGTAGAGGGATTCCCCCCGGAGCGAAAGCGTGTCAGGCTGCAGCGCCTGACGCCTCGCTCAGCAGCTCTGATCTGATCAATACACAGTCTGAGACAATGCACCGACGTTAACCACCTGGCCGTCCTGGATCAGGGTAACTTCGCCGGTATCACACACCTGCATCCGTACTTTTACCGAACCTTCGTTGTAATAGTGCTCACAGTTGCCATTACGGGCACTGTCGATACGGGAAAAAATGGTGATACCGCCCGGATTCAGCATAGAAGGCGGGCTCACAAAGGTTAAGGTGCTGCCGGTTTGAGAAATGTTCATCTCTTCTCTCACACCATTTGCCCATTTTATCGCGCCATTGGCGACAATATTGGGTGTCACCATGTTTGCCACACAGGCCGTCAGTCCCAGACAGCCAAGCAATACGAATACAATTTTTTTCATAACCACTTAATTTATCAGTCTTTATTTTTATCGTTTATTGTACCAGACCTGTCGGATCAGGACAGGCCGGCAATCTAAAACTGCGTACCGCAGCCAATCAATGGTGATTAGGCTGGACAACATCAACAGGATTCTCCTGCCATAATAAGGCGGACGGTTCCCCCTCAGCATGAAAATCCACTGCGGCAATGGAAGAAGTGCGGAACATCAGCGGCTGCAATCCCGGTACCAGCTCGGCACTCAGATAGCCCACCAGCGGTAAATGCGACACCACCAGAACCGTTTGCGGCTTCTCCAGCGCAATCACGGCTTTGAGGTAGTCTGCCACCTGACTGGCGTCACCGTAGGGCGTGATATCATCAACCGTCATCAGGGTGTTTGGCACAGGCAGCTCTTCTGACATCGCCTGCCAGGTTTGCTGAGCGCGCAGATACGGGCTGATCCACACCAGATCAAGCTGCCCGTCCAGATGACTCGCTAACTGCTTGGCCATCTGCCGGGAATACGTCTTGCCCTGGGCTGTCAGGGGCCGCTCCGCGTCACTTGGGGCAAAATGCTGTGCTTCGCCATGACGCATGATAAAAATTCGCATAGTCTCCAGTCCGATTGCGCGTTTCTGTCGTTATGCTAGCAAAGGCTGGTACAGACAGGGTAGCCATTTCATATTACGCGATGTGAAAGCGTGACGGCTGAATCGCTCTTATTACTGACGCGCAGTCACACATCATTGCCAGACAGAATTTGCCAGTGCCATTAATGGGCGTCATAATTACCCTAATTCCCTGTAAATATAGGCGCTTCCTGTGTTCAAAAGTCCGAACGATCCCAAAGAGTACCGCTATCTGACACTGGACAATCAACTCAGGGTCTTGCTGGTTCATGATCACACGGCACCCCGGGCTGCAGCAGCGCTGTCTGTCGGCATCGGCCACTTTGATGATCCGCTGGATCGTCAGGGAATGGCGCACTTCCTTGAACACATGTTATTTCTGGGTACGGAAAAGTTTCCCAATCCGGGCGAATTCCAGTCTTTTGTTAACCAGTACGGCGGCAGCAACAATGCCTGGACCGGCACGGAAAACACCACCTACTTTTTTGAAATCGCCCCGCCGGCCTTTGCTGCCGGTCTGGAACGTTTCGGGCAATTTTTTATTGCCCCGCTGTTCAATGTCGACGCGGTTGACAAAGAACGTCAGGCTGTCGATTCCGAGTACAAACTCAAGCTCAAAGACGATGTACGCCGTCTTTATCAGGTGCACAAAGAAACCATTAACCCTGAGCACCCGTTTGCTAAATTTTCAGTGGGCGATATCACCACCCTGGAAGACAGGCCGGATAACCCGGTTCGCAATGAACTGATTGCGTTCTACCAGCAACATTATTCCGCCAATCAGATGGGGCTGGTACTACTGGGGCCGCAATCTATGGACGAACTGGCGACCTACGCCAAACAGTTCTTTGGCGCTATTCCCAACTCAGGCCAGGACAAACCCGCCATTGAGGTTCCCCTGATAACAGACAGAGAAAACGCCTGTTTTATTGCGATTGAGCCAATTAAGGAAGTACGGAAACTCACGCTGTCTTTTACTCTGCCCCCCATGGATGCCCATTATCGCAGCAAGCCATTATCCTATCTGGCGCATTTACTGGGCAATGAAGGCACAGGCAGCCTGATGTCTGTCCTGAAAAGTGAAGGGCTGATCAATACTCTGGCAGCGGGCGGCGGGATCAGTGGCAGTAATTTCCGGGAATTTACCATCGGCCTGAACCTGACACCCGATGGCCTGAACCGTGTTGATCATATCGTCACCACTATTTTCCAGTATATCCGGCTCATCACAGAGCAAGGGCTGGCAGAATGGCGCTATCTGGAAAAGCAAGCAGTGCTGGAGCAGGCGTTCCGCTATCAGGAGAAAAGCAGGCCGCTCGATACCGTCAGCTATCTGGTGATGAACCTGCTGCACTACGCCCCGGACGATATCGTCTACGGCGATTATATGATGAGCCAGTACGATGAAGCGCTGCTGAAAGACGTACTCGGCTATCTTCGCCCGGACAATCTTCGCCTGACACTGGTGGCAAAAGGCCAGAAGCACGACAGAGTGGCCGACTGGTATCACACCCCTTATTCGGTCACGCCGTTTACCGAAGCGCAGTTAACTGCCTGGGCTGAGCCGGGCAACAACCCGGCGCTCTTGCTGCCCGAACAAAACCCTTACCTGTGCCAGCGTATGGATCCACACCCGCTGACGGATGAACCGGAAGCGATTCCTCAGTTAATTCAGGATCTGCCGGGCTTCCGCCTGTGGTTCATGCAAGAACATGAGTTCAGAGTGCCCAAAGGCCTGGTCTATGTCGCCATCGACAGCCCGCACGCGGTAAGCTCTGTGCGTAATATCGTCAAGACGCGCCTGTGTGTCGAAATGCTGATGGAGTCCTGCAACGAAGTGGCCTACCCGGCAGAAGTGGCGGGGATGGCGTATAACCTGTACGCCCATCAGGGCGGGGTAACACTCCAGTTATCCGGTTTCAGCGAGAAGCAGCCTTTGCTGCTCAAGCTGCTGCTGGAAAAATTCTCCGGCCGCACTTTCAATATCGACCGATTTAACAGCATCAAAGCACAGATGCTGCGTAACTGGCGCAATGCCGCGGAAGACAAACCCATTTCTCAGCTGTTTAACCAACTGACCGGCTTGCTGCAACCGAATAACCCACCCTACCCGGCTTTGATCAAAGAGCTGGAAACCGTTGAAGTCACCGAGTTACCCGGTTTTGTCGAAGCCATGTTTGCCGAACTTCACATTGATGCTTTCGTATATGGTGACTGGCGTAAAGATGATGCACTGGCATTGGCAGAAGTGCTGAAAGACGCGTTTAGGGTGACAGATCAGCTCTATGGTGAAGCACAGCGGCCATTGGTCCATCTGGGAGAATGTGGCACGCTGCGCTATGAAGTGGACTGCGGCCATGCTGATTCCGCCATCCTGATTTACTACCAGTCACGGGAACAGTCGCCCAAAGCCATTGCTACCTACACTCTGGCCAATCATCTGATGTCGACCACCTTCTTCCACGAACTGCGTACCGAACAGCAACTGGGGTACATGGTAGGCACGGCGAATCTGCCGCTTAACCGCTATCCGGGCTTGCTGCTGTATATACAATCGCCGGTGGCCGGTCCGTTGCAGCTGCTCGAAGCGATTGATGAGTTCACCAATGCCTTTGCGCTGGTCTTGCTTGAGCTCAATGAGAGCCAGTGGCAGGCCAGTAAACAAGGGCTGATCGCTCAGTTGTCCGAGCCGGATACCAATTTGCGCGCACGTGCCCAGCGCTATTGGGTCAGCATTGGCCACAAAGATGACCATTTTGACCAAAGACACAAAATTGCCCACGAAATGGCATCGCTGTCCCGTGCTGAGTTAGTCCGCTTTCTGGTAGAAGACATTAAACCCAGAACGGCGAATCGGCTGGTGATGTATTATCAGGGCGGCGCGCACCGGAACCTTACCCCGCTGGAAGCGGGTGATCCTATTCCCTCAGTCAGCGATTTTCAGCGTAACGCCCAGTAACCGCTTCCCCCTGAGTCCCGATCTCAGGGGGAGGCTGTTTGCATATCCCAAACGATAAAAGTGGAATCATGATTCCACTTTTGACATCCCTCTTAATTTTCCTTTTCCTGTCAGTCGATTATCTACATTAACAAATCCAAAAATACAGCCTCAGGCTGGCCGTCTGTATCGGATAGTGATGCAAGAAGCCGTGAGGTCGAATAAGCATAATTTCTCAGAACAATGTTCAGGAACCTGTTATGTCACACGCCTGTTCGATCTGCCGTCAGTCTATTACGGCGAAAAACCAGAGTTTACACAGCCGGCTATTCTGCCGTTCCTGTATGAAGGCTATTCATCCGCGCCAGCTTGACAGCATGTTGTGTCTGCTGACCGCTATCGCCCTGTGTTCACTGACTTTCATGCTGTGGATTGGCTTTAACCCACTGATGGTGGCTGGCTCGGTTATCCTGCTGCTGCACTTAGTCCGCCCGAAAAGCCTGTACCGGCGCTTTCGTCTGGGCATCAATGTGCAGCAAGGGTTAAAGCACCACAAAATCAGTTAAGCGTTTCGCATCGCTCCTGACTTCATCTCTGTCTCCATCTCCCTCTAACGACAAAGGCCTGCTATGCAGGCCTTTGATTTATCAGGTTCTGAACAGGAAATCAGTCGTAGAAACGCTGTTCATCCTGCGCCATCTGCAGCAGACGTTCGCAGGGGAGGAAGCGATCACCGTACTTATTGACATGCTCATTGAGCAATTCAACGACACGCTTGGCACCGAGCTGATCCATATAGCGGAACGGACCGCCCAGGAATGGCGGGAAGCCAATACCGAAGATCGCACCAATGTCGCCGTCACGGGCACTGTGCACCACACCTTCATCCAGACAGCGGGCCGCTTCGTTCAGCATCATCAGTGCGCAGCGGATCGCGATGTCATGGCCGGAGGCTTTCCGCGCCGGGTTCAGCTTCAGCAGTTTATAAACGCTCTTATCGACACCTTTTTTCTTGCCGTTGTAGAGGTAAAAACCTTTGCCTGTTTTACGGCCTTTGCGGCCATCTTTCAGCAAGATGTCAAAGACATCCGGGCTCTTGAAGCGATCACCCAGCTCTGTTTCCAGAATCGGGCTGATTTTGGCCCCGACATCCACACCCACTTCATCCAGCAGGGTGATAGGCCCAACCGGGAAACCAAAGTCCAACAGCGCGTTATCAATATGTTCGATGGGCTCTCCGCCCAGCAGAGCCAGCGCGGCTTCATTCATGTACGGGGCAAGAATACGATTGACATAAAAACCGGCTTTATCGGCGACTACAATCGGGGTTTTCCCCTGCTTCTTGGCTAATTTCACCACGGTCGCGACCGTTTGCTCCGATGTACCGGCATGGGGGATCACTTCCACCAACGGCATTTTTTCTACCGGGCTGAAATAATGCAAACCGACCACCAGCTCAGGACGCTCTGCGGCAGAAGCAATCTGGTTGATAGGCAGCGAGGACGTATTAGTGGCAAAAATAGTGTCAGGTCTGGCATGGGCTTCCACCTCTTGCACCATCTGATGCTTGAGACTGAGCTCCTCAAAGACCGCCTCAATCACCACATCGGCTTTATCAAAGCCCTGATAATCGACACCGCCGTTGATCATCAGCATCTGTTTTTGTAACTCGGCTTTACTGATAATTTTGCGCTTACGCTTTTTATCAAGCAGCTTAAAGTTATACGCCATGGCATTCAAAATGCCGTCGTTGGCGATGTCTTTTACTTTGACCGGCAAGCCGGCTTTTGATGCGGTCACATGACTGATGCCACCGCCCATCAGCCCGCCACCCAGCACAGCGACACGCTTCACCTCGGCCGGTTTAATACCATCGCCAGCACCGGTTTCTTTTTTCATGGCGGTCGTTGCAAAAAAGATGCTGCGCAGCGAGGCAGACTCTGAAGACATCACCAGCTCTCCGAACCGGCGGGCCTCTTCTTTTTGTCCTTTGACTATGCCGTGCTGCAAGCCATATTTGATGACATCTAAAATAGCTTCCGCTGCCGGGTAATTGCCACGGGTTTTTTCGCGTGTCTTCTTACGGGCCTGGTCAAACACCAGACCGCGGCCCACAGGGTTGCCGCCCATCGCCCAGTCTTGGAAACTGTGCTTGCGTACCGGTTTGCCTTTCAGCGCCAGTGTTTCTGCCACCTTGAGCAAAATACTTTCCGGCACGCATTCATCGACCACGCCTAACTTCTTCGCTTTCTTGGCACGCAACTGTTTACCGGTCAGGATCATATCGAGCGAATTTGCCACGCCAATCAGGCGAGGCAGACGCTGTGTGCCGCCTGAGCCCGGCAGCAGACCAAGCTGGACTTCCGGCAGACCCAGTTTAGTGGCATCCGAATCGGTACATACCCGGCTATGGCACGCCAGCGCCAGTTCAAGACCACCGCCCAGGCACGGGCCATGAATGGCAGCGACAACATGAAACGGCAGCGCTTCAAGTCGCTGGAACATCTGCTGCCCCTGCGTTGCCAACTGCTCGGCTTCTTTGGCCGTGGTGCATGCCGCCAGCATACGGATATCGGCCCCGGCGACAAAATTATCCGGCTTACCGGAATACACCACCAAGCCTTTGATCTCTGCTTTTTTCGCTTCCAGCTCGTCCAGCACGCTTCCGACCTGAGTGGCGAAGGCGGCCTGGAGGGTATTCATTTTTTCCCCGGGGACATCAATTTTCAGCCAGGCAAGGCCATTCTCGCCGTAGCTCAGGCTGAAAGCTGATTGCGGCTCAACAGTATGTTCTGTATTTGTCTGTTCAGTCATGGTTACATCCGTCATTATTCAGTCTCCAGGATCATGGCAGCACCCAAACCGCCGGCGGCACAGGCGGTATTGAGTGCCAGACCGCCACCGCGACGCTGCAGCTCGCGCAGCGTTTGTGTAATCATTCGCGCGCCGGTGGCGGCAAAGGGGTGACCATATGCCAGCGAACCACCCAGGACATTGAATTTATCCATGTCGATCTCACCAATCGCCTCACTGCGACCGAGTTTTTCCTGTGCAAACTTCTTCGAAGCAAACATTTTCACATTCGCCAGGGTTTGAGCGGCGAATGCCTCATGCATCTCAATCAGGGTCAGATCTGAGAGTGTCAGACCGGCACGGTCCAGGGCCAGCGGTGTCGCATAAGATGGCCCCATCAGCATATCCTGCTCTACGCCTATCGCAGAAAAGGCATAAGAACGAATATAGCCCAGCGGTTTCAGGCCCAGCTCTTTTGCCCGTCCTTCACGCATCAGCAGCACAGCCGCACCGCCGTCGGTCAGCGGCGTACTGTTAGCGGCCGTCACTGTGCCAAATTTACGGTCAAAAGCCGGACGCAATTTAGCGTAGCCTTCTACCGAGGAATCTTCGCGAATATTGTTGTCTTTATCGATCCACTGACGATAAGGTTCCGGGAAAGCGGTAATCACTTCACCCTGAATCAACCCATCCCGCCACGCCTGGGCTGCCAGGCTGTGAGAACGGTGGGCCAGTGCATCCTGCTCTTCACGGCTGATTCCGTGCGTTTTTGCCATTTGCTCTGCTGTCTGGCCCATACTCAAGCCTGTTGAGTATTCGGCCACAGCAGGCGGAACTGGCATTAAATCTTTCAGGCTGAGCTTACTGAGCAGGCCCATTTTTTTGCTCATGGTTTTCGCTTTGCTGAGCGCCAGTAAAGTGGCAGCCAGTTTTTTAGACACACCAATAGGTAATACCGATGAGGAATCCGCACCGCCTGCGATCCCGATATCAATGGTGCCCGAGATGATACTCTCAGCAACATTCGCCGCAGCCTGAAAACTCGTTGCACACGCTCGGGTCACACTGTAAGCATCGGTGTGAATATTCATCCCCGTTCCCAGCACGATTTCACGGGCAATATTCGGTGCTTCAGGCATCTGCACGACCTGACCGAACACGACCTGCTCAATCAAAGCGGGATCAAAATCAATCTTTTGCAGCATTTCATTGACCACCATCTTGCCTAGATCCAGTGCCGGGACACCGTTAAAGGCTGTAGCCTGGCGGGCAAAAGGGGTACGTAATCCTGTTACGACAGCGATGCGTTCACCCTGTTGGGTCGTGAGATTCTGGCGACGTGTCATCGCGGCTCCTTATCAATATGGTAGAGGTCAGACCACACCGATTGTAACGGCATTGTTATTTAATTCAAATTAATGTTTAAGAAGTTGGAGCAACCAAAAACAATGAAAAGTGTAAGGAGTTAAAACATAGCGCAAAAAAAAACCACACCGCTATGGTATGGTTAACAAACTCAACGTGTCAGTCGTTTGTGCAAATTTGATAGCAATAGCGAACAATAACGTTCAGCATTCCTTATTGAGTTATCAATTGAAATACTGACACTTTCCGCGCGCAAGTAGTTGAAGGGTATACTCAGTCCGTAAAGGACGTTATCAGGGGTCAGACCCGATAACACTGCTACTATAACGAAAGCGGGCTGACAGATATTGAGGGAAATCAATAACACAACAGTCTATTTTATGAATCCAATTCCTGTTATCTCCCGTATTATTGACTACGGCTCAAAGGATACGGACGGGCTACATCATGATTAAGCAATTTTTTCGCAAGAAAAACACAGATGCCTCGGTCTCTGTGGATATGAATAAACAGACACGCTATGAAGCCCTGGTCAGGGCCTGGCACAAAGACCTTTACAGGTACGCCTACTGGCTGTGCCATGATCAGCATATTGCCGAAGATTTGGTGCAGGAAACCTGCCTGCGCGCATGGCGATCGCTAGACAGCCTCAACGATGACAGTGCGGCCAAAGCCTGGCTTATCACCATCCTGCGTCGCGAAAATGCCCGGCGTTTTGAGCGCAAACAGCTCGATTTGGTCGACATCGACGATCACCCCATTGCGGATGATCATGGCACCGACGCAGGCGGTTTAAACGAGTCAGAACTGGGCCAGCTACAACATATGATTAAACAGCTGCCGTCCGAATACCGGGAACCTTTAGTTTTACAGGTCATGGCTGGATTCAACGGTGATGAAATTGCTAATATCCTTGGACTGAACAGAAACACAGTGATGACCCGATTGTTCAGAGCGCGTAACCAGTTAAAAGATGCTTTAGAAAAGCAAACCGAGCGGAGGGGCCACCAGAATGGACGATCTTGAATTTCGTCGCCGAATTTTGGCAGATCCTAATGAGCAGAGTCCAGAAATGGTCGCTACGAAAAATGCGTCAATTGCTAACCGTAAACTTCACGATGAGTTACAGCAATTAGACAGCAAGCTGTCTGCAGCGATGAAAGTGGATGTGCCGGAAGATCTGGCCGATAAAATCCTGTTCCGCCAATCCGGGCAAGGCTATAAGGCCGAGAAAAAAGTGCGCCGTCATTTAGCCATAGCGGCTTCTGTGGCTTTCCTGTGCGGGTTGTTAATCGGTCAGATTCAGCCCGGGTTTTCGCTGAGTCCCGCCAAAGACATGGGTCAGGTTGCGCTGGCGCATATTTATAACGAAGCCGCTTTTGTCGACCAGGTTGACGAAGGGGTGTCATTGACTCAGGTTAACGCCAAACTCAAACCTTTCGGGCCTGAACTCAGCGGTTTGCCTTCTCATGTTTACTATCTCAATCATTGTGGTTTTGATGGCGGTGAAGCCTTACATATGGTCATCGGCGGTAAGCACGGAAAAATTACTGTTTTTGTCGTGCCCCAATCCTCCAACACCATGAAAAGCTTCGAAGACAGCAATATGCGCGGTGTTGTCATGCCTTCTCAGAACGCCAGCCTGATAGTGGTGGGTAACAAAGGCGAAGATGTCATGCCTGTCGCCGAACAGCTGAAAGACGCCATGCGTTGGACCAGTATTTAACGTTGCGGTGGTATCACCAACAGTGACCACCGCAAAAAAGTGCTGATCATTTCGTCAGTCAGTCCCTGTCCAATCCAATAAAACAATGATTTATATACTGGTCTGATTTGTTGTTTTTTTGCCTGCTCCTACAATCGCTTCCTCACTGGCACAGTTAAAGTGTCAGCAAAAAACGATCAGGATAAAAATAACTATGTACAAGAAGCGTCTGTTTACAAAAACTCTGATGGCAACCGCCGTCATGCTGGCCTCACAGCAATCACTGGCGGCCGGATTCCAGCTTAACTCACAGTCTGCCACTGGCCTGGGCCGCGCTTTTGCCGGTGATGCCGTCATTGCTGACAATGCTTCAGTGATGTCGCGTAACGCCGCGGCTATGACCTTGTTTAATGCACCAGCGATGTCACTGGGTCTGAATGTTATCGACACCGACATTAAAGTGAAAAATGCCCAGTATTCCACCCCCTTCGGACCATCATCTCTTGATGATGCCCAGATTGGTGGTAGCTCTTATGTGCCTAACTTGTATTACGTGCACCCTGTCAACGACAAACTGGCTCTGGGTGCCGGGATTTATTCAAACTTTGGCACCAAGACCGAATTCAGCAGCAGCTACTCTGCCAACGAGTTTGGCGGCCTGACGGATGTGAAAAGCCTGAACCTGACTCTGAATGCAGCTTATCGACTGAATAATCAGTGGAGCGTCGGCGGCGGGTTAGACATCATTTACGGCCAGGGCAAACTGCAGCGTTCCAATCAGACATTAGAAGGACTGGTTCAGCAACAAACCGGTGTAGCCGGCCCACTGCTGGATGTTGATGTTGACGGCACCGCTGTTGGCTTCAACCTGGGCACAGTCTATGAACTGAATGACCTCAACCGCTTTGGTCTGGCTTATCATTACAGTCCCGAGCTGAAAGCCGAAGGTGATATGTATGCGCAGACAGCCGGCGGTAACCTTCAAGGTCAGAAACTGCTGATGCCGCTGCCAGATATGGTTGAGTTTTCCGGTTTCCATCAGCTAAACAGCCAGTTCGCCGTTCACTATAGTGTTCAGTGGATCGAGTGGAGCAGCTTTGATACGCTGAAAACCGACAAAGGCGTAGTACTGAATGATTACCAGTGGCAGGATGGCTGGCACTATGCGATTGGTGGTACTTATACACTGAATTCAGACTGGACCTTGCGTACCGGCTACATGTACGACACCAGTGCTCAGGACAAGAAAACCTCCATTTCTGTCCCAGATTCAGATCGCCAATGGTTCTCTGGCGGCTTTACCTATAATCTCGATACTAAATCAACGATTGATTTCGGCCTGACCTACCTGATGGGTAAAGATATCGCCGCAACCGAACAAACTGCGGCGACCTCAATCAGTGCGACAACCCGTGCTGATGCGCTGCTGTACGGTGTGCAGTACAGCCGCTCTTTCTAACTAAGAACGGGATATTGCCAGAAAAAACTAAGCCGCTCGTTAGAGCGGCTTTTCTTTATGGATTTTATCAGTTCCCAGCCTTCAGGTGGGTATCTGAATTTACTGGCAGTTGGCTGCGCCTAGATCTTCCCAAACGCCCCACTCGCCTGTTGTTCCTGGCTCTTCACCAGTCGTCCACCATTTCGCTTTCCAAGACTTGCCTGAATGCGTCACGATATCACCGGAGTTATACACACCACCAGTTGCCCAGGCATTGGTACAGCCGGTTGAGCCGCCGTCTTTCAATACCGTCACTGTGACTGACTCTGTCACTGAATCGGTCCCATCGGATACCGCGACGGTAAAGTTCAGCGGCGTATCGACTGTGTAGCTGTCGGCAACAAAACTCACTGTTGCACCATTTACTGTCGCGTTAACACCGGCAGGCACTGTCCAGGTAAAGGTCAGTGTATCGCCGTCGGCATCTGACGATTGCGACGCATCCAGCACTACAGTATCACCGGCACTGGCTGTCGCAGGACCAGACACTGCCACCACAGGTGCGGTGTTTGAACCTGGTGCTTTGGCCGTGACTGTCACACTGTCAGTAGCGGTATCACCGGCATTGTCGGTGACTGTCAGCGTGAACGCATACTGAGTATCTGCCGTCACTTCAGGAACAGCAACGGTAGCTGTCGCGGTATCTGACCCGGTCAGAGTCAGTGCCGGACCACTGGTTTGTGTCCACTGATAGCTGACGATCTGACCATCGCGATCGCTGGATGCAGAGCCGTCCAGAGTCACAGACGCCGCACCATTAACCACTTGATCAGCACCCGCTTTCGCTACCGGGGCGTAGTTGCCACCGCCACCAGCCAGTGAATCCTGCATCGCATTCAGAATATCGCCGTTATCGGCATCAATTTCCCATGCAAACAAGCCCGCCAGCCCCAGATTACGGACATACTGACCTTTAGCCAGCACTGAACGACGGTCATCATAGGTGATCAGGTTACCGTTGCTTGGATTGTACGCCCAGGGTGCTTCTGCCTGCGCATCATAACCCTTAGTAACTGCTGCATTATTGATGTAGTCAGTCACAACGTCTTTGTAGTCAATAACCCCGGGTTCCCATGAACCAGGCACCATGCCGTTGCCTGTACCTGTCATTGGATTCGTCGGATCTGTCATGCTGGCTTCGGTAACACCTGTCCAGCCACGTGCGTACATGGCAGTACCCAGTACCAGTTTGTTTGCAGGAACACCCTGCGCCAGAAGACGATCAATACCGTGCGCGGCAGTATAAGCCGGACCTTGACGAGGCACGCCGTTTTCATCAACACCTGTGCCGTTACAGACATCAGCAGACATGTGGCTGCCGCAGAACAGTGCTGTCTGATGGCCAGGAACGTTGTTCCATCCGCCGAAGAAGTCATACGTCATGGCGAAAATGTAGTCCATATACTGAACCGCATCGGCATAGTTCACGACATCAATCTTGTCATAGCCTACACCGATTGCAGATGTCAGCTCGTACTGGCGGCCAGTTTCGGCTTCCAGCTCATCCAGCATGACACGCAGTTCGCGCATCAGAGCCACATACGCAGGGCCGTCATTGACCGGATCGCCCAGATTCGCATTCGCGCCTTTCCCGCCCGGGAATTCCCAGTCGATATCAACACCGTCGAAGAATTTCCATGTTTTGAGGAATTTCTTCACACTGGCGACGAAAATGTCACGCTTGGCTTTGTCGGTGAAAGAATAGAAGGGATCAGACAATGTCCAGCCGCCAACAGAAGGAACAATCTTCAGATCAGGATAACGTTGTTTCAACGCCATCATCTGACCATAGGTACCTTTATAAGGCGTGCTGTGGGTATGGCCTGACTGCGGCTGAGGCATCTGAACCGCCGCCCAAGGGTCATGGATCACCACTTCATAATCCGGTGTTCCCTGACAGGCACGGTTTAATGCGGCCAGGCTGTTGCCATTTTCAATCTCGCCCAAAGATTCATTGGGTCCGCAAATAGGAATAAAGCCGTACAAAATGTGGGTCAGGTTTTGCGCCGGAATATTATCCACCGAGAATTTACGGCCATAGACGCCCCACTCGACAAAGTAAGCACCAACCACAGTGTTCGCAGGCGTTGTGTAATTGCCATTATTAGCATCCACGTTCATGGGTAATGGATCTAAGTGGCTGCCATCGGTATCGGCAACAACAATGTTCGTTGCCGCACTGCTGGTACAGGCTTGCGCCGCCCCCGTGCCACTACACAGCTCAACTGTCATGGCATACTGACCACCCTGGGCTACAGACAGTGTTGTTGAACCCGCTCCGCTGGATGCCGGAGCAATGCTTTGCTCAAACACCACATTACCATTGAGCTTCACTTTCCAAAGGTCAGCCGTTTCACCAGAATAACGCTGCCAGGCAACCGGGACTTCCGCTGCCGGCTTAACCGTAATCAAGCTTTTATAGGCTGAGGCCGCTTGATCAACCTCTACGATAGCGTAATCCGTTTCCATCCAGGCAATTTGCGGAGTGCCTGGTGCTGCCATCGCTCCCCACGACATAGTCATCACGGCGATACCTGCCGCGACAGGATTTAACTTATTGAAAAACATTACTTCGTTCCTTGAGTTAAAAAGTAAGTAACAAAGCACGGATATGAAACCATGCTAGGTAATCAATAGTTCAGTTTCTTTTTGTCGCAAAGAAAGAAAGTCGGATTTCTATTTTGGATATTGCGCTTTGTGATCTTATGCCAACCTAAATGAAACTTCTGGCAATGAAACGGGATGAAATGATAATTACTGCAGTATTCTACTCGCTTGACCGGTATTAGTTCAGTGCTACAAATAAGTGTCACTCAGCAGCGGTATTATTGGGACTCATCAAACTGGAAATCAGCAAAGTGTTAACTTTGTCAGAAATGTTTTTATTTACAAAAAATTAACAAAAATCAAACTGTGTTAGAGGTATAAAAAAACCAGAGCAGTTTTGCTCTGGTTTATCTTTCACACAGACCGGATGACTATTCGCTGTCTATTTCATCAAGAAAATCATCAAGATATTCTTCATTTTGCGGCTGTGCGGGTTCAGATTCCCTGCCCGCAGCCCTGAAGTTCTTATATTGAATATAAGCATCGCGCGTGAAAGCGTACGGATCTGGTGAGTTGTTCAACATAGGTTCTTGAGCCACCAGTTTGGCCCTGTCTTCCATGCCTTCCAGCGCCCACTTGCCAACGCTTTGCCAAAAAGTCAGCAGATTGAGCGGAAAATACAGAGCATCCACGCGATCCCCGACACCTTCACGCAAGGTCAAAGGGCCGTATGCGGGTATCATGAAATAAGGGCCGTTCCCGACACCGTAATAACCCAGCGTATCAGGAAATGCCTGCTCTCCCGGTGGCGGAATATCGGCAGCGGCCGCAATATCAATCAACCCGCCCAGACCAAAAATACTGTTAATCCAAAAGCGGGTGAAATGATCCACCGCCTTTTCCGGGTTCTGCATCAGGAAGCTGTTCAGCATGTTAGCCGGTTCTTCCAGGTTGGACAGGAAGTTTCTTAAACCGGTACGCACCGGTGACGGCACATAATCGACATAAGCCAGTGACACAGGGCGGACAAAATAGGGGTCAAGATAATCGTAGTTTACTGTCCACATGGCACGGTTAAACCCTTCAAAAGGGTCATAAACCGCGTTTTCCGGCTCACTCAGGGCTTCCAGCTCTTCGACATCCAGACCGGCAGCTTCAAGCTCCTCATCATCCAGGCCGTATTCGTTTCCTGCCAGTTTTTCCGGTGACGGATCTGGCGGCGAGCTGGCACATCCCATAAGGATGAATGTCAGTAACAGGGATAAGAACAGATTTGGTTTCAATGTGTTAGCCACTTAATAAATGCAAAACAGACTGGATAATGATATCCAGTCTGTTTCTTAACTGCCAGTATGTTTTAATACTGAGTATTAATGGTGATTGTCGTCTCTCCGCCTAACGGCACAATGTCGCTCTCACCAAACCAATCGCCATCTTTTGTCGCCACGTTGCCGTCACTGTCGATCCTGGCCCTGACTATCAGCTCTGACTGTTTTGACATCAGTCTATCAGGGATCATGCTGTCTTTGTCGGTTAAGGTGAGCGTCAGCGGGAAGCGTGATAACGGCAGACGTCTGGCTGCCAGCGGCATGGGCGCACCATCTGCGGTATGGACAGACACCACAACCATGCCTTGCGCCGGCAAGCTCACCGAGGCGCCGAGTTCAACCGTCACCCTGACACCCGGGCTGGGATTGGCAGTCTGCGACATCTCCACCTTTGCCTGGGCAATACTGCGCTCAAGCATATTGATGCGATTATCACCTGCGCTGAGCTGCGATTTCATCTGTTCCCAGTATTTGATGGCAGCCTGATAATCAGCCTGTTCAAACGCATCAAATGCCATTAAGGATAACGCCTGCAGATTATCAGGATCACGTTCCAGCAAGTGCGTCAGCATATTACGGGCAAGCTGAATCTGACCTGGCTGTCCCCCCATCATCAGAGCCTGAGCATAACTCAGTTGCAGACTGGGATCATTCGGTTCCAGATCCAGAGCGCGCTTCATTGCCCCCTGGGCCGTTTCAATATCGCGGTTTGCCATGCCTATTCGTCCCAGCAACAGCCAGCCGGTGGCATCATCCGGTCGCTCATGCAGCCGGGTCCGGAGTCCTAAGGTCAGTTCTTCCATCTCCTGATCTGTCATCGGAGCAGCATTATCTCCCATCAGACGCTGAGTCAGCTGAGGCAACTTTGAAACCGTCTGCTGCCAGTCAGCCACTTTTTGCTGATTGCCAACGACGCCGTAAAGACCATACGCCACCCCGACAATCATCAGGATACCGGGAATTAATAACCAGGGTTTAAACTGACTGTTCTGCTGTGCCTGTGTCTCCAGTACGTCATCCAGCAACGACTGCTGCAGTTCAACTTCCAGCTCATCCGGATTCGACACCAGTCCTTCACTGCTCTCTTCTTTCAGTTCACCCAACCGGTCACGAAAGAAAGCTTTGTTCAGTTCGTCCCGGCTGGCAACCCGATCCTGATTGCTTCCCACAAAGGCTGGAACAATGAAAAAAGCCAGCGCAATCAACACCAGTATCAGGGAGGAAATCCAAAATAACGTCATTTTTTCACCTTGCTTTCACCTGCCGAACCACTGGCGGCGTGCGGGTTTTCTGCCTCTTTTTCAATATCATTTAGTAATGCATGAAGACGGGCAGATTCTTTTTCATCCATTGGCTGAGATGAAGCCACCACTCCTTTCCGGGAACGATAGACTAGCACACTGGCGCCAATAAGCAGGAAACACAAAGGGCCCAGCCACAAAATCAGGGTAGATGGCATAAGTGGCGGATCATAAGTCACGAAGTTTCCGTAACGGGCAATCATATAATCTATGACTTCCTGCTTGGATTTTCCCTCGCTTAGCATCTCATACGCCTTCTGGCGCATGTCTTTGGCCAGTTCCGCATTGGAGTCTGCGATATTGTTATTCTGACATTTCGGGCACCGCAGCGTGGCTGTCAATTCCTGGAACGCGGCTTCCTGTTCAGGCGTCGCAAATTCGTAGACATCAATCGCGGCCTGAACCGGTACACTGGCGACAAACCAGCTTCCGATCAGCAGCGTAAATACTGCTATTGCGTGTTTCATCCTTTCGCTTCCTCTTGCAGACGTTCATAAATCGGCTTGAGGGTGTCTTGCCAGTTTTGCGGATTCACATCGCCGACATGGCGATAACGGATCACGCCACTGGCATCGATCAGAAAGGTTTCTGGTGCGCCGTACACGCCTAAATCCATACCCAGCATGCCATTACCATCAAACAGGCTGTGCATATAAGGATTACCGAGATCTTTCAGCCAGCGGTTGGCTTTATCGCGCTCGTCTTTGTAATTCAGGCCAATAATTTTGACCCCCTGGCTGGCCAGCTCATTAAGGTAACGGTGCTCTGCATAACAGGTTGGGCACCAGGTTGCCCAGACATTCAACAGCAGAGGCTCACCAAGAAAAATATCCTGCTGATACAGTTTGTTCGCATCTTCCAAATCTTCGAGGCGAAAGGCCGGGACGGGCTTACCGACCAGGACGGACTCCAGTTTCGTCGGATCGTCTCCGTCAGCATTGCGGGTCAGCTGCACCATAAAGACAGCCACCAGGCCCAGAAACAGGACTAAAGGAATAAAAAGCAGTTTTTTGTTCATCCATTCACCTCTGCGTGCGGGGCACTGACAACCTCTTCATCTTTCACTTCTTTTTTAAAGCGACGACGAAAACGGTAACGCTTGTCACTGATGGCCATTGCGCCACCCAGTGCCATCAGAAGCGCTCCCAGCCATAACCAGTTAACAAACGGCTTATAGTAAATACGGACCGCCCAGGCGCTGTCATCCAGCTGTTCGCCAAGCGCCACATAGAGATCACGGGTCACACCACTGTCGATCGCCGCTTCGGTCATCATAGAGCCCGATACCGTATAAAAACGTTTTTCGGCATGCAGTTCAGCGATGTGCTTACCGTTACGAGACACCACAAAGTCGCCAATAAAGCCGTCATAGTTCGGCCCTTCGACATTACGCAACCCGGACAATTTAAAATCGAAGCCTTCGACTGTCACTGTCTGACCGGGAGCCAGGCGAACGTCTCTCTCCAGATCGTAATTGGAAACCAGCGTAATACCGATCAAGGTCACGGCCAGACCAATATGGCCCAGTACCATAGCCCAGTGACTGCGGCCAAGCTTACCCAGGCCTACCATCAGGCTATGACGATGAGTAGCGCGCTCATAAACCTCATACCCCTGCAGGATAATGATCCAGAATGCCATCACCATACCCAGTACAGCCAGTGGCTGGATCGGATCGGGACGCAGCCACAGCGCAAACACGGCTAATGGCAGCGTGATCAATGCGGTAATCAGCAGTGGCCGGCGGATAGTCGAGAAATTCTCACGTTTCCAGCGCACCAGAGGGCCAATACCCAGAAAGAAAGCAAACGGAATCATCAGCCAGGTAAACAAGGTATTAAAGAAAGGCACACCAATGGATACCGAGCCCAGACCAAGCTGCTTATGAACCAGGGGTAACAAGGTGCCGATCAACACCACCAGCAAGGCGGTAATCAGCAGCAGATTATTAGCCAGCAGGAAGTTCTCTCGTGAAAACAAGCTGAAACTGCCATGGGAGCGGATCTGTGCCCCACGCAAGGCATACAGTAAGAGCGAACCGCCGATCACCACCACCAGGAAGCCCAGAATGAACATGCCCCGTGCCGGATCGGAAGCAAAGGCATGCACTGACACCAGCACGCCGGAGCGCACCAGGAAAGTTCCGAGCAAACTCAGAGAGAAAGCCGATATTGCCAGTAACACTGTCCAGGCTTTAAAGGTGCCGCGCTTCTCCGTCACTGCCAGCGAATGCATTAACGCCGTACCAGCCAGCCAAGGCATAAAAGAGGCATTTTCGACCGGATCCCAGAACCACCAGCCACCCCAGCCCAGCTCGTAATACGCCCACCAGGAGCCCAGAGCAATCCCTACGGTCAGAAATGACCAGGCAGCAATTGTCCAGGGCCGCGACCAGCGCGCCCAGGCTGTATCCAACCGGCCTGTCATTAAGGAGGCAATAGCAAAGGCGAAGGCTACTGAGAAACCAACATAGCCCATGTACAGCATAGGTGGATGAATGATTAACCCCGGATCCTGCAGCAAGGGGTTCAGATCGCGGCCATCAACAGGAAAATAAGGCAGTGTACGCTCAAACGGGTTGGAGGTGATGATGATAAATAACAGAAAACCAACTGAGATCATCCCCATCACAGCCAGCACCCGTGCCACAGATTCCTGTGGCATGCCCCGGCTGAACATGGCCACCGCGGCAGCCCACGTGGCCTGAATCAAGACCCAAAGCAGCAATGACCCTTCATGTGCGCCCCAGACCGCCGTCAGCCTATAGTACCAGGGCAGATTGCTGTTCGAATTACTGGCAACATAGGTCACAGTAAAATCATTGATGTAAAAGGCCCACGACAGCAATGCAAAAGACACTAGCAGCATCGCAAAGACACCAAAGGTCAAAGGCCGGGCCAAACGCATCAGCACCGGGTTACCTTTATAGGCACCAAACAGCGGATAAACACTCACCAGAAGCGATAACCCCAGTGCCAGGATAAGGCTGAACTGCCCTAATTCTGCAATCATTGCACGCTACCTTGCATTTGTTGTTCGGTATATTTCAGAGGCTTATGATTTTTCTGCATCGCCTCAGCCACTTCTGGCGGCATATATTCTTCGTCATGCTTAGCCAGCACCTCATGGGCTTTCACCGTTTGGGCATCAACCAGCACACCCTGAGCGACTATCCCCTGCCCTTCGCGGAACAGATCAGGCAAAATACCGTCATAAGTCACAGTCACGGCCGGGCCAACATCAGCCACTTTGAAGCTGACCTGCAAAGAATGGGGGTCACGGCTGACTGAGCCTTTGACTACCATACCGCCAATGCGTAAACGCTGACCCACTTCGGGTTTAGTGCCATCTGGTTTACCCTCTACCAGCTCCGTTGGGGTATAGAAGAGATCCATATTCTGGCTCATGGCATACAAAGTCAGGCCAACCGTCACACCGAGACCGGCCAGCAAGGCAATGATCACGGTCAGGCGTTTTTTGCGTCTTGGGTTCATAAGGTATTCTCCAAATTCTCGGCCGCTTTAATGCGTTGCTCGCGGGCAATTCTATTTTTAATGTCAGCAGCCAGACGACGACTCTTACGGATACTGGTCCATAAAAGAATCAGCAAAGATAAAGCAGATATCCCATAGGCCGACCAGACATAACCGGCATACCCGCCCATGGCAAGGAAATCACTGAACGAATCGAAATGCATACTCACCTCACTGAATCAACTGACGAACCCAGGGGCGGTGGCTTTCCCTGGTCAGAATTTCATTGCGTAACCGAATCAGAGTCAGCGCACCAAAAAAACAGGCAAAACCCAAAATATTCAGCAGTAATGGCCACAACATACGGCTGTCGATCGACGGTTTAGCGAATTTGGTAATAGTGGCGCCCTGATGCAGGGTATTCCACCACTCAACGGAATAATGAATGATAGGAAGATTGATCACGCCCACTATCGCCAGGATACCGGCCGCTTTGGCCGCCGTTTTCTGATCGTCGAAAGCGTTATACAGCGCAATCACACCCAGATAGAGGAAAAGCAGAATCAGTTCAGATGTCAGACGTGCATCCCACACCCACCAGGCACCCCACATTGGTTTGCCCCATACCGCACCGGTCAGCAATGCAATAAAGGTGAACACAGCGCCAATCGGTGCCATGGCCGCAGCTGCCATGTCAGATAAGCGCACCTGCCAGACTAAGCCGATAAAGGCAGCTACCGCCATCCAAAGATAAGCCCCCATGGACCAGATAGCAGCCGGTACATGCAGGTAAATAATGCGGAAACTGTCACCCTGCTGGTAATCGGTTGGCGCAAAAGCCAGGCCCCAGACAGTGCCTGTTATCAGGCTGATCACAGACAGTGCCGCAAACCAGGGCAGCAGGGTTCCGCACAGGCGGTAGCAGTTTTCTGCTTTAGCGTAGGGATGTAACCACTTCCACATAGTTTTTTACTCTATGATTAATAATAATATTCGTTATATTCACGCGTCAGTTAACACTGATACGCAATGATGCTGATATCGCAAAAGGAGCCAGTGTGGCTGATCCGGCTAACATTGCTCCCATCAAAGCTAGTTGCCCCTGATAACTCATTCCCAGCGACGCCGCCTCTATCGCCGACGTAGCAAAGATTAGCACGGGAATAAACAGCGGTAAGATGAGCAAGCTCAATAATACTCCACCTTTACGCAATCCCACCGTCAGTGCAACCCCAATCGCACCCAAAAAGCTCAGTGTTGGCGTGCCAAGCAGCAAGGTTAATACCACCGCAGTCCAGGTTGACCAGTCGAGTGACAGTAAAACTGCCAATAACGGACTGATTATTATCAGCGGCAAACCCGTCAGCAACCAGTGAGCCACGACTTTTGCCAGTGCCAATACCGATAACGGGGTTGGCATCAGCATCATTTGTTCCAGCGAGCCGTCAACGAAATCATCCCGGAACAGACGCTCCAGTGACAGTAAAGCCGCCAGTAAAGCTGCTACCCAAATAATACCGGGCGCGATACGCGCCAGCAGATTCGGTTCAGGCCCTATCCCCAATGGAAACAGGGTGATGACAATAATAAAGAACCACAAAGGGTTGAACACATCGGCCTGACGACGAAGCGCAATCAGCAATTCCCGCCGGATAACCTGATACATAGAATGCCACATCACAACGCCTGCCCCAGTGTCACCTTGCGCAGTCTGTTCTGCGCAGAAAACATATCCTGGTGAGTCGTCAGCAGCACAATCCCGCCACGTTCGGCATGGGAAACAAAAAGCTGCTCAAGGACTTTTACTCCCAGTTTATCAATCGCTGTCAACGGCTCATCCAAAATCCACAGCGGATGGTTACTTAACCATAAGCGGGCCAAAGCCACCCGACGCTGCTGGCCGGCGGACAATTGTCCGGCAGGCACATCTTCGCGTCCGGCCAACCCCACATGGGCCAGTGCCTGCCAGATAGCATCATCACCATGCACTCTTGCCTGACCACTGAGTCTCTCGCTGTTATCCGGCGTATGCATAGCCTGGAAAAAAGCCAGGTTTTCTGAGGCGGTTAATTCGCGCTTGACCCCAGTTTGATGTCCCAAAAACAGCATCTGGCTATGATACTCTTCACGCACATGGCCTATCTTGTTATCGTGCCAATAGACATCGCCGGTATCAGGAGAGCCGAGCCCAGCGATGATACGCAATAAGGTCGTTTTACCGGCCCCGTTGCGGCCTTCAATCTGAACCAGCTCGCCAGAAGCAACATTAAATTGGAGGTCATCGAACAATACACGCTCATCACGGGTACAGCTCAATCCTTTGACTGATAACATAGGGATGAGACATCCTGAATGACACAAATAATCCTCGGATAATATCACAGCGACTGAGATCTTTGTTAGTTTCAGGCTGTTATAGATCCGGCAGCAAGGTATCTAAATGTGACCTCTATATCTCAATCCTCCGCTTATCCGCCAGCAGCGGCCAGTGCGTCGAAGACAACTGCGCCGCAGCAGACCGCTTCGGTCAGCCATGCAAGTCAAGCTCAGGCAGGCGCAACTGTATTCCAATCCGGCCAGCAAATCAGCCAACTTTCACACTTGCTAACACAACTTCATGTGTTGCAACGATTATTTGCCAATTTACCTCCTGCAGTGAGCGGCCAGAGTTCACCGATCGCACCATGGCTGCCTCAGCTGGTGCTGCCGCGAACGCCGGCCGATATCGCACCCTGGTTACAGCAAGGGGCCGGTAAAGACAGCCTGAAGGCACTGGTAACCCAGCTGACACAGCCCGACAGTCCGCTTGCCCGGTTACTCGCCAGCCTGCCGGCTGATTCACAAACCGAACTCAAAGCACTGATCCGCCTGGCTGCCGAGCAGCGTATTGCCGGTGCGCCAACCGGACGCGACGAAAACACGCCTTTTATACTGCATTTACCGCAAAGTAACGGCCGCGAAATCCGTCTCAGTGTGCATTCAAACGCATCGCAACAAGCCTCGAAACGGCAATCGCCCGGCCGGGCCTGGACAGTCAAACTGGGATTACCTGTCGGTGAGTCGAACACGTTAGAAGCCACTGCCATCTGGCAGGACAGCCAGCTCAATCTGGCTTTCAGTTGCGAGCAGTCAGACATACTGACATTGACAGAACAGTTAACACCTCAGCTGATGCGTCGCCTGAAACAGCTGGAGATTAACTGTGAGTCCGTGAGTTTTCATCAGACGCCAACCCATGACGATTCAGCGCCGGACATCCACCCACAATGCGGCATCAGGATCAGCGTATGACAACAGAACAAAACCGGGCTATCGCGTTGAGCTACGATGGCTATAACACCCCTTATGTGTCAGCGAAAGGTTATGACGACTGGGCAAGAGAGATCATCGAGCAGGCCAAAGCCCAGGGAGGATTGATACACCAGGATCCGGCACTGGCTGAGTACCTCAATAACCTCGAGGCCGGAGATAACATCCCACCCGCCCTGTTCGTGATCATAGCCGAACTGATTGCTTTTTCGTGGGTTTTAAACGGAAAAACCCCTCCCGGATGGGAAGGGCCTGTGTCTGTAAACGAAACCGTCTGACGCTATTGTGCAGTGAAGCGGCAGAACCTGACGCTGAAGCTATGTACTAAGGCGTGTACCGAAGCTATACACAGGTGCCGTGAATAACCGAAACCGTGATGAAATAGCAGAAAACGTGAATAAAAGCGGCAAGGTGTCGCTATCCACAAACAACAGCCAGCAAGCAACAGTGCTAACGCCGGCCTTTATTCATGCGCTGCTGTAACCGCAACAGCAGTTCAGCTTCCGCTTTCGGCAAATCACACTCTTCCATCAGCTCATTAACATCGGCACCCAGCTCGACCATTTTACTGGCGCGGCTGTACAGGCGGCCATCGGGATCCTGCATGGCCATTTCACCCTGACGCTCAGACAGCTCTTCCTGCTGGCGGGTTAATATGGCCATTTTATTACTCATTGCCATCGTACCCGCACGCAACTCATGAAACTGTTTGGTTAAGCTTTCCTGCTGCTGTCTGGCGGTTTTTAACAGCAACTCTGCTGCTGCAAACTTGGTTTCCAGATCCTGGCGTGCTTTTCGCTCACGCCGAACCAGCACAACCGCTATCACCACTGCCAGCAAAGCAACAACCAAAGGCAGCCATTCAAGCAAGATAGCAGGCATCAGAGATACGCCATCTCTTCCCATTCTTCATCAGACAGGAGCTTGTTCAGATCAACCAGGATCAGCAGTTGATTGTCACGGTTACTGACGCCTTGAATAAACTTGGCACTTTCATCAGTGCCCACGCTTGGCGTACTGTCGATTTCAGAGCTACGCAGATAAACCACTTCTGCCACACTGTCGACCATAATACCGATAACCTGCTTTTCAGCTTCAATGATTACGATACGGGTATTATCTGAAATCTCACCTGACATCAGGCCAAACCGAGCACGGGTATCAATCACTGTGACCACATTGCCACGCAGGTTGATAATTCCCAGCACATAATCTGGCGCGCCCGGAACCGGGGCGATTTCAGTATAACGCAGCACTTCACGAACCTGCATTACATTGATACCGTAGGTTTCCTCTTCCAGCTGGAAGGTAACCCACTGTAATACCTGGTCGTTACTGTCTTCTTTTTGAATCTCGGCAACACTTACCTGCGACATGCTGTATCCTCTCCGGCCATCGTCACAAAACGCTCTTCACGTCCAAACCCGCTTTCAGCATGGAAATGAGTTCATTGACATGAATTAAAGCACACATTTTCTCTTTAACCATACCCGCCAGCCAAGGCCGTTTACCTGCCTTTTCTCGCCAGCGAACACTTTGTTTTGTCAGGGTTTCTGTTCCGTGAAGTTGATCACAAGCCAGTCCCCACTTACTTTCTCCCAACATGACCACATATCGGTAATTTTCCTGATGGTCATCATTGTAGATAGATTCTGGCATCACCCATCTGGCGGTATCCACCACATCCAGCTTTCGGTTCTGTACCGGCTGCAAGCCAAGATACCAGTCCGGGCGGCCAATAAGGTGACTCATCTCACCCAATTGGTGAATCCCTCCCAGCTCTGTCAGCGGAACAGCAAAAGTCACACCGTTGACAGCAAAAAACAGCGCCTGAAATTCTGTTTGCTCACTGGCGCCAGGTAATGCCCAGGAAGGCGGTGGCGGCTCAGCCGCCAGCTCAGGTGCGGCATCGGCCACAGTTTCCTGCACACTCTCTTCTTTATCAAGAATGTCTGGAACAGGCTCCGTTGCAACTATTTCACTCTGAGGCTGAGAGCTTGTTTCCAATTCAGCCACCTGCGCCGCCTTGTCAGCAACAGCCGGAGCCTCAGCGACCTTAGGCAGCATCTGCATCAGCTGGACACTATTTTGCGGCTCTGCATAGGGGGCCGACTCAACAGCTGACGCCTGCGCAGCCACTGCCAGCGATTTTTTAAGCGGCTCTGGCGCAGTGTTCTGATGCTGAGTCAGCGCGCTGTCATCCTCAAACCAGCCCGGGTCGTCTAAAACGGCTGGCTTAACATCTTCTTGCTTAACTTCTTCTTGCTTAACTTCTTGCTGTTTTTCCAGTTCAGCCAATTGCTGTTGCTCGGCAATCCAGGCTTCACTTTCAACAATCACTTCCTCTTGCATCTCTGACATTTGGTCGAGAAGACGCTGCAACTGCTCAAGATCCGTTCTCGTCCGCGGCGGGGTAAACCTGACTTCAGGTACACTCAGCTCTGGCTCTGCGGACAACGAAACCGGCGCAGCAGCACTCGGCAGTTGGGTTGCCATTGCCCGCAGTGATGGCGGTTCGCCACCTTCTGCAAACGAGTTCACAGACGAGTTATCTCGCCCGGATTGATCCAGACTATTAAAATCAAAGGGCTGATGAGTCTGGGGGATCACCGCAAGACTTATCGCATCATCGGGCTCACTGCCACTTTGCAACTCAGCCGCTGCTTCATCAGCAACAGCAGAATCAGACAACAACATCTGGCCGTCATTTTCCTCTGCTAACGCTGGCAGGTCATCCTGCGGGCCGACAGCGTCCACGCTACCCTCTTCGGGCAGCAAAGAATCATCCAGCAGCCCGAAAAAGTAATCATCTAATGCCTGTTCACTGGACAGCTTTGCGTTATCGCTCATCTTGACCAAGCCGCTCCAGATAATTCAATAAAGTTTTATACGCAAACACACCGCGAGAGCCACGGGCATACAGAGATGGCGGCATATGCTTGATACTGGCATCACGAAACTTGGTATCAATGGGCACAGCCGAAGCCCAGACCTGATTGGCATAACGCGACTTCAGTTCTTGCAGGGTTTCCAGTGAGGCCCTGGTTCGTTTGTCATACATGGTTGGCACAATAGTGACTTTGAATTCATCCGGCCTGGATTTTTGCATGATTTGCAAAGTACGCATCATTCGCTCCAGACCTTTCATCGCCAAAAATTCCGTTTGCACCGGAATCAAAATGCGCTCACTGGCAGCAAGCGCATTCACCATCATGACACCCAGGATCGGGGGGCAGTCAATCAGCACATAATCATATTCTTCTTCCAGGCATTTCAGTGCCTTTTTCAGAATCAATCCCATGCCGCTGCGAGTCCCCATGACTCTATCCAAGGTCGCCAGCGACATGTGCGCCGGTATCAGATGGATATTTTTAAATCGTGTTTCCAGCACCAGTGGTTTGACAGTGACACGGTCAATTGTCGACAGCTGGAACAAATCAAACAGGCTGGATTCAAGGCGATCAGAATCAAAATTCAAGTATGTCGTCAGTGATGAATGCGGGTCAGTATCCACCAATAATACGCGTTTGTTTCGTTCACTTAACAGGCCCGCCAGACTGACAGTAGTGGTGGTTTTCCCCACGCCGCCTTTCTGGTTGGCAATGCTCCAGACTACCACGACATCTCCTTAAGCTAAGCCAACCTCAATCAGAATACGCTCAGCAATGCGATCCAAAGGAAGATCTTCGGTCGATATCCCTGCCTTGGCAACCGCCTGTGGCATACCGTATACCACACAACTTTCTTCGTCCTGCGCCCAGACGGTTGCGCCGGCCGACTTCAGCATACGCGATCCGTCACGCCCGTCTGCGCCCATTCCTGTCAGGATCATGGACAGCACCTTGTCATGATACACCTTGGCTGCAGAGCCAAAAGTGACATCGACACAAGGCTTGTAGTTCATACGATCGCCACCATCAATAATACGTAAACGCACATTACCCGGGCGGCCTTCCAGCATCATTTGTTTACCGCCAGGTGCCAGATAAGCCGTACCGGCACGCAGTACATCACCATCTTCGGCCTCTTTCACACCGATTTTGCAAAGGTTATTCAAACGCGCAGCAAACGCCGCGGTGAATGTTGCAGGCATATGCTGCACCAAAACAATGGGGTACGGAAATGAGCCAGGCAGCTGTGTCAGAATTTTTTGTAGCGCCACAGGGCCGCCGGTCGATGTACCTATCGCCATCAGCTGATACTGTTTACCTGTCGCTTTAAACCGCGCGGTCGGACGAACCTGTGACGGTGCTGATCGTGTCAGCGTCGTGGCAGTGGCCGTACTTGCGACCGGGCGGCTTGACGTCAGCGGGCGATCAGCCGGCGATGGCGAAACAGGAGTGCTGGTACGCACAGGCGCCCGCATAAAGACACGTTTACGGGCCAGCTCGGCGACACGTTTTTGCAGCAAAGAGATTGCTTCGTCTTTATTACGCGCAATATCTTCAAATTTTTTCGGCAGGAAGTCTAACGCGCCCGCGTCCAGAGCATCTAATGTCGCCCGCGCGCCCTCATGGGTCAGCGACGAAAACATCAGGATAGGTGTCGGGTTCGACTTCATGATTTCGCGCACTGCGGTGATACCATCCATCACAGGCATTTCAATATCCATAGTGATGACGTCAGGCTTCAGTGTCCGCGCTTTTTCAACGGCTTCTTTACCGTTAACAGCATCGCCAATCACTTCAAGGCGCGGATCCGCATTAATAATTTCACTCACCCGGCGGCGGAAAAAACTGGAGTCGTCCACCACCAACACTTTTACAGCCATGTTTTATCTTTCCGTAAGCAATCAGGCCTGAATGAACAGGGGCCTTCTAAGCCCCTGTCAATTATTATTATCTGCGGCCTGCGTAATGTTTCAGAAGGTTGGGGACATCCAGAATCAGTGCAATGTGACCATCACTGGTAATGGTGGCCCCCGCCATACCAGGTGTGCCTTGCAATAACTCATCGAGCGGCTTAATCACCACTTCTTCCTGCCCAATAAGCGTATCCACCACAAAGCCCATTCTCTGATGGCCTATCTGAACAATCACCACATGCCCAAGCTGTCTTTCCCGCTTGGAAACACTGTGACCTGCCAGCCAATCCTGAAGATAGAACAGCGGGATCGCTTTATCGCGCACTATGATAGTCAGCTGCCCATCAACCACATTGGTCTTACTGAGATCCAAATGAAAGATTTCATTTACACTGGCCAGAGGCAGTGCAAATGGCTGGTCAGCCACACCGACCATCAGCGTTGGCAAAATGGCCAGCGTCAACGGCACTTTAATATCAATGCGTGTGCCTTTGCCCAGATTGGAATCAATATAGATGGAACCGTTCAGCTGGCTGATAGCAGTTTTTACGACATCCATACCGACACCACGGCCGGAAATATCTGAGATTTCTTTCTTGGTCGAGAAGCCGGGCGCGAAAATCAGGTTATAACATTCGCTGTCAGACAGACGCGCGGCGGCATCGGCATCCATGACATTACGGTCAACGGCGATTTGACGCAGTCGATCCGGGTCCATACCGCCGCCATCGTCTTCGATAGTCAGCAGAATATGATCCCCTTCCTGCGCCGCAGACAAAAGTACCGTGCCAATACGCGGCTTGCCGGCTTTCTCGCGGTTATCCGGCATTTCTATACCGTGATCGACTGAGTTACGCACCAGGTGAACCAAAGGATCGGCCAGCGCTTCCACCAGATTTTTATCGAGATCGGTTTCTTCACCGCGCATTTCCAGCACGATTTCTTTTTTCAGACTTCGGGCCAGATCGCGAACAACACGCGGGAAACGGCCAAAGACTTTCTTGATTGGCTGCATCCGCGTTTTCATCACCGCGCCCTGAAGGTCTGCAGTCACTACATCCAGGTTCGCAACAGCTTTTGACATTTCTTCGTCATTGCTGTTCTGGCCCAGGCTGATCAGACGGTTACGAACTAATACCAGCTCGCCAACCATGTTCATTATGGTGTCCAGCGTAGAGGTATCGACACGTACTGTGGCTTCAGCCTGAGTTTTGGATTTTTCTTTTAGTCCTGTTGCTTTACGCTCCGCCACAGGTTGCGGCATCTCAGTAACGGGCTGAGAGGTAACAGGCGCTGATTCAGCTTTAGCCTGTAACGCGGAAGCCGGTTTGGTTGCGATCGCCAGCTCTTCATCTGACGGCCCTTTACCGCTGCCGTGCAGTTCATCGAGCAGACGTTCAAATTCGTCATCTGTCATTAAGTCGCTGTCGCCAGCAGCAGGTGATTCGGACGCTTGTGCAACAACTGGCGAGGCCGACACTTCAGCCCCCGTGGTTTCAGTGCCAGGCGCGTTACCTATACCGTGCAGCTCGTCAAGCAGACGTTCAAACTCATCATCGGTGATATCGCCAGTATCGATGTCGGTCGAGACAGGTGCACTCTGAACATCACTGGCTGGTGCTGCACTCGGGCTTGGGCTTCCGCCCGCACCATGCAACTCATCGAGCAGACGTTCAAACTCATCCTGTGTGATTTCATCAACCGAACCACCGGCAATCGCAGGCTGCTCGGGCGAAGCCGGTGCCGTTGCCGCTACGGGAGCAGCAACCGATGCCGGGGCTGAAACAGCCGCCATCTCTTCGGCTCCCGGTGGCTGGCTGTAATAATGCAGCGCATCCAGCAGGCTTTGTTCCGCGGGCTCAATCGGCTCATGGTTCTGCACCTGTGCGAACATCACATTGATGGTATCCAGTGCCTGAAGGATGACATCCATCAGCTCTGACGTCACAGTGCGTTTACCGGTACGGAGTAAGTCAAAAATATTTTCAGCACCGTGACAAGCGTCAACCAATGCCGTTAACGCCAAAAACCCGGCACCACCTTTAACAGTATGGAAACCGCGGAAAATGGCATTCAGCAAATCTGTATCATCTGGACGACGTTCCAAATCTACTAACTGCTCGGAAAGTAATTCCAGAATTTCCCCGGCTTCGATTAAAAAGTCCTGCAGGATATCTTCGTCTAAATCAAAGCTCATAAGCTTCCCCTAAAATCCAAGGCTTGATAGCAAATCATCGACGTCATCCTGGGTAGACATGACGTCAGTGCGTTCAGCACTGTTGATAATTGGCCCTTCCGGGGAGAGTGTTTTGTCTTTCTGGCTCACTATCACTGAGCTTTCACTCTGTTCAATACCGGCAGCCTTCAGAATCTCAACCAACTGATGTTCCACTTCATGAACAAGTTCGATCACTCTGCGAATAACCTGGCCTGTCAAATCCTGGAAGTCCTGTGCCATCAGAATATCGGTCAGATGACGGTGAAGCTGCTCGCTGTCACCGTCGAGCTGAACTAATAATGCGTCAATATCGTGACAAAGCCGTTTAAATTCGCCAAGGGTGATCTCCCCGTGCATTAAACTTTGCCACTGGGGTTTCACTTGCATCAGACGTTCACGCAATAAATCAGCGATAGGGAGGGTGCCTTCAACAGCATCCATTGTCCTGTTGGCCGCTTCCTCGGTTTTGTCTATCACATAATTCAGACGCCCACGTGCGTCAGGAATGTCGGTCGTCGCTAAATCAGCAATACGGGGATCCAGACGAAAATTCTGCAATGAGTCATGTAATTGACGCGTCAATTTACCCACTTCGAGATACATCGGATCCCGACAATCCGACACCAGGCTTCGGAACAACTCATCCGCGTCCGCTTGCCGATCTTCTTCCAGCAGCGCGACGAGTTGTTTCGCCTGTTCAAGTGAAATCATATGTGTCTACCCTAGTTAGCGTCAGACTGACGGCATCACTGCATACGCTCGAAAATCTTGTCCAGTTTTTCTTTCAACGTGGCAGCGGTGAATGGCTTAACAATGTAGCCATTGACACCAGCCTGAGCCGCTTCGATGATCTGCTCGCGCTTGGCTTCAGCAGTAATCATCAATACTGGCAGGTGTTTCAGGCTAGCATCGGCCCGGATCTGCTTGAGCAAGTCAATACCTTGCATGCCCGGCATATTCCAGTCGGTGACGACGAAATCGAAGTCGCCTTTCTTTAGCATGGGTAACGCAGTCAATCCATCATCCGCCTCCTGGGTGTTATTAAAGCCCAGGTCACGTAGTAAGTTCTTGACGATACGGCGCATTGTTGAAAAGTCGTCAACAATGAGGATTTTCATATTTTTATTCAAAGTTGCCTCCACTGAGGTCACAGTGTTTCTTCTAAATCGTGTGTTTATGAAGCAGTCCAAGCAGACAACTTGGCCCGCAGACGCTGCATTGCCTGACTGTGAATCTGGCAAATACGGGATTCACTGACACCTAAAACGGCACCAATTTCTTTGAGGTTGAGTTCCTCGTCGTAATACAACGACAACACCAGTGCTTCCCTTTCCGGCAATGTACGAATGGCACCAGCAAGAGCGTGGCGAAAACTGCCGTCCGCAACATCCTGAAAAGGGAGGTTTTCTGCCACTGAATCTTCGGTTGCTACCGTATCTTCTGAGACACCCAGGTCGTCCATACCCACTAGGCGACCACAATTAACATCATTTAATGCCTGATGGTACTGTTCGAGTGTCATTTCGAGATATTCAGCAATTTCCTGATCATTCGGATCGCGGCCAAAACGGCTTTCCAATTGAGCAATGGCTTCAGATATCCGGCGGTTGTTTTTATACACGGAGCGAGGAACCCAGTCGCCACGACGGATATCATCCAGCATGGCGCCCCGAATTCGAATTCCGGCAAAAGTTTCAAAACTGGCACCTTTGCTCGGATCATAGTTCTGTTGTGCTTCCAGCAAACCAATCATGCCAGCCTGGATCAGGTCTTCCAGCTGTACATTGGGCGGTAATCGCGCCATCAGGTGATGCGCAATCCGCTTCACCAGTGACGAATACCGCTCAACAAAAGCATGGGGGGATTCCTGATATCGGCCGTATGTTTGTGCTTTATTCACCCAGAGGTACCTCTTCAGGTGTTGGTTTAACTAATAACTTTTCAACAAAAAATTCCAGATGTCCGGCCGGATTATTCGGTACCGGCCAGGTTAACGCTTTATTGGCGAGCGTTGTCAGGGCCAGTGCCGCTGGGCTTCGTGGGAAAGCTTCCACGACTACTTTTTGTCGCTTAATAGACTGACGTACCCTGTCATCTAATGGAATACAGGCAACTAACTCCATGTTGGCCTGCAAAAACCGTTCAGTCACCCGGGTCAGCTTGGCAAACAGCTCTCGCCCTTCGCGGTAACTGCGAACCATATTGGCCACAATTTTAAACCGCTGCACCTGGTATTCACGGTTCAGGATTTTAATCAGCGCATAAGCATCGGTAATGGAGGTCGGCTCATCACATACGACAATTAGTACATCCTGGGCCGCACCGGCAAAACTCAACACCATATCTGAGATCCCTGCAGCAGTATCCACCAGCAGGACATCCACTTCATCTTCAAGCGTGGCAAACGCGCGGATCAGGCCAACGTGCTGAGCACTGGACAGTTCCGCCATATTTTGCGTGCCTGAAGAGGCCGGTATGATTTTTACGCCGTAAGGACCTTCGATAATGATGTCCCGGAGATCGCACACACCCGACAGGACATGAGACAGGTTACGACCCGCTCGCAGCCCCAGCATCACATCAACATTGGCCAGGCCAAGGTCGGCATCCAGCACCATCACTCTCTTGCCCTGACGGGCCATGGCAATCGCCATATTCAGTGTGATGTTGGTTTTACCCACACCGCCTTTACCACCGCTGACGGTGATCACTTTGGTCGAGGCCAGTTTTGTCATACGGCGCAAGCCGCTTGCTTGATCGTGCATCATGTTCTCAATCATAAAAATCCGCCCCCTGGTTATCTGCGCTGTCGCTGCTCCAGAAGTGGGTTTGCTGGCCCATGTCGTTTTCCAACAACTCGTTTGCACGATTAACCATGAAGTGTCCTGTGGCGACTTTAATGTCTTCAGGCACTCGTTGACCGTCCGCCAGATATGCGATCGGCAGAGCACTTTCCAATGTGACACTGATAACTTCACCCAGACTGAGGGTTTCATCCAGCTTAGTCAGCACGCACCCCGACAGCGGGATACGACGGAAATGCTCAATGGTTTCGTGCAGAACGCGGCGCTGGGAGGTCGCCGGTAATACCAGAAAGCTACGAATTTGTGAGCCACTATTATGCATCAGGGTATCCAGCTGTTCCTGCAGGCGAAGATCCCGTTGCCCCATGCCTGCTGTATCCAGCAGTACAAGGCGCCGATGCCGTAACTGATGAAGTATATCGGCAAGCTCTTCGGCATCTTTAGCAACTCTTACCGGACAGCCCAGAATTCGACCATAAGTCGCCAGCTGTTCATGTGCACCGATACGATAGGTATCTGTGGTAACCAGAGCAATTTCATTCGGACCAAAGTCCATCGCCGCTCTGGCGGCCAGTTTTGCAATTGTCGTTGTTTTTCCTACACCGGTCGGCCCGAGCAGTGCGACCACGCCCCCGGTTTCGAGAATACAGTCATCAGTGGTAATGATCTGGTCGGCCAGCAACTGAAGCAAGGATGACCAAGCCTTGTGCGGCTGGACATCTTCAGGAATATAACAAGCCAGCTGATCGGCCAGTTCTGCTGATAAGCCCATTTTTTCCAGACGCTTAATCATCATGGCCCGCATCGGCTCGCGACGCTCAACCTCCTGCCACATCAAACCAGACAGCTGATGTTCGAGCAGGCGACGAATTGACGCCATTTCACTGCGCATGGCATCAAGATCATCCTCGCGGTGCGGCGCTCGCTGTTCAAACCGGCTGGGATCCAGACGGTTCTGAAAAGCACTGTTTTTCTGGCTCGCAGCCGCTGGATTTGCCCGGCCGGTGCGTCCTGCCGGTGCGTGTGCATCTGCGTCATGATTTTGGCGGTAGTCACTGTAAGCATTCGGTGCTGGCTGACGTCCGCCCGCTCCATAAGGGTGGGAAGACTGACGCCTGTCACTGCCGTAAGGGCTGTTCTCAGACTGAGGACGGGAAGAATAGTCATATCCTTGACGTTCAGCAGGGTGTCCACCGGTGTGCTTCGACTGGCGCTGTAATAAGGCTGACAGGGAGTCCACTTCTGTCTCGGGATCCTGAGCATAATTTTGCAGCACCTTGGCAAAGTGGCCGCTACCGGGCTGCTGCAGCTGCACCTTGTCGTCAGCCAATTTACGCCTGGCCTCGCCCAAACGTTCAGCCAGGGCATCACGGGTAGGCTGTGACGGCGACGGCACCTTGGCTTCGCTGGCGTCATTATCCACCGCCGCCACGATCTCAACACCGCCGGTCACTTTCTTATTGGACATGATCACCGCATTCGCACCGAGTTGTTCTTTGACTTCACTCAGCGCGGTTCGCATGTCCTTGGCAAAAAATCGTTTAATTTTCAATTCAGTCTTCCCATCCGGTACGGATTACCCTGCACGTTTTGGCTGACTCAGTCAGCCTGGGGACACCTAGTTACCCACTGCATTCACAATACGGATTTGCTTTTCATCAGGGATTTCCTGATAAGAGAGCACCCGCAGTGTCGGGATGGTGTTTTTCACAAATTTTGCTAACGTGCCGCGCAATACGCCAGACGTTAACAGTACAGCCGGTTCGCCTTTCAACTCTTGCTGATGTGTGGCTTCGGTCAAAGAGCGCTGCAGACGTTCTGCCAGACCCGGCTCGATACCAGAGGACTCGCCCCCGCTAGACTGCATTGTTTTATGCAATATTTGTTCCAACTCAGGAACAAGCGTGATAACAGGCAACTCAGGCTCTATTCCATTGATTTCCTGAACAATTAGGCGTTTGAGGCCAATACGTGCGGCGGCTGTGAGAATGTCGGGATCTTGACTCTTACCGGAATACTCGGACAAAGTCTGAACTATGGTGCGGATATCCCGGATAGGCACACCTTCATGCAGCAGGTTCTGCAGCACTTTCACCACAGCCCCTAACGGCAGCTGATCAGGGACGAAATTGTCCACCAGTTTCGGTGTAGACTGCCCCAGCACTTCCAACAGATTCTGGACTTCTTCATGCCCAAGCAGCTGAGAAGCATTGTTCACCAGAATCTGACTCAGATGGGTAGCCAGTACAGTGGCGGCGTCAACAACGGTATAACCCAATGCCTGAGCATGCTCTCGCTGCGATTCTAAAATCCAGATTGCTTCCAGCCCGAAAGCGGGATCGGTCGTCCGCTCCCCTTCCAAACTGCCAAATACCTGACCCGGATTGATAGCCAGCTCCATATCAGGGTGGATGTTTGACTCACCGTTATTCACCCCCATCAGGCTGATACGGTATGTATTGGGCGGCAATTCAAGGTTATCGCGGATATGGACAGGCGGTACCAGGAAGCCGAAATCCTGCGACAGTTTTTTCCGAACACCTTTTACCCGCTCCAGCAACTCGCCACCCTGTTCTTTATCGACCATAGGAATCAAGCGGTAACCGACTTCCAGACTGATGGTATCCATAGGCTGAACATCATCCCACGACAGCTCTTTGGTGACGGGTTTGCTGTCCAGCGCCTCAGGCGGTGCGGATTCTGCCAGTACTTTTGCCTGTTGCTCTTTCTTCACCCGCCAGTAGGCAATCAGGCCGATGATCAGCGCCAGCAGCAGAAACGGGACATGAGGCATGCCAGGAACAATACCCATCACAAACAAAATCCCGCCTGTGATGATCAGCGCCTGAGGGTTGTTGAACATCTGGAACAGCATCTGCTGCCCCATGTCTTCGTCAGTATTTTGACGAGTCACCATCATGGCTGCGCCAATGGACAGCAACAGAGACGGGATCTGCGCCACCAGACCATCACCTATGGTCAGCAGGCTGTAGATATGAATCGCTTCATTGAAGCTGAGATCATGCTGGCCCATACCAATGATCAGGCCACCAATAATATTGATAAAGAGGATCAGGATGCCGGCAATGGCATCCCCTTTAACAAATTTAGAGGCACCGTCCATCGAACCGTAGAAGTCGGCTTCTTTGGTGACTTCGCTGCGCCGTGTTCGTGCCTGCTCCTGATCAATTAACCCGGCATTGAGATCGGCATCAATTGCCATCTGCTTACCCGGCAAGGCATCAAGGGTAAAGCGGGCACTGACTTCTGAAATACGACCCGCACCTTTGGTGACTACCATAAAGTTGATGATCATCAAAATCAGGAATACCACTAAACCAACAGCGTAATTCCCCCCGATAACCACAGAACCAAAGGCGTCGATCACCTGGCCTGCCGCCTCCGGGCCTTCATGACCATTCAGCAAAACAACCCGGGTTGACGCTACGTTCAGCGCCAGCCTGAGCAGGGTGGCAATCAACAGTACGGTCGGGAAAGCCGCAAAATCGAGCGGGCGGCGGGTATACACAGTGACCAGCAGCACCACAAGGGCCAGGGCTATATTAAAAGAAAAGGCCATATCCAGCAGCATTGCTGGCATTGGCAACACAACCATCGCCAATGTTGCCAGTACCATGACAGGGGCGCCGATTGCAGGCAGTGACTGCAATCGGTGTAAAGGCAATTTATCTGAAAAGGGTATCGGCAGCTTCATGCATTCTTATTTGGTTGGAATCGGTTAATCGTCAGTGCTCACTCAGTGCTCACCGCTATTTTCTGGCTGACACTGGTGCGGCAGTGAATCGCAGACAACTGAACGGGCTAAGCTTCGCATAAAGCAAAATTTATACCGTCTTGATAAGTCAATTTTTTGACCTGCAGCCAAAACATTTTGCCGCAAGCAATCAGTGCCGTAATTCAGGAGGTATATCAACCGCGCCTGAAGATAACTTTGGCCGCTTACCGTTACCGCGCCGGTATTGTTTCAACTGGAATACGTACGCCAGTACCTGCGCCACAGCGGCAAACAGGCCATCCGGTATTTGCTGTTCCAGCTCGGTACTGTGATAGAGGGAGCGTGCCAGCGGAGGCGCAGGCACAATATCGATCTTATATTCGTTGGCCACTTCCCGGATTTTCATCGCCATGTGATCGGTACCTTTGGCAATGACCACTGGCGCCTTGTCCAGCGTGGGGTCATATCGTAAGGCAACAGAGAAGTGCTCCGGGTTGGTAATCACCACATCGGCCTTCGGCACTTCCGCCATCATACGCCGCTGCGCCATTTCACGCTGCAGCATACGGATACGGCCTTTGACCTCAGGTTTACCTTCAACATCTTTATGTTCGTCTTTTACTTCCTGCTTGGTCATCTTCAGCTGCTCGTTATGCTGCCAGATCTGGTACGGCACATCGATAGCCACCACGACCAGCAGCGAGCAACAGATCAGCAACACAAAGCGCAGTAAAATCTCCAGCGCATGAAAGATGTTACTCGGATAGATCTCTATGCTGAGCTGAAAGAAACCTTCCAGGCTGCTGTACATCAGGTAGTAAGCGACACCGGCCACCAAAGTGACTTTCAGGATGGATTTCACCAGCTCAACGGCACTTTGCTTTCCAATCATACGTTTAAGGCCGCTGGCCGGGTTCATTCTTGAGAGCTTGGGCCTTGCCGCCTCAGCGGAAAAGCTGATTCCGCCCAAGGCGGAAGCACCAATCAGTGCCGCCACAAACAAAAATATCAACACCAGAAGCAAAGGCCACAGCATATGCACTATGGCATCCCCGGTCACGGCAAGCAGCTTGGTAAAATCAAACACTTCCTCGCGACTGAGGGTAAAGAACTTGCGCATGACTTCGCTCAAGGCAACGGCCAGCATTTCGCCAAACCACATCAGGCCAACCGCCCCCGATACCAGTACCGCAACCGACGCCAGTTCTTTTGAGCGCGCGACCTGACCTTTTTCCCGCGCTTGCTGCAACCGTCGGGGGGTTGCGTCTTCAGTACGTTCTTGTCCGTCTGACTCAGCCATCGGACTCCCTCCTGTCTGTCATCAGCAATCCAGCCTGATCAGGCTGCAGATTTGCTCAGTACCCAGTTGCCAGTGTTCTTCATACTGTGCCTGAATGCCCATTAACAGATACCAGCTGACGAACAGCCCCAGCAACAGCGCAAACGAGAAGCCCAGAGAGAAAATATTCAGCTGAGGTGCCGCACGTGTCATGACACCGAACGAGAGATTCACCGTCAGCAGCGCAATAATCCCGGCCAGCGACATGTTTAAGCCGGCTTTGAACATCCAGCCGAACCAGCCCGCCAGCTGCTGGTAATCCACCGCCTGCAACATAGACTGGCCGACCGGCAAAGTGGTAAAACTCAGCACCACCAGCCTGAGCATCGCCAGATGACCGTCAGTAGCGAGAAATAACATGATCGCCAGCATCATATACAGCTGGCCCAGCACAGGGGTGTTTTGTCCGTTGGCCGGGTCGACCATGGAGGCAAAGCCCAAACTGGACTGCATGCCCAGAATCTGCCCTAACAGGACAAAAGTCTGGGTGACAAACTGAGTGACCAGCCCCATAGCGACACCTATGATCACTTGCTGGCCTGTGGTGAGAAAGCCCTCAAAGGATAACAGAGGAATATCAGGGACCTGAGGCAGCATGGGCATCACAGCAAAAGTGACTGTCAGCGACAGATAAAGCCGGATGCGCATCGACACGAAACGGGCGCCGAAGAAGGTCATGCTCATCATCATGGCGCCGATGCGGGTCAGCGGCCAAAAATAATTGGCCAGCCAATCTAATATGACTTCCGCCGGATACGTCATGACCAATCTGCTCAGTAAAGAATTTGAGGAATGTGCTCAATGATGCGATGAAAATAATCCATCAGCATTCTGGTCATCATGTGACCAAACACCATCAGCGCAACCAGGGTGATCACCAGACGAGGCAGGAAGCTTAACGTCTGCTCATTGATTGAGGTGGCGGCCTGAAAAACTGCCACCACCAAACCAACCAGCAAGCCGGGTATGACGATCACACAGACCATCACCAGGACCATGTACAGGGCTTCCTGGAAAATTTCGACGAAGGCTTCTGGTGTCATTGTCTGTCTCTCCCTGTCATCAGGTGCCGAAGCTGCCGGCCAGTGTCGACAGGATCAGGTTCCAGCCATCCACCAGTACGAACAACATAAGTTTAAACGGCAGTGAGACGATCATCGGCGACAGCATCATCATACCCATCGCCATCAATATTGAAGCCACGACCAGATCGATCACCAGAAAAGGCAGAAACAGCATAAAGCCAATCTGAAACGCCGTTTTCAGTTCCGAGGTGATAAAAGCGGGAATCAAGACTGTCATAGGGACTTGCTGGGGGTCTGTCGCCTGCGAACCCGACATATCAACGAAGGTTTCCAGATCTTTCACCCGCGTTTGTTTGAGCATGAACTGGCGCAATGGATCCTGAGCAATCGTCAAGGCTTCACGGGCAGAGAGCTCTTCATTGATATAGGGCTGAACGGCCTTGGTATTGATCTCATCCAAAACCGGAGACATGACAAAGAAAGTCATGAACAGGGCAATCCCGATAATCACCTGGTTTGACGGGGTCTGCTGCAGACCGAGCGCCTGGCGCAAAATCGACATCACCACCACAATGCGGGTGAATGAGGTCATCAGGATCACTATGGCTGGCAAAAAGCCCAGCGCGGTCATCAAGGCCAGGATTTGCAGCGTGACTGAGTAATCTTCGGTGCCATCCGGGTTCACCGACACAGAAAATGCCGGAATACCACCACCGCCTTTGGTGGTCAGCAGGGTTGCCGCCCCTTTATCGCTCTGCATCTCGCTGACGGTGACATTATTGCCCGCCACATTGCCCAGCCCGCCATCTTCGCTCTGCGCACTCGCCATGCCGGAAAGCAGCAGGCAAAGCGCACCGATAACCCAGATAAAGAAGTTAGATCTATACATCATTGTCTTTTCAACAACTTACCGAGTTGCTGAGCAAACTCACCGTTGCCTGCACCAGCACTGACCGGCAAGGGGGTTTCCAGCTTGGTCAGCATTGAAATATTTTGCGGCGTCACACCAATGAGTAACTGCTCGTCACCCACCTGTACCAGCACGATTCGCTCACGCTGGCCAACCACCACCTGGCGGACAATCTGCAACCCGTTATCTCCGCCACTCACACCCGGCAATTTCATGCGGCGCAGCAGCCAGGCAAGAAACACGATAAGAACCAGTACCAGCAGCAATGAACCTATCGTTGTGCCCATATCCAGCTCCGGCGCCCCGGCCGCCCATACCGGCTGGCTGATCACTGCCAGACCAGCGAGCAATGTGCTTTTCAATGCTTTCATCCCAGTTACCGCAACTTTTTAATACGTTCAGTCTGGCTGATCACATCGGTCAGACGAATACCGAATTTATCGTTGACCACCACCACTTCACCGTGTGCAATCAAAGTGCCATTGACCAGTACATCCAGCGACTCACCGGCGACACGGTCCAGCTCGACGACGGAACCCTGGTTCAACTGCAGTAAGTTACGGATACTGATTTTGGTGCGCCCGACTTCCATCGATATCGTGACCGGAATATCCATGATGGAATCCAGACGACGGCGTTCTTCATCAGAAATAGGGGTACTTTCATCTGTAAGTTCTTCCAGCGGTGCGGCTTCAATATTGTCGTCGGCCTGTTCGGCCAGGGCTGCCGCCCAGTCGTCAGCTACTTGTTGGTCTTTATCTGACATAAGTCACCTGTATTAATCGTCAATCGGGTCAGTGGCGGAGAAAGTCGGACTCAATTCATCGCCATCCAGGAAGGCAAGGTCCGTTTTCACCGTATCTGGCCGCTTCAGTTTCTTGGAAATTTTTATCGCTACGTGATCGCCTGACTTACCCATTTTACCGCGGTAAGTCGGCAGGTCTTCAACATAGAGAGTGGCCGTTTCGGGCAATTCAATCGGTATAACATCGCCGGAATGCAGTTCCATCAGATCCCGCAGCGTCAGGTCAATATCGAGCAACTTGGCACGCAGATTCACTTCGACATCCATCACCTCATCCCGCAGGGCCTTGCTCCAGCGGACATCGGTATCCATTTTGTCACTCTGGACGCCGGCATCGAGCAATTCACGGATCGGCTCCACCATGGAGTACGGCATCACAACATGGAAATCGCCGCCGCCGCCGTCCACTTCAATGTGGAAAGAGCTCACCACTATCACTTCTGTCGGGCTGACGATATTCGCCATAGTCGGGTTCACTTCGGAATCCAGGTATTCGAACTCCACGCCCATTACGGGTGACCAGGCTTCCCGGTAGTCCTCAAACACCAGTTTCAGCAGCATCTGGACGATACGGCGCTCAGTCGGTGTGAATTCACGCCCTTCGATCTTGGCGTGAAAACGGCCATCGCCACCAAAGAAATTCTCTACCAGAATAAAGACCAGCCGGGCTTCCATGGTGATTAAGGCCGTGCCTTTCAGGGGACGAAAACGCACCATATTCAAACTGGTAGGAACGTACAGTGTGTTCTGGTACTCACCGAACTTGAGCATCTGTACGCCATTGATCGACACTTCTGCCGTCTTGCGCAGCATATTGAACAAACTGATCCGCATATGACGGGCAAAACGCTCATTGATAAGCTCAAGCGTCGGCATCCGGCCACGGACAATGCGGTCTTGCGATGAGAAGTCGAACGATATAACCCCAGTGCCTTCCTCTTGCCGGGGGTGATCATCCTCTACATCATCGACGCCATGCAGCAGCGCATCAATTTCGTCTTGGGTTAATAAATCAGTCACTGGGAACCTATTGCATTACAAAGCCAGTAAACAGTACCTGTTCGACCACAGGGCTGCCAGACACTTTCACCAGCGCAGACTGCACCGATTGCAGCGACTGTTGACGTAGTTCAAGCCGTCCGCTGGGAGAACGAAGCTGCTCCACACTGGCTGCACCGAAAGATTGAAGCAGGGTGCTTTCTACCAAAGGAATGTGTTGACGGGCCAGAGTATCATTCTCATCACCGCGTACCATGAGTTGTACTTTTACCTGTACCAGCCGCTGCTGGGTATCTCCCGTCACATTAAAAATAAAGGGATGCGGCAAAATCACATAATAAGCCGGTTCCGGCTTACCTGATAACTGGCTTGCCGACATGCCGTCACTATCAGCAGCAGACTGATCATCAGACAGAAAAAACCAGGCTGCTGCGCCCCCCAGAAGTACGGGGACCAAAGCAATTAAAATCAATAAAATGCGTTTTTTGCTATTTGTTGTTGCCGCTGATTCAGCCATATTTCCAATTCCGTTCGCGGGTCAATAATAGTCACTTGGGTGTCGCAGGATGCCAGCTATGCCACTGGAGGTCATGCGTAATAATCAATGCCGTCGCTTGGTTCACTGACAGTCACGGCAATCGCATTGCCATCGTCATCATCCTGTTGCGACTGGCCGCTCTGACCGCCTCTGGCCAAGCCTTCTTCACCCTGTTGGGTCCCGGTATGCTGGCCGGCAAACTGCTGATTACCGTCCTGTTGGACGCTGCCCTGGGTCAACTGGATACCTTGCTGCTGTAACAGCTCTCTCAGTCGCGGCATGGCCTGTTCAACCAGATCCCGGGTCTGCGCGTTACCGACATGAAACTGGACTGAAGCCTGGTCATTATTGATGGCCAGTTTTATCTGCATCCGGCCCAATTCAGGCGGATCCAGACGAATATCGACATGCTTGAGATTTTTGCTCATCAGCATCTGCACCCGCTCCGCCAGTTGCTCACCAGCCATCTCTTTTTGTAAAGGCAGTGCGGTAGGTTGTGCCTGCGCTTCAGCTCGCTGCATCGCAGCCAGTGAAGTAGGCTGCCCGGTGATCGCATTGGTGCCTGATGCTGCCCCCGTCGCCATCGCTTCTTTCTGCGCTGTATCCATCTGCAGTCCGGCATCAGCCAAAGCCGCCTGAAGCGATGCAGAGACGCCCGATTGACCGGCTCCGGCCTGATTAGCATTTGCACCTTCAGCCAGACCCGCTTCCCCGCCTTTGGCAGAAGCAGAAAGCCGGGCAATAGCATCACTGAGCCAATCTGGCTGTGTATCTCCTTCGCTGCCCGCCTTGGCGTCACCCTGAATAGCGGACTGAACCGAGCCAGCCACCAGCGTCAAGTCAGGTTTATCGCCTTTACCTTTGGCATCAGAAGCTGTCCCTTTAGTGACTGCCGCCAGCATCTCGGCAAGCTTACCCGACTGTCCGGCCGTCACACTGTCATCATCACCCCCACCCTCAGACAGATCACCAGTCTGAGCAAGTGTCTGAACGCCGGATTGGACAGAGAAACCCGGCGACAATAAGCCCATCTCCACCCCTTCCGTTTCGCTGCTTTCAGCTTCAGGTGGCAATTCTTTGCCATCCTTTGCCATTTGCAGCTGTTGGCTGGAGGCATTCAGTCTGTCTAACAGTGCTTCTGCCTCGGCGCGAATGCTTTCTTCAGTGCCCTCAGACTCAGGCTTGACGTTCTCCGCTGTCTGCGCGGGGTCGTCCGGCGCTTCCGATGTTTTACTGGCAGTCACTTTATCTGCATTTTCTTGCCGCTGGCTGTCTTTCGCCTTGTGTGTTTGCGCGGTATTGTCACTGGCTTTTGCCGGCTGCGCGTCAGACGATTCAATTTTTTGACGCTTAGTCGCCGTCTTATTTTCACTGTGGACGGCAGACTCAAGTCGTGATGAAAACCCTGACAGTCCCGGTTCTTCACGGCTGTCAGAACGAGCAGGCTTACCCGGCCGGACAGAGGATCCGGACGCGCTAAAATCGACAGAAATGCTGCTGGACGGTTTCATAGCTACCTTACACTGACAATTATTTGACGACCAAAGTCGTGGCTATACTCAAAACTATGCAAGAAGTGAACCAGCTCTTGAGTTGACTGCGATAAGCGACTAACACCGGCGGCGGGCAGATTGCAATGTGGCAAACTCATCCATTAACTTTTGCTCCTGACGCGCCAGACGCTGTTCCCGCTCTGTGTGTTTTTTTTCCAGCAGCCATTCAACCGACTTTCGTTCAGTACGGGCCTGTTGCCAGAACTCAGCGCATTTCTCTACCTGACGTTCAAATTCACGGCCGGCCGCTCCCTGCTGAACCAGAGTTTCGTCTAACTGACCCAGGAATTTATGCAGATGGCTGAACTGGCTGGCCGTCAGTCCATTCTGACCACGCTCGGTCAATTGCAGGCAGTAATCGTAGCGGTATTTTTCAATTTGTTCACGTTGCTGATAAAAGCTGTCCAAATCCCGCTTAGCCTGCTGAAGTGCCAGAAACGCGTTATGTTCTTTGTCTTTGACCTGTTCAAGAATCAGGTTCAGTGCCTGATCAGACATCCGCGCCTCCGGTCATGCCGCTTAGGTGTTTCATCCTCAGGCTCCCAGCGCAGAACGGAGCATGTTGACACACATGTCATAAGGAACCGACTCTTTCATTGTCTGCTGTAAGTACTGATCCAACCTGGGTTTTAACGTAAAGGCCTGGTCAATCGCCGGATCTGAGCCGGGTTTATAGGCGCCGATAGACACCAAATCCTGATTTTTGCGGCAAATAGACAATATCTGCCGAACCGCTTTCGACATCAGCATCTGCTCTTCATCCACTATGGCGGGCATAACACGACTGACGGAGCGTTCAACATCAATGGCCGGATAATGGCCGGCATCGGCCATCTCACGTGACAACACAATATGGCCGTCAAGAATCGCTCGTGATGCATCGGCGATAGGATCCTGCAAGTCATCGCCTTCGGTCAGCACAGTAAAGAATGCCGTGATCGACCCCTGATGATCGCCGCCATTGCCGGCGCGCTCAACCAGGGCCGGGAGCTTGGCAAACACAGAGGGCGGATACCCTTTGGTGGCCGGTGGCTCACCAATCGACAGAGCAATTTCACGCTGCGCCTGAGCAAAGCGAGTGAGCGAGTCCATCAGCAATAAAACATCTAAGCCCTGATCGCGGAAATATTCCGCCACGGTCAGAGCAGTCTGACACCCTTTCAGGCGCATCAGAGGAGAAGCATCAGCAGGGGCTGCCACCACGACCGCGCGCTGGCGGCCTTCTTCACCTAAGATCTCATCAATAAATTCTCTGACTTCGCGGCCACGCTCACCAATCAGTCCGACCACCACCACTTGCGCCGTAGTGCCCCGGGTCATCATGCCCAGAGTGACAGATTTACCCACCCCGGAACCGGCAAACAGGCCAATGCGCTGGCCTTTACCTACGGTCAGCAGCCCATTAATGGCTTTTAATCCGACATCCAAAGGTTCACTGATTGGTTTTCTTGCGAGAGGGTTGATGGGATCCGCATTCAGTGCGGCCCGGGCCGAGGTATAAATCTGTCCTTTGCCGTCCAGGGGATTTCCCATGCCGTCAATAACCCGGCCAAGCAACTCAGGACCCACCGGCAGGCCACCGTCGCTCATCACAGGCGTGACTTTAGCGCCGGGCATCACCCCGGTCAGCTGCTCACTGGGCATCAGGTACAGGGTGTCACCACTGAATCCGACAACTTCGGCTTCGATACTGCCCTGTACCGCCTCGACACGGCACACACTGCCAACAGGCGCCCGGCAACCTATGGCTTCCAGCGTTAAACCGACCACGCGCACCAGCCGTCCGGAGGCCACGGGGCGACAGGCTAGCCCCTGTAAGCGGTAGCTACCCAGCCGCTGCGACAGGGTCATTCCGCGGTATCCTGTGATGAACTGTCAGTAGAGCGCTGATTCATGCCCAGAAACTGGCTCAGCAGGTGACGAACGCGATCTTCCATTCGATAATCCACCGCAGAATCACCAGCACTGAGCTGGACATCACCGCGCTCAAGCCCCGGCTCTGCCAGCAACTGCCAGCGACGGTTATCCAGTTCCTGCTGGCTGTACGCGGCAGTTACCAGCGCAAGATCGTCCGGATGCAGTTGCACAGTGATCGACTGAGAGGCCAGCGGCAATGTGGCAATGGCTTCTCGTAACGTGGACAAAATAACCTGAGAATTGGTCTGCACTTCAACCCGGATTAACTCACGAGTCAGCACGCTGACCATCTCCACCAGCTGGCTTTCTACCTGCTGATCAACCTGCTGTAAGGGTTGGGCGAGTTTGTCAAAAACCTGCGTTAGATGAGCCACATGCTGATCAACCAGTTCCTGTCCGGCAGCCAGTCCTTCTTCCCGGCCAGCCTCCAGCCCTTCCTGATGACCGGCGGCAGCACCTTCCTGCCTTCCGGTTTCAAAGCCTTCAGCATGACCGGCAGCCCGGCCTTCGGCCATCCCTTCTTCATAGGCTGACTGGCGGATATCATCCAGATCGGCAGCGGTCAGTGGCAGAGGAGCCTGCTCCTCTTCCGGCACTTCTCTCGGGCGCCAGCCCGGATCATAATTTAATGCGTTCTCAACCGGGCCGCGATCTTCATCGCTATAATCGGGATAAGCCCAGCGTTCCAGTTCTTCTGCCTGGTGGCCACTCAGGCGGACAAAGCCCCGACGGCGTTCAATCGTCATTGTGCTTCCCCGGCTGAATTAGAGGTATTCATCCTGCCCACCGCCGCCATTCAGCATCAACTCGCCGGCTTCAGACAGACGACGGGCAATAGACAGAATTTCTTTCTGTGCTGCTTCCACATCGGAGACACGTATCGGCCCCATCGCTTCAAGGTCATCCATCAGCAATTCAGAAGCACGCTTGGACATATTGCGCATAATTTTCTCGCGCAACATATCGTCGGCCCCTTTGAGCGCTTTTTGCAGCAGTTCCTGAGGCACTTCCCGCAGCAGGCTCTGGATACCCCGGTCGTCCACTTCGGCCAGGTTCTCGAACACGAACATCAGGTCTTCGATCTGAACGGCCATCTCCTCGTCGTTCTCGCGGATCTGATCCATCAACAGACCTTCGATATTGTTGTCGAGGTAGTTCATGATATCGGCTGCCGCCTTCATGCCGCCAATTTTCGCGGCCTGAGCACCAGCCTGACCTGCAAACTGCTTCTCCATGATGTCGTTCAGCTCATGCAGGGCAGCAGGCTGAACTTCTTCCAGATTCGCAATACGCATCATCAGATCCAGGCGCACGCGCTCAGGGAACTGGGATAAAATCTCTGCCGATTGCTCAGGATCCAGATACGACAACACGATAGTCTGAATCTGCGGGTGTTCATTGAGAATGATGCTGGCCACCTGACGTGGATCCATCCATTTGAGAGAATCCAGGCCGCGGGAGCCACTGCCCATCAGGATCTGATCAACCAGATTATTGGCTTTATCTTCACCCAGTGCGGCGATCAGGGTATTGCGGACGAAGTCGGCGCTGCCCATGCCAATGCTGGTGTATTTCTGGATATCGGTCAGGAACTGGCGGTGCACAGCCGTCACCTTATCATTGCTCAGTTCCTTCATGCTGGCCATCGCCCCACCCACGCGCTGAACCTGCTTGGGTTCCAGGTGGCGTATGATGGAAGCCGCATCCTGTTCATTCAGACTGAGTAACAGGATGGCTGCTTTATCCGTTCCACTTAAGCTATTAATGTCGAACGGTTTTTCATCTGTAGTCGCGACTTCATTTGCCATCTTCGTATACCCAGTTCTTCACAACCTGAGCCGCCAGATCCGGTTCGTTGGCCACCAGTGCACGCACGGCTTTCAGCAAGTCGTCGTCTTTGTGCAGATTTGGCAGATCCAGGTTGTTATTGGTTAAATCGATACCGTCAACACCGTCCAGATCGGCCCCTATCAGATCTGAACCGTCACCCGCCATGATAGGCAGACCATTCTCATCCAGAGGTGTACCATCGGCAGCCTGGTTCGGATAGAGCAGTTTGCGCATGGCAGGGCGTACCAGCACCACCAGCACGACTATGATAACCAGCGCTGCAGCCAGCCAGCGAATCCAGGTATTGAAATTCGGGTGTTCCCAGATAGGCAAGTCGACAATGCGTTCTTGCTCCTGAGTGGCGAAAGGTACGGAAATCACTTCCAGCATATCGCCGCGATCCTGCAGGAAGCCAACCCCGCCCATCAGCAGACGACGGATTTTCACCAGCTCTTCTTCGGTCACCGGAATACGGGTCATTTCGCCGGTTTCCGGATTAAGCTGCGGCTTATAATTGACCGCCACTGAAACCGTCTGACGGCTGATAGTGCCGGTTTGCGAACGCTTATGACGGATAGTAGTATCCAGTTCAAAATTTCGCGTTGCTTCCCGGTGCACCGAGCCGTTGCCACCTTTACCGGTTTGTAAGTCAATCACATCCTGCGGTATCGCTGAATCCTGCGGCGGCTGATTACTCAGCGCGCCCGGAATACCCGCTACAGACTGGCCGTTGTTGTAATCTTCCAGCGTATATTCACTGCGGGTAGACGGCGTATTGGGATCAAAACGTTTTTGCGTTTCTTCCTGGGCACTGAAATCCATCGAGACATCGACCTGAGAGGTGTAGTTACCCAGCCCCAGGACAGGAATTAAGATTGCATCGATCTTTTCGCGCAAGGCTTGCTCTTGTTTGCGCTCCAGTTCGTATTCTTTCCGGCGTGCCGTGGCTGCCGGATCTTCAGTACCGGAGCTGAGCAGACGACCGTGTTGATCTGTGACTGTGACACGGCTGGGTTTCAGGCCCGGCACGGCGGTAGAGACCATATCAACAATGGAGTCCACTTCCTGCTGACCCAGCGTGCCACCTGTACTCAGGGTCAGAAATACACTGGCCGTCGCTTCCTGATTATGACGGACAAAAACGCTTTGCTTGGGCATCGCCAGCAGTACCTGCGCTTTGCGCACTTGTCTGATCTGCTCTATGGCTCTTGCCAGCTGACGTTCGCGACTCAGTTTCAGCCGTTCTTGTTCAAGACGCTGTGAAACACCAAATCCCATATCCTGCAGCAGGATATCATCACCTTCCGCCGTCGGGTTATTCAGTCCGGCACGGGTCAGCTCCAGCTTAAGTGCGCCGTATTTATCAGCCGGCACCCTGATGGTATTGCCTTCCAGCTGGTATTCAATTTGCTTCTGGTCAAAATGATCCAGAATCGGAATCAGCTCTTCAGTGGAGAAATTACCCAGCGGACGCATTTCCGGTTCTTTGAGCCAGGCGACGACCAGCACTATCAAAGCGACACAAATAGCCACTGACAGCACCAGAATAATCTGACGCAGCAAATCGAGGTTGCCCAGCATGCTGTCAACACGTGTGCTGGCACTCTTCTCTTCAAGATCCGGATTTTGCAGATCCAGGTCGCTGTTGGCAACGACAGGAGCTGCAGCACTACCCGCTATGGCGAGTTCGTTGGATGTTTGTTCCGACACTCACTTAATTCCTGAATTAAACCGGCATATTCATCAGTTCTTTATAAGCTTCAACCAGCTTATTTCTAACCTGGACGGTTGCTTCGAAAGCCACGCTGGATTTATTTCGCGCGATCATGACATCTGACAGCGAAATGCTGCGATCGCCCTGATCAAAACGACTGGTCATCTCACTGGATGTATTCTGTAATCCGTTAACCGTTTGTATCGCATCTTGCAGGGCTGCACCAAAATCAGCACTGACCTTAGCGCCAGTCGCCGGACGTGACGCATTGCTGGCTTCCATTTGCATTGCCTGCATTTCTGACATAAATCCGTTGACTTTCATAGGTTATCTCCGTGGTACTTTTTTGACACAATCTAAATTGATCGCATCTTAAAAGATAAAGTTGTGCAAGCTTAACGCCAAAAATATGAAATTAATCTGTTAATTCCGCTTTTATAGTCAAACTGGGATCTCGATTCCGGCGTCCCGCATCTTGGCTAATTTATACCTGAGCGTGCGCGGGCTGATGCCTAATCGCTCCGCCACTTCTTTTCGTTTGCCTTCGCAGGCCTGTATGGCTTCCAGAATAATGGCAAATTCCTGTTCGCGAAGTTCGCTGCCCAGGCTGTCAGCCCCTGACACACCAGGTGGTATCACATGTACCGATGTGTCGTTCACTTCCTGCGATGCCGCCGGAGCCAGGCTGATAGCATGCTGCAGGCTGTGTGAATCCATCCAGTCCATGCCTTCCAGCAAAATATGTTCGCCACCTATGTCGGCATCACCGGCCAGAATCAGTGCGCGCTGGACAACATTATCCAGCTCCCTGACATTACCGGGCCAACCATACTGAAGCAGTTTGGCTTGCGCGGCAGCAGAAAAGACCGGCGATGGCATGCCCTGTTTCTTGCAATGCCGATCAGCCAGGTGACTGGCCAGCGGCATAATATCGCCCGGACGTTCAGACAGCGACGGCCAGACAAGCGGAAAAACATTCAGGCGGTAGTACAAATCCTCCCGGAAATTTCCTTCCGCCACATATTGTTTCAGATCCCGGTTACTGGTGGCCAGCACCCGCACATCCAGTTTGATACTTTTCCTGCTGCCCAAACGCTCAACTTCTCGCTCTTGCAAGACGCGCAGCAGTTTCGCCTGCAGGTTCAGGTCCATCTCACTGATCTCATCCAACAAGATGGTACCGCCCTGTGCCTGTTCAAATTTTCCCGGACAGGCCTGAACCGCACCGGTGAAGGCGCCTTTTTCATAACCGAATAAGGTCGCTTCCAGCATATTGTCGGGAATGGCGGCACAATTGATCGCGATAAAAGGCCCCTCACGGCGCAGTGAGTGCTCATGGATGTATCGCGACATGACTTCTTTGCCCGAGCCACTCGGCCCGAGTACCATCACGCTGGCGTCAGTCTGCGCGACTCTTTCGGCCAGCGCCAGTAATTTCAGGCTTTTCTCATCAGCGGCTATCGCCTGGCTGCTGACCGCTTGCACAGGCGCGTAGCGGCTGACCATGTTCAGTAACACTTCCGGAGCAAAAGGCTTTGCCATGTAATCAATGGCGCCGTCTTTCATTGCCAGTACAGCATCTTCAATATTGGCATAGGCTGTCATTAGCAGTACCGGCAGTTTGGGCCAGTGTTGCTTGATATTTCGCAGCAGGCCCAGTCCGTCCATACCGGCCATTTGAACATCGGATACCACAATATCCACCTGCTCAGATTTCAACAGCAACAGGGCTTGTTCGGCACTGTCTGCTTCCAGCCACTGATAACCTGCCAGCGCCAGTGTATCCACTAAAGCTTCACGCAGACCTTCGTCGTCCTCAACGATCAGTACTCGGCTCGTCATTGCCTGTCTCCTGTTGCTGTTAATTCATAGTCTTGCTCATGGCTTTCTGCCTTAGGCAGGCTGAGCGTAAATGAGGCGCCTTCTCCCGGGGTGGAAAACAGCGAAAGGCTGCCATTGTGGGCTTTTGCCACCATCTGCACCACGGCAAGCCCTAAGCCTGTGCCTTGCTGGCGGGTAGTGAAAAAAGGCTCCAGCACTTTTTTCTGCATCTCAGGGGCAATGCCGGGACCGTTATCGGTAATGCCGAGGTGAATCATGTCGGCGTCGCAGTGTACCGACAAACAGACTTTGCATGCTTTGCCTGACATCTGAATGGCATTGGTGATCAGATTGCTGATCGCACTCGCCAGGGCATTCACATTACCCAGAACACTGGGGCTCTCATCATCACACTCAATCGAGAAATCCACCTGATTGGACACCACCTGGGCCTCTATCATGGCGTCCAGTTCATTGAACAAGGCTTCGAGCGTAAAAGGTGCCACCACTTTGTTATCACCGCCTTTGGCAAACAGCAGCATATCATTGACCTGCTTTTCCAGATCCCGCAACCTGTCCATCAGTTTGCTCTGGAACCTGTCGCGGGTTTGCGCGGTCAGCTGAGGCGCGGCCAGATTTGCAGCATATAGCATGGCACTGGACAGCGGTGTTCTGACCTGATGCGCCAGCGAAGCAACCATACGGCCCAGTGAGGATAAGCGTTGCATCTCACTGAAGCGGGACTGCAGCAGGCGGGTTTCTGTCATGTCAGTGATCACGATAAGCTGTCCACTGGCTGACGCGGAGATGGCCAGTTTGACTTTACGACCACTGCGTAAAGAAATTTCATGGCCGTCATCTTCCTGAGGCGCAAAGGCACGCTGTATGACATCCAGCCAGCGTTCCCCGGCCAATGGCTCTCCTAACAGGCGGACAGCTTCAGGGTTGGCCTCACATACCATTCCCATTCCATCGAGCAAGATCACGCCAGTCGGCATGACTTCAATCACTTGCTTATACCTGCTGACCTGTTGACTCAGGTTTCCCAGCGGGGAGACAGACTGCCCTTCTTCCACCTTACACCTACTTTCGCATTGTCCTTTGTTACACTAAACAAGCACTTTTTATGCCAAAAATATTCAACAAAAAACAACAAGTTATGATAAACCCATAAAAAAAGAGTGATGTCAGAATATTGACATCACTCCTGTCAGAGTCTGGAGTACTGCATAAAAGTTACAATACTCCAGGATAAATTTTTACTCGCTGATGCTATTCGCGCACAGACTCTTCACGCACAGACTCTTTGGTCGAGATATTGTACTTACGCATTTTTTCGACCAGGGTTGTGCGTCGCATGCCCAGCATGTCGGCTGCCCGAGCAACCACCCCACCCTGCGCTTCGAGTGCCTGACGAATCATGTCAATCTCAAGATCTGCCAGCATTTCTTTCAGGTTAAGGCCTTCAGGTGGTAAATCGCTGAAACCGAAACTCTCGTCCTGCTCATCATAACTGTCGGCGAAGACATCGGCTAACATCGCACGTTCTTGTTCCTCAACAGACATCATGCGCTCTTCAGGACGGAAATCCGGCAAATCACAGTACCTGTATTTCACCGGTAAATGGTTCACATCCACCATTTCACCCGGATAGAGAATCATCAAGCGCTCGACCAGATTGGCAAGTTCACGCACGTTGCCTGGCCAGTCATGCTCCATCAAAGAGGTGATCGCTCTCGGGGTAAAATGCACCGATCTCGCCCCTTCAGCTTCCATCCGGGACAGTAATTCCTGCAGCAGCAGAGGGATATCTTCCAGTCGCTCACGTAACGGCGGCGTTTCAATCGGGAATACATTCAAACGATAAAACAGGTCTTCCCGGAACAGGTTTTCTGCAATCATGGTATCCAGATTACGGTGGGTCGCGGCAATAATGCGGACATTGGCTTTAATACTCTGATTGCCACCCACACGTTCAAAGCAACGTTCCTGAATAACGCGCAGCAGCTTAACCTGCATCGGCATCGGCATATCACCGATTTCATCCAGGAAAAGCGTACCGCCTTCCGCCAGTTCAAACCGCCCTTTGCGTGAGGATATCGCGCCGGTAAATGCGCCTTTCTCATGACCAAACAGCTCACTTTCCAGCAGCTCAGCTGGGATTGCGCCGCAATTGACTGGCACAAACGGGCCTTTACCACGAGAGGAGTGGTAGTGAATATTACGGGCAACGACTTCTTTACCTGTACCGGATTCACCAAGGATCAACACACTGGCGTCCGTCCCTGCAACCTGTTCAATCAGGTAACGGACCTGACTGATACTGTCACTGCGCCCGACCATACTGCGAAACAGGGTATTTTTTCGGGACAGTTGCGGCACCTGAAAATGATTTTTGCCCTGGAATTCCTGACAATGACGCAGCGCATCCATCAACTGGCTGTAGTGCAGAGGATGGGCCAGGGTGCCGACAAAATTCGGCATGCCTGAGACTGCTTTTTCATGCTGAGGCATGGATAACACAGGAATGTGATATCGCTGACGCAGTTGTTCCAGCACCTGATTCTGTTTTTTAACAGAATGGATATTGCCAATCAAACAGGCGCCCCAGGGTTGTTCCCACAGTGCGCCTTCAGCCTCATCGGTGGATATCGCTTCATGCTGCTCACCGACAAAATTAAGGATCACGCTGAGATCGTGACGGTGCTGCGGGTCGTCATCAATGACGAGGGTCTTAGCTAAACCTTGCATAGAAGTGATATTTGCCTGTCTTTATGTATTCTTATGGCGTATTCAAACGGAACAGCAACCAAAACTGATGCTGCCCATTGTAATAAAAGAACAGGACTTGGCAACCGGGCACAGTGAAAAGCTGTGAGCCCAGTGCCACGGAATTACGCCGGATACACAATTAATAGACTATTAACGGCCAAAATCGTGCGGGGGAAGTAGGAAGCTGAATACTGACTCGTAAACGGATTAATACTCCATCTGAGTAATATTGTGATGCTCAGGAGGAATCTGATCCCACGCTGACTTCAGTTCCCTTAACATGTCGATCACTTCATCAACATGCTCTACTTCGTTTTTCTGGTTGGCTTCGGTGATTTTTTCAATCATATACAAATACAGCGAGTCCAGATTGCTGGCAATCTCGCCGCCATCATCAAATGACAGGCAGCCACGCAAGCTGATGATGATATCCAGAGCTTTACCGAGGCGCTCACCTTTGATGGCAATTGATCCTTGCTCCATAGCCGCTTTACCCTGAATCAAACGCTCTATGGCACCCGCCATCAGCATTTGAATCACACGGTGAGGTGATGCGGATGTTAACTGACTGTCTACTGAGACTCGTTTATAAGCCTGTAGATTTCCTCTCATGCCCATGATGTTACCTTAACGAAATTGATTATATGCCTGCAGCGAACGTTGTCCGTGCTGTAATCGTTTCAGTTGACTTGCTGACTTTTCGCGCCTTTCGCGCAATCTTGTCAGCAAATCCGATGTTCGGGTTATTGCTTCCTGCCAGCTGACTTGATCCAGCATTTCTGGCACGGCTTTAAGATCATTCAGCACCGTCTGGCGATCCGCCAGCAAGCGGTACAGGGTGTCCACGTCAATGTCCGTACCGTCATTGATAAGCTGATTCAGCTGCTGATCAATGTCGGCCAGGGTTTGCATCATCTTGTTTGACATTGCCTTCCCTCTTGTTATCCGCTATTACATCTGCGGCATCATACTCATCATTGATCCCAGTTGGCTCTGCATCTGCCCCATGGCATGATCCATTGCAGAAAACTGGTCGTGGGTGCGCTGATAGACGCCTTCCATCCGGCGTTCCAGATCGCGCTGATCATCATTGAGCGTTAACACCTGCTCATTGATGCTTTTCTCCCGGTTCGAGATACTACCGGTCACACCTGTATAAGCATGTAACATATCTTCAATCCGGCGGGCAAAACCTTTACGGCTGCCAAAAAATTCACCGACAGCAGCAAAATTCTGGTTCAGTTGCCTGTCGAGTTTATCGTAGTCAACTTCCAGATGCCCGCTCAGTGTAGTTGTCACACCCAGCTCACTCAGGGTCTGCAAACTCGATGGCCCTTCTTCCAGCGGCGTACTGAATGCGTTTCGCAGTTGCTGAACCGATGAGCGCAGCATACTGTCACCAACCAGCGGCCCTTTGTTCTGGGTATTCGGGTCAAATTTACCCAGTTCCAGAGCGGTGTCGTAAAACTGATTGTAAGCGTTCACAAACCGTTCGATCTGTGCCCCGGCCTTGTCTTTGTCGTAGCCGATTTCAATCACGGCTTGCGGTTTTTCGGCATTCGCTGACAGTTGCTTTAAATCTATATCCAAACCGGGAATCGCATCTGTCAGGGTATTGGTGTCGCTCGTCACTTCTGCCAGGCCGTCAATGAGCACTTTGGCATCAGAGGCAGCCTGCATTTCCTGCATTGGGCTGCCGGGATTACCGGTATCAAACGCAAAAGACTGCAACGGACTGCCGGCTTGCGCCTCGACAGTCACTTTCAGCGGATTGCCAGCCCCTGTTTTATCGGAGTTCAGCACCAACCGGGCGCCGCTGGCATCCTTAATAACAGTGGCGAGCACGCCTTTGTTATCCGGATGACGGTTTATCTCACGAACCACATCCAGCAGTTTGGTTTGATCCTGGTCGAATGAAACGTCAAAAGACTGACCACCGACGGACAGTGTCAATTTTCCGGCACCCATTGCCGTTTTATCATCAACCGGCTGGGACGCTATTTTATGCGAGGTCGCCAGTTGCTTGACTTCAACGGAATACCGCCCGGGCTGCGCTTCATGGCTGGCACGGACAGACACCAGATCCTGATTGTCTGAAGAAGCGGTACGCTCAGCCAGTGTATGGTTCTGCCTGATGTCTGCCATCAGGGTTTTCATACCATCCAGTGCACCTTTCAGGCGCCCGTAAGCACTCAGCTCAACATTGGCCTGCTCTTTTCGCTGATTGATGCGCTCTTCTTTTGGCGCCCGCTCTGCGGCGACAATCTTGTCGACCATGGCATTGATATCCAAACCGGATGCCGTACCCATTGCGCCAATATTCATCTACAACCTCAATCAGTTACTATTACACTTTGGTGGTCAAAAGCCCGGTGGTATAGGTAGCTATCTGACGTGACAGCGCCAACATATCTTCATCGGGGATCTGCCGGACCACTTCACCGCTTGCTTTTTCATAAACGGTAACGACCTGACGTCCAGACTCTTCATCAATTCTAAATGCCAGCCCTTTATTCATTGAGCCGACAAAATCTTCAATACTTTCCACCAGTTTCTCTAATTGCTGGCGATGTAACTGCTGCTGTTCTTCCAACCTGGCCGACTGCTCTACGCGTCTGACGTCCGTGTTCGCTGCCACACCTGAGGTATTGTGCCCTGGGGTTGCGACCGCCAAAGAATCTTCGCGTGGATGACCAACAGAAGGGTTTGCAACATCTGTGCCAACAGGTGATTTCGCACCGGTTGAAGAAAAGCGGGATAGAAATGAAGGGTTTAATACAGATTTTACGTCCATTTTCTGACACCTTCTGATCGAAAAAAGCGGCAAGGGCTTGCCCCTGCCGCTTTACTGAACGGATTAGCCCAGCAGGCTCAGTGCCGCCTGAGGCGCCTGCTTCGCTTGCGCCAGGATAGAGGTCGACGCTTGCTGCAGGATTTGGTTCTTAGTCAGGTTTGTGGTTTCTTTCGCAAAGTCAGTATCACGGATACGACTGTTAGAAGAAGTCACGTTTTCATTGATGCTGTTCAGGTTACTGATGGTGTGATCCATACGGTTTTGTTTCGCACCCAGCTCTGCACGGTGCGAATCAACAAACTGCATAGCACCATCCAGAATGGCCGCTGCTTGCTGTGCACCACCGACTGTGCTGACATCCAGCTGAGACACTGTGATATTAGCCGCTGTGCCTGCAATTGAGGCATCCACTGCATTACCCGCAGTATCAGTCATTGCGATAGTACCGGTAGTCACACCGACAGTACCGTTAGATGAGAAAATTTGCAGCTCACCTTTTTCAGAAACAGACGCATTGATCTGGTCATTCTGGCCGTTGATACGGGTCGCGATTTCTTCGATATCGTCACCACCAACCAGGTCGATGCTTACCGCTGTCGCATTACCGTCAGCATCCGTTACGCTCAGCTCGATGGTTGTATCTGCATCCAGGGTAGAGTTTTTATCTGCCACCTGGTTAGTTGAAACCATCAGGCTACCACCCATGTCAGCGCTGTCAGAACGCATATTTTTCAGCGTAAGCTGTACGGCTTCACCGGAATCTGCACCCACCTGGAATGCACGGGTACCGAATGAACCATTCAGCAGCTTCTGACCACCGAAAGACGTGGTTTCCGCGATACGGTTCAGTTCATCATTCAGTGCTGTTACTTCTTCCTGAATCGCTTTACGGTCGTCATCTGAGTTAGAACCGTTCGCCGATTGCAGAGACAGGTCACGCATACGTTGCAGGATGCTGGTGGTTTCTTGCATCGCACCTTCAGCAGTCTGAGACATTGAGATACCGTCGTTGGCGTTACGTACTGCTACGTCAAGGCCACGGCTCTGAGTCATCAGACGGTTAGAAATTTGCAGACCTGCTGCGTCATCTTTTGCACTGTTGATGCGTGAACCGGTAGACAGGCGCTCCATAGAAGCTGCTGTATTATCGCTAGCTTTGTTCAGGTAACGCTGAGCGGTCATTGCAGAAACGTTAGTGTTTACTGTAACTGCCATAGTAATTCTCCTTACTTGTGCTTCTTTGTGGCTTGACCAGCTCAGCCGGCAAGTCCGAGTTATTCTTCGTACATCACCTTTAACGGCACTGGTGAAGAAAGCTTTAAGATTTTTTTTGAAATTTTTTTACTGGGCAAAAAAGTGTGAAACTGAACACAATCAACAATGAATCAGAATTCATTACCTTGATTAAGCAGTGGCGCACTTTCTTGTTCTATAAGGGTTATCGGCGGTAAGGAAGAAAACTTTACAGGATTTTTTTGCTATTTATTTGCTAATTTTTTTATTGGCTGGCACCAATAAAAAACGGCAAGGTATTGCCACCTTGCCGTTTAATCAAAATACTGCGTTTAGAGGTTACTGCAGTAAGTTCAGTGCAGACTGCGGAATCTGTTTGGCTTGAGCAAGAATAGAGGTACTTGCTTGCTGCAGAATCTGATTCTTAGTCATATCTGTTGTCTCTTTCGCAAAGTCGGTATCACGGATACGGCTGTTCGAGGCAGACACATTCTCAGAGGTATTGGCCAGGTTATTGATGGTGTGCGTCAGACGATTTTGCTTTGCACCCAAATCGGCTCGCATGCTGTCGATATATTTCAGCGCCGAGTCAATCAGAGGAACAGCACGCTGCGCCCCACCTGCAGTTGATACATCGACTTGCGAGACAGTAATATCAGTCGCCGTACCGGCGATATCACCCGCGACAGTCGTTCCGTCGCTGTTGATCATGCTGATCGCACCATTGGTGACACCCACGGTACCGTCACTGGAGACCAACTGAAGCTCGCCTTTCTCGGTCACGGACGCATTAATCAGGCCATTCTGGCCATTAATGCGGGTGGCAATTTCTTCCACATCATCACCGCCAATAAGACCGATAGCCACTGGCGTGACCGTGCCGTCTGCTGCCGTAACACTCAATTCAATATTGGTATCAGCGGCCAGCGTTGCGTCTGGTTGAATCGTCGTGGTCGAGACCAGCAAGCTGCCGCCCATTTTCGCTTCGTCAGCGCGGACACTGTCCAGACCGACAACAATCGCTTCACCGGCATCCGCACCGACCTGGAAGGCCGCTTCACCGAAAGTACCATTGAGCAGTTTACGGCCACCGAACGAAGTGGTTTCCGCGATACGGTTCAACTCGTCCTGCAACGCGGTAATTTCTTCCTGGATAGCAACGCGGTCGTCATCCGAGTTGGCACCGTTCGCCGATTGCAGCGACAGATCACGCATACGTTGCAGAATACTGGTGGATTCCTGCATCGCACCTTCTGCGGTCTGCGCAATTGAAATACCGTCATTGGCATTTCGCATCGCCACGTTCAGACCACGCGTCTGCGCAATCAGACGGTTGGAAATCTGTAAACCGGCCGCATCGTCTTTGGCGCTGTTAATGCGGCTGCCCGTAGACAGGCGCTCCATGGATTGGCTCAGGCCCTCAGATGCTTTGTTGAGGTAGCGCTGCGCAGTCATGGCAGACACGTTGGTGTTCACTGTTACACCCATTTTGCTCTCCTTTGACTTTTCGCTGTTAGCGAAACAGCTACCCGCAACGTCAACCCATCAGAGAGTGAAGCGGGACCAGCGTTAGTAAAAATGTCGTTAATGAAAATCACAATAATACTTTAGCAATTAGTGTGCCATAAATAATAAGTCTTTATTTTCATGGCTTTGAACTCTATTTCAGTGGCAATTGAAGCAAAGCGGCAAAGCCATGCCAGCTCATTGAACCGCTCTGCCGCCAAGCCTTGCCGCCCGGCAAGTTGACAGCGGCAAAGATAAAACAAAGCCCCTTACCTGAAATGCCGATAAAGGGGCTCATTAAACGGCCAGCCGAGACCGGAAGTTAGATATAGTTGAACAGGCTAAGGTTTTTAGTTTTCGCAAACGCCTGCTGGGAAGCCTGCAACGCCAGCATATTTTCATTGAGCTCCACCACGGCTTTGCCATAGTCCAGATCTTCCAGCGTACCGCGTGCTTTATTGATCACCAGCTTAAAGTCTTCATGCATATCGGCCTGACGATCCAGGGTCTGCAGCCGGGTGCCGACTTCTGATCGCGCCCGGTTAATATGCTTGAACGCCTGTGAAAACTCTTCTGCCACCTGGTGCAATTCAGCGGTTGCTGAGGCATCAGAAGGTGCGCGGGCAGAGACTTCAATTCCGCGTTTGAAAGAATCAAACAGACTGAAAGTATCCTGCCGGCTCAGGGTGATCTGATCACCGTCTGTCACTTCGCCTTCCAGCTGTACCGACAGTGTCCCCCACTCGATTCCGCGTTTCGGATCGAAGGGCTGACTGTCAACCAGCAAACCATCCTGATAAAGATCGTAAACCGCCCCTGACCCCGTCTGCGTAAAATCAATGGTATAGCTGGCATTGTCTGAGTGGTTGTTATTCCGGGCATGCGACAGCAGCAACAGCGAACCAGACTGCAGATCGTAATCCGGCTGATAATCGCCGTACGGGTTCTCGATGTTCATAAACAACTTGTCGCCCGGATCATTCACAGGCACTTCGACGTTCGGCGACACTTTAGACATCCGCTGATAGCTGTCGCCGACATAACTGACATTGCCGTTGCCGTCACGGAAAAACGGCTGTTTGTCGTACTGATTGCCCGCAAAAACAAAGTTGCCGGATTCATCCTGGGTATTGACTAAGTGGATAACGGAATCAAACAGCCCTCGCAAATCCTGCATGTGTGCAATTCGGTCATCATCTGACAACGAACCGTTCACCATAGACATGGTTTTGCGTTTGGCGTCATCGAGCAGGGTTTCCGCATCGGAAATCGCGGTTTCTTCACTGTTCAGGCGATTACGTGCCAGGGTGATAGAGCGCAGCGACTGATCAATTTCCGTATTTTGCTGTGAAAAATTCTGCACATAGATAGAGGCAACCGGATCGTCCCCGGCGGTCAGCAATTGCTTGCCAGACGCCAGTTGTTCCTGGTTATCCGCGACTTTCACTTGTTGACGGTTCATATCATTCGCCACGGACTGATAGTTATGAAAGCTGGCAATTCGGCTAATCATACGGCTTTAACTCCTTATCGCGCGGCATTAAGCAAAGTATTAAAGGTTTCGTTCGCCACCGTCATAATGCGGGACGATGCCATGTAGGCCTGCTGGAACTTCATCATGTTTGCGGCTTCTTCATCCATGTTGACGCCGGATATTTCAGCCACACGGCTCTCTGCAGCTTCTTTTTCCTGACGACCCACTTCTTTCAGACGTGCGGCCGATGCGCGCTGCACACCCATTTCGGTGTTCAGCCCCTCATAGACGTCGATCACGCTGGATCGGCCTTTATTCATGAGCTTCATATCCTGAAGATCCTGCATTTTGATCAGGTTCCCGTTATCGCCGGTGGCCGCATTCAGGTTAACGGCAAAGACGTCACCGCCTGCCGCACCATTACTCAGGGTGAACCCGGTGCCGCCGACCACCACCTGCCCGCTTGGCGGATAAGGCTGCGGAGCCTGCAGCACATTGCCCTGCATATCCAGCACCGCAAACTGCGAGGAGTCGGGTGATACCGCAACCTGGAATTCACGTAACGGGCCGGGAGATGTAATAGCAAACTCGGCTTTTCCCTGCGCCTGCGTTGCAGAGCTGAGATAACTCTGCGCCGCAATTTTTGCCGGATCTGTCATTTCAGCCTGCACGTCTCTGGCCGCATTGCGGGTAGGCCGCAGCAGGATTTTTTCGCCGCTGGCAATCGGAGCGGCAATTTCTATCCGCACGCCATCAACATCGAAACTCGGCGGCAGGCCACTCGGAATGACGGACTGCGAAGAACCATCCGGCATTTTCAGCGTATGCTGACTGCCGTTGAATCCCAGCTCGTACTCACCGGCCTGCAACTTGCTGAGATCCTGTATATACACCTTCACCTGCGCACTTGAGCCCTGGGGGATCAGCGCGCGGGAGGCGGCAACCTCAGGGGCATTGACATCGGTAAACATGGCCTCACCCACCTGACCGTTCAGATCCAGCCCCTGTGACTGAAGCTGATTCACCGACTCGGTGAAACCTATGGTCATTTTGCCCAGCTCATCCATCACCTGTGGCAAGGTTTTGTCACGGTATTCAAACAGTGACGCCAATTTGCCGCCAACATCGTCCGAGCTAATGGCTTTCAGGGATTTACCTGCCACCACTGCCAGCTGGGTCTGTTGCGGATCCGGATCGCCATTGATCATTTGCAGCTCGCTGGAATGGGTCCCGGACACCAGGGTATGGCCACTGCCGATCAGGACGTTGAAGGTTTCCGCGTTCTTGCGCGTGACCGTGACTTTGGTGTAAGTCGACAGCTCATTGATTAACTGCTGATGTCTGTCCATCAGGTCGTTATCTGCGCCGCCGGCCGGGGTTTTCAGCAAAGCCTGATGGATTTCCACCAGCTCGCGGCCAATGTCATTCACTCTGTGCAGGGTTTTTGCCAGTACGTCATTGGTGACGTCTTTCTGTTCGGCCAGAACCCGGTGGGTGTCATTCAAACCGGCCGCAACCATTTTGGCTTTTTCCAGCACCACTTTGCGGGTGCCCAGATCATTGGGGCTGTCAGCCATTGCTTTGACGGCGTCGTACCACTGGTTCATATCCTGCGGCACCTGACTGGCACTGTTTGCCAGCAGCTTATCGAGCCGCTCCAGCTGGCCGTCGCGCTCAGTGGCGTAACTGTGATTGGTCGTGGTGAGGTTCAGCTCGTTAGTGGCAAACTGATCATAACCGCGGCGAACTTCTGCCGCGTGTACGCCCGTGCCGTAGTTATTGCCGCCCCACCACAGGGGATCGTTGGTCTGCTGCACCACAGACTGGCGGCTGTAACCATCCGTATTGACGTTGTTGATGTTATGGCTGGTGGTATTCAGCTGCCTTTGCGCTGTTAACACACCTTGAGAGCCCAAACTGAGCAAATCGAACGCCATTGCGCCTCCAGAAAACCTCGGGGGAGTTACTTTACTGGAGATTAATAAGCAAAAATCATTCCAATATTTATGTTTTTATTTTTCATGTAGTTACAAAGGCAGGTAGCCTGAAATGGGCAATTCGTTGCCGGAAAGGGGGAGCAAGAAGTTTTGCTGGAAAACCGCTGGCGACATCGGCTCGGCACATCGCTGACATGCCGTGATCTGAGAATTCCGCCTGCGTGGGAATAACACTAAATCAATGAATTTTAGTGACATTTATCATCCCCGCTCGCCGGGGATCCAGTGACTTTAATGACACTTATTTCATCAGCTTTTTCACTGACTCCATCACATTGATGATTTTATCAGCGTATTTCGGATCGGTTGCGTAACCGGCCTGATGCAGGTTACGGATAAAACGGCGCGGATCTTGCGGCGAGGCCAGTGCCTCTGAATAACGCGGGTTGTCATTCAGAAAACGGACATAGTCGTTGAAGCTGTCTTCATAACTATTGTAAGAGCGAAATGCCGCCCGCTCCTGAACCGGAATGCCGTCATGATATTCCAGCGTCTGAGTGGCCACTTTATTGCCGGCCCAGCGTGGGTCCGCTTTGATGTTGAACAGATTATTACTGTCACCTGCCGCATTTTTAACCACTTTTTTACCCCAGCCGGTTTCCAGTGCCGCCTGCGCAATCAGCACTGCCGGATCGGTGCCCAGCATGCCTGCCGCTTTTTCAGCAAACGGACGCATACGGGTCACGAAATCTTCCGGCGAGGAAAACGGTTTTTCCTGCGGCTGGCGCAGTGGCGAACGAACAAGATCAGCTGGCGTGGTGGCAGAAGCTGCTGGTATCGCCGCTTGTTCCGGCGCGGACGCAATCTTATCTTTAGCCGCCGTGTCTATAGCTGTTGTATCTTTGGCAGCGAAGACTTTAGCAAGCACATCATCGGCAGACACCTGACGCGACTGCTGAATGGCCTCGAAACCGGCGGCTTTTTCTTGCGCCGCTTTCGCCTGCTCTTCCGGTGTTGCCGGTGGCTGCTCTAATGCGCTGAGCTGTTCTACGATCAGATCAGCCAGACCAAGCGAACCGCGGGCGCTGAGTTCACTGGACATTTGCTCGTCGCGCATTTCTTCAAAAAACTTGGTGTTTGAGCTGCTCATCAGATCAGACTCAAAGGCTTCATTGGCCTGACGCATCGATTTAAACAGCATTTGAGTGAACAGGGCTTCAAACTGCTCTGCTGCTGCTCTCAAAGATTCCGTATCCCCTTTGCCTTTGATGCCAGCACGAAGTCTGTCAAGATTAGCAAGGTCGTTGACAAAGCCTGGGTCCGTCGGTTTCATCGTCAGTTATCTGCCTGTAATGGTCTTTCCATCAGCACCTTCACACAAGGTGCCAGCCATAATTAAATAATGATCAGCTGGCCTTCAATGGCACCAGCCTGTTTCAGTGCCTGCAGAATCGCCATCAGATCGGAAGGCGCAGCCCCCACCTGATTGACCGCGCGTACCAGCTCATCCAGGGTAATCCCCGGATTGAACTTAAACATCCGGGAGTCTTCTTCCGTCACTTCAATCTGAGAGTCAGGTACCACCACAGTTTCGCCGCCGGAGAATGGATTGGGCTGGCTGACAGTAGGATTTTCCCGGATCGACACTGTCATACCACCGTGGGTAATCGCTGCCGGTTTGAGCTTTACATGCTGCCCGACAACGATTGTCCCGGTACGGGAGTTCACGATAATTTTCGCCGCGCCTTCGGCCGGGTCGAATTCAAGATTTTCGATAGTCGACAGGAAAGCCACCCGCTGGCTCACATCTCGCGGCGCACGTACACGTACCGAAGTGGCATCAATGGGCGCGGCCATATCAGGGCCGAGAAACTGATTGATGGCATCTGACATCCGTTGCGCTGTGGTGAAATCAGATTCAAACAGGTTAAAAGTCAGATGATCGCCGCGGCTGAACGGGTTAGGGACTTCCTGCTCGACAATCGCGCCGTTTGCAATGCGGCCGACCGTCGGGTTATTGCCCACCAGCTTAGAACCGTCCAGACCTTCGGCACTGAAGCCGCCAACCACCAGGCTGCCCTGCGCCACCGCATAGACTTTACCGTCCAGGCCGCGCAGGAAAGTTTGAATCAAGGTGCCGCCGCGCAGGCTTTTCGCCGAGCCGATAGAAGAGACAGTGATATCAATATGCTGACCTTGCTTGGTGAAAGGCGGCAAGGTCGCGCTGACAGCTACAGCGGCCACATTCTTGGTTTTGGGTTTGGTGCCTGCCGGCAACTGGATGCCGAAGTTTTGCAACATGGCATTGAAGCTCTGGTCGGTAAATGGCGTGGTTTCCCCGGTTCCCGGCAGACCAACAACCAGACCGTAACCTGACAACTGGTTACTCCGCACCCCGGCAACTTCAGAGACATCCTTAATTCGGGCGGCCTGCAAAGGGAAAGCCATCAACAGGGCGAGTCCTGCCCATAGCATTTGTCTGGTCACTGTCATACTCTCATCGTCGGGTGGCGGTTAAAGGGAAATACATGGCTTACAAACTGACGTTAAAGAACCGGGCCAGCCAGCCCTGCTCCTGTACATCCTGCCTGTCGCCGGTGCCGGAATACTGAATGCGGGCATTGGCAATCCGGGTCGATTCTATGGTGTTTTCCTGCGTGATGTCGTCAGGACGAATCGTGCCGCTCAGCCGGATATACTCATCACCGCTGTTGAGTGTCAACCACTTCTCGCCGCGCACCAGCAGATTACCGTTCGCCAATACGTCAACCACTTCGACTGAAATTGAGCCCTGAATGCTGTTGCTCTGGTCGGCTGAGGTACTGCCTGAAAAGGTATTGGAGTTATTGACATCGTAAGAGATGTCACGATCGCCAATCGTCAGCGGCTTGCCGCCGAGTGTCAGGGGGTCCATGGTAAGATCTGTCGACTTGTCAAGATCGGTACTGGCACTTTTATTCGCTTTGTTTTTCTCAGCCAGCATCACGGTCACAATATCACCGATCCCGCGCGGACGGGTATCATCATACATATCCTGCGCCAGCGCCTGGCTGAACAAAGAACCGGTCGCCGTGGCGTAATGGGCCGGTTTATCCTGCGGGCGAACACTGCTCCAGGCCGGGTCGCCGGCCTGCGGGTCATCACGACGACGTACAAGGTCAATCAAATCACCGCCCGATGAATCCTGATTCCCTTCTACGGCATCGACATTGGTCGTCGCCTGTGTCAGCTCATCCTGTTGTTCCGGCATCTGGACACAACCGGTCAGCGTCAGTATTAAAGCAGTCAACAACCAATTTTTCATCTTAGACCCCACTCTTAATTAAAGCTGCTGGTTCACATAGCTCAGCATCTGGTCAACGGTTGAAATCACTTTGGAGTTCATTTCGTACACGCGCTGAGCTTCAATCATATTGACCAGCTCTTCAGTCACGTTCACGTTGGACGTTTCCAGCATTGACTGGCGGATCTGGCCAAACCCTTCCAGACCTGGCACGCCTTCCTGCGGATCGCCGCTCGCACCGGTTGGCAGGAACAGGTTCTGACCGATAGGCTCCATACCGCCCGGGTTGATAAAATCGACCGTGGTCAGCTGGCCCAGTACCAGGCTTTCCTGCTGGTTACGGATACGGGCAGACACTTCACCGTCTGTACCGACAGTAATACTGACCGCATCTTCCGGCACCACAATTTCAGGCTGCAGCAAATAACCGCCACCTGAGGTCACCATCTGGCCTTCTTCATTGATAGTGAACTGACCATTCCGGGTGTAGCCTATGTTGCCGTCCGGCAGCAGGATCTGAAAGAAGCCATCGCCTTCAATCATCATGTCCATGGCGTTATTGGTGGTCTGGGTATTACCCTGAGTAAACACTTTTTGTGTTGCCACCACCTTTGAACCCGCCCCCAGCATCAGACCGGATGGCAAGGTCGTATCCTGAGTGGACTGGCCGCCAGGCTGGTTGATGTTCTGATAAAACAGATCCTCGAACACTGCGCGGCTCTTTTTGAAGCCTATGGTCGAGGCGTTAGCCAGGTTATTCGAAATGGTCGAGATGTTTGTTTGCTGAGCGTCAAGACCGGTTTTACTGACCCATAATGCTGGATGCATGTGTTATTCCTTTCCTAATTAGCCCAAACGCAGCAGAGACGAGGACGCCTGGTCCATTTCCTCTGCGGTTTTCATTAACTTAACTTGCATTTCAAAATGACGCTGAAGATCTATCATGCTGGTCATTTCACCCACGGCATTCACGTTACTGCCCTCTAGCGCACCGCTCAGCAGAGTCACCTCAGCATCGGCGTCAAATAACTGCGCAGGCACTTTGGATTTGAACAGGCCATCAACGTCTTTAAAAACTTCACTGTTGTCCGGCTTCACCATTTTAATGCGATCAACCACTTCCATCGCATCGGCCGGTGCGCCCTGAGGACGGACCGAAACAGTGCCATCCTTACCGATTTCAATTTTGCTGATTGGCAGAGGAATAAAAATCGGGCCGCCATTTTCACCGACCATCAGGCTGCCATTGCTGTTTTGCAGCAAGCCTGTCTGATCGATTTTCAGGTGACCGGCACGGGTATAGGCTTCCTGACCGCTGGCATCCAATACCGCCAGCCAGCCGTTACCTTCTACGGCAACATCCAGATCCCGGCCTGTTGTCATCACTGCCCCCTGGGCAAAATCCTGCCCCGGCCTCTCTGTCATGGAAAACACACGGGACGGCATGCCTTCGCCAAACGCCTGCATACTCCGCGCCTGCTCTAAATCAGCGCGAAAGCCAGTCGTACGAACGTTAGCCAGGTTGTTGGCATGAAGCTGCAAGCCATACATATCTTGTTTAGCGCCGCTCATTGCCAGGTACAGTGCACGATCCATTTCGAGTCTCCCAATCAGTACTGCAGCTTTAGAAGCAATATACGTACCACATTGGTAAATGGCTGAAAAACAGTCATGAAACAGCGAAAGATCAGGTAATTAGTGAGAGATGCTTGCCATAACAAAGATGGGAAATCAGCGAGGTGCCAAAGAAATGGCTTCTGAAAGACAGGTGTCGGACAAACATTGCCGCCATCAGAGGCTCAGGCGGCAATGTCAGACGAGATGAGATTAACGAATTTGCAGTATGGTCTGCTGGAGACTGTTGTCCACTTCCAGGGCACGGGAGTTGGCCTGGAAATTACGTTGCGCGGTGATCAAATCCACCAGCTCCTGAGTCATATCAATGTTTGACTGCTCCAGCGTACCGCTTTTCACCGAACCAAACGCACCGAAGGTCGCCTCCCCCCAAACAGCAGCACCCGACTCCTGGCTTACCGCCCATTGAGTACCGCCCTTAGACAGCAACCCCTGCTCGTTCGGAACACGAACCATACCGACACGGCCAAGGGTAATGTTTTCCCCGTTACTGTAGGTTGCCACAATAGAGCCTTTGGCATCGACATCCACTTTGGCCAGATAACCTGTGGTGGCACCATTTTCACTGAACTTACGCACTTCAAACGGCGCCGCAAACTGAGTAGGGGCATCAAAGTTAAAGTTCAGCGTCTGTGAACCATCCGCACCGTTCATGCTCAGGCCAGCCGCACTGAAAGCTTCAGAAATCATCGGGTTACCGCCATTTACCTGGGCGACTGTTCCGTCGAAGTTAAAATCAACCAGTGCGCCGGTATGTCCCGCGACATTGGTTGCCTCACCGTCGGCAATGTCCAGCGGCTTCTCACCGTCGGCATCCGTCACGGTATAAAACGTCGCCCAGCGATTTGGCTGCGTATTGTCCTTCACATAATAACTGGTCATTTTGTATGGCTGACCTAAGGAGTCATACATGGTGACAGAAGTGGATTTGTTATAGGTATCCTGGTCTTCAAAGTTAAACTGATTGATGTCTTTCGGGTCGCCGTTAGCAGGCAGGTTGACACCAATCTCGACCTGACTGGTGGCTTTCGGCTGACCAAATTGATCCGGCACTTTCAGTGCCTGTGGTTCATAAGAGACCACCTGATCCGTTTCCTGATCCACACCGTATCCCAATAAGAACTGATCTTCTGAGTTAACAATGTAATTATCTTTGTCCAGATGGAAAGCACCGTTACGGGTCAGGCTGTTATTGTTCGGCTCCAGACGCTGGTCTGATACGGCAAAAAAGCCGGTACCGGAAATACGCAAATCCATCGGGTTGTTGGTATAAATACTGGAACCTTCATGAAACTGCTGAGCAACCACAGAATTCTGGACACCACCACCTGTAGTGGTTTTGGTGTTGGAAAAAATAGAGTTTGAATACACATCACCAAATTCGGCCCGCGACTCTTTAAAGCCGTAAGTATTGGCGTTGGCAATGTTGTTACTTGTGGTGTTCAAATCTTTCTGGGCGGCGCCCAGTCCACTCAGTGCGACATTAAAGCCCATAGGTGACTCTCCTGAATTCTGTGTACAGCGTACTTATTGTTCACCAGCCACACCTTATTGATGTCGCTGGTGATTTATTAATGCGTCCGGCGTTATGCCTTGCCGACTTCCAGCACTTCAGCCAGCTTAATCGGGGACTCAAATCCAGCCAGATTCAGCATGACATTACCGTCACCATTGCCCAGCAGCACGCTGTTCACGTTGGCGTAAGTCGAAACGTCAAATTCTGAGTTCTTGCCGTCGGCCAGTCCGCTGACTTTCAGCTGATACTTACCGGCAGGCAACATATTGCCGCGGTCATCTTTACCGTCCCATGCCACGCGATGATCACCGGCAGGCTTAGAGCCTAAATCAAAGCTGCGTACCAGCTCGCCTGTCGCATTTTCAACCCGAACAATCAGGTTATTAAGCGATTGCGGCAACTTAACCATTCCCGCGACACCACCTTCGGCAGATTTCGAGCCGGTTGGATTCGGAACCAGCACATCGCGGCCGACCAGAGAAGATGCCTGCAGGGCCTGATTGGATGTCATGGCAGCATTCAGGCCACCAAACTGTTCGTTCATCTTGCTGATGCCGTCAACTGTGGCAAACGACGCCATCTGCGCAATCATCTGATCATTACCAACAGGTTTGAACGGATCTTGCTGCGACATCTGCTTGGTCAGCAATGACAGAAAATCTTCCTGCTTAAGCTCTTGTTGTCCAGTTACTTTCTGCTCAGACTGCAGTTTTTTCTCCTGCATGCTCTTAAGCTGGTCAATATAGGACAAAGGGCTTTGACCTGTGCCTTTAATACCGGTCATGTCAGTTACTCCCTACCCTTATTTGCCCATCTGCAGTGTTCGCATCAGCATCTGCTTACTGGCATCTGCGACCTGAACATTGCTTTGATAGGAACGTGAAGCCGAGATCATGTTCGCCATCTCTTCCATCACGTTAACGTTCGGTTTATAGATATAGCCTTCGGCATTGGCCAAAGGGTGTGCCGGGTTATATTCCGCCGTCAAAGGCTTCTGGCTTTCGACAATGGCTTTCACCCTTACAGGAACACTTTCTTCACGCTGGTAGCTGGCACTTTGCAGCGCCGCCTCGAACACAGGGTGACGCGCCTTGTACGTTTGTGCCGCAGAGCTGCTGACGGTGTTGGCATTCGCCATGTTACTGGCCGTGGTGTTCAGACGTACGGATTCCGCACTCATTGCCGAACCGGTGACATTAAAAACGTTAAACAAACTCATTTATTAATCCCCTTTTAATGCCTTGCTCAGATTACTGAATTTCGAGCCCAGAAAATCCAGCGATGCCTGATACTCCAGCGCGTTTTGCATAAACAGGTTTTGCTCCAACTGAGCATCGACCGTGTTGCCATCACCGGTATCCGGCTGATCGGGCACACGGTACTTCTGTTCACCCATGACTTTGGTGGAGGCAGCAATATGCCGCTCATTGGTACGGCTGAGGCCAACTTTTGCCTCTGATGTTGCCGCATTCAGCGCGCGCTGAAAGTCCATGTCTTTTGCTTTATAACCGGGTGTATTGGCGTTAGCGATGTTACTGGCAAGGGTTTCAGCCCTTTTACCCCTGACACCAACTGTGTATTGGTGCACACCTAATGCTTTATCAAAAGAAATGGCCATCGTCTGCCTCCTGAATCACTTACTGATTTATCTGCAAAGGGCGTGCCAATATTGAAAATGGTGTGATAGCGGAACGAAAGGAGGCGATGCCGGCAGTCTTGCGGGGGCAAAGCACAAATGCAGGGACGCAAAAAAGGGTCCATTACGGACCCCTCTGTTCTAATACTTCTGTTCTCATGCATCAGTTCTAATGCGTCGGCTCGACTACGACGGCATCACTTCAGCTTGTAGATAATACCCGGGTTACAGCGGATCATCTCAAACCTGTCAGTCAGTCCGGTCAGAGACTCAGATGCGCCCAGCAGCAGGTAACCGCCTGGGTTCAGGCTGGCCGCCATTTGATTGAGCACTTTCGCTTTCATCTCTGGCGCAAAATAAATCAGGACATTGCGGCAGAAAATCACATCAAACTTACCGAGCAACGCGTAGCTGTCTTTCAGGTTTTGCGGACGAAAATTTACCATCTGCTTTACCTTGCTGCCAATTCGCATCCGCCCGTCGCCAATCGGTTCGAAAAACGCTTGCCGGCGCTCCGGGGACAGGCCACGGCCTAACGCCAGAGCGTCATACACACCCGTCCGGCACATATCCAGCATGGTTTGCGAAATATCTGTGGCAGTCACCTGAATGCCCAGTGGCAACATACCAGGGCGGCGCTGCTGTGTTTCCAGTACTGTCATGGCAATGGAGTATGGCTCCTGGCCTGAAGAGCTTGCGGAAGACCAGATGCGTACCGGCCGCTTATTCGTGGCCAGTTCCGGCAGGATCTTGTCGGCCAGTACAGTATACGGATAGGTATCCCTGAACCACAGTGTCTCATTCGTTGTCATGGCATCAACTGCCGCGACCCGTAATTCACGGTTACGGCCACTGATCACAATCTGCAACAATTCAGAGAGCGACGCCAGACCAAAGCGGTTGACCAAAGGACTCAGGCGACTCCGAACCAGATACTGCTTGCTGTCGCCAAGAATGATACCGCATTGACCTTCCAAGAAACGGCAAAAATCTCGATATTCCTGGTCTTTAATTGTTATGGCTGTCATCTACTACTCTAACGTTAGTTTATTCAGGCATGGCCGCTTTAACTGCTGCGCCAAGTTCATCAGGATTAAACTTGGGAATAAACGCATTAGCACCGACTCTGTCTACCATGGCCTGATTAAATACCCCACTCAACGAGGTGTGCAGGATAACATGTAAATCTTTTAGTTTGGCATCATTTCTGATGGCCGCCGTCAGGGTATAACCGTCCATTTCAGGCATTTCGATATCAGAAATCACTAAATCAAGCTGATTATAGATACTATCTTCTGTTGCCATTTCACGGAGCTTGTTGAGGGCTTCTTTACCATCCTTCACCAGAATGCACTCGCAACCGATTGATTCAATTGCCCTTTGCACCTGTTTACGCGCCACACTGGAGTCATCAGCCACCAGTACGCGGCGAGTGACCGGATTGTCACGAATCATCTCATCCCGCAATGTCTGTGACACTTCCGTGTGCCTTGGAGAAATTTCATCCAGGATTTTTTCCACATCCAGAATTTCGACCAATTCACCATCAATTTCTGTCACCGCGGTCAGGTAGTTACCACTGCCTGCACCTTTAGGAGGCGGAAGAATGTCTTCCCAGTTCATATTAATGATTCGCTCAACAGCAGACACCAAAAAACCCTGCACAGAGCGATTAAACTCGGAGATGATCACAAAACAATTTTCTGTGCTCTCAATCGGACGTCCGCCAGTTGCCAGGCTCATGTCAATCACAGAAATGGTCTGACCACGAATATGGGCTATCCCTTTCACCAGCGGATGAAGATTCGGCATGGCTGTGAGCTTAGGGCACTGCAGTACCTCTTTGACCTTGAAGACATTAATGCCGTAGCGCTGGCGGCGGTTCAGCTTGAAGGTCAGCAACTCGAGACGGTTTTGTCCCACAAGCTGAGTGCGCTGGTTCACAGAATCCAATATCCCCGACATATAACGTGACTCCAAAGTTGTCGAAATGAATTGTTGTAAAAATAGACAATCTTGAAGGATCAACGGGTAATCCGAGTCAAAATCCCCTATCATGGGGCAATTGTAGCCCCAGAAAGCGACATAAAAAGAGCGAAAAGCGTGACAGGAAGAACACAATTTACACTCTGTTTAATCTTTATCGGCATACTGTGCGGTTTCTTAAGCATGAATGCAATTGCTGCTAGCGATAATATGCTCAGTAATGTGCGCGAGGCAGCAGCGGATCACATCAGAAGCCTGGTGGACAAACCAGAGCGCGGAGAATTGGACATTACAGCCTCCGAGCTGGATAACCGGTTACGCATTGGTGATTGCCAAGACGCACTTGATACGTCTGTGCCGGGTAAGCAGTCTCTGACCGGCAATGTCACCGTTCTGGTCAGCTGCCCTTCAACAAATTGGCAGGTTTACGTACCGGTGCAGGTTTCCCTCTTGCTGCCCAGAGTCGTTGCCGCAAGACCACTGGCCCGCGGCGCAGTCATTGCCGACTCAGACTTGCAGGTACGTCAGGTTGAGAGTCGTTATCAGAGAGGCATAGTGTTCGAATACCCTGAGCAAATCATCGGCTCGACAGTAAAACGTAATATCAACATGGGTGAGGCTGTGCTGGGTAATGATATCTGCCTGGTATGCCGTAACGATTCCGTGCTGATCAGAGCAGGCCAGAGTGGCCTGAACATAGTAACTAAGGGGACAGCGCTCTCCGATGGCTCTCTGGGTGAAGACATACGGGTGCAGAACAATAAATCACGCCGCATTATCAATGCGACCATTACCGCAGTTGGTGAAGTCACAGTGAAGTACTGAACGAAAAAAATGCTAAAGTTAGTCATAGCCTTGCCGATAGCAGGGCATCAACGATGAATATCTGTTAAAGGCAACACGATTATGGCAAGTATTGATTCCCTGCGTAGTGGTCAGCTGTTAAGCAACCTGCGCAACAGTAGCAGTACGAACAACACACAAGGCAGGACCGAGGCCAGAGAAGAGTCTGGTCACACGCCTCGGGATGCGGTCTCACTGAGCTCGCAGGCACGTGCGGTCGGGCAAATTCATCAGCAACTGGCTGCTGAACCGAGCTTTGATCGCAACAAGGTCGAGTCGATTAAAAATGCCATCAGCAATGGTTCCTACCAGGTTGATGCGGATCGGCTGGCCAGCAATATGCTGCGATTTGAGGACGAATTACGCGGGCTCTGATATTATCCATAGCTTGCAGATTCAGCGCCGGAGTGCAGAAACATGTCGCCAACCATAGAACAATTACTTGCCCAGCAACATGCCACGCTTGAGGCTCTGTTACGCCTGCTAGAGCAGGAAAGGGCGTCAATTGTGAACCGTGAGGCTGGCGACATTACCCGGCATGCCAGTGACAAAAAATCACTGGTCGATAAAATCCAGCTTCAGGATCAGCAAATCGCCCGACATTCGCAAAGCAGTCAGTTGAAAGAAAATCCTGAGCTTACCCGTCAAGTGGAAGCCATCCAGGCGCTGGTTGACGAATGCCGAAGCCAGAACGAGATTAACGGTGCCGCTTTGCAGCGTGCGCAGCTCAGTTTCCACAAACTTAACAATCTGTTCCAGCAGAGCCTGGGTCATCACCAGACATACAACAAAGAAGGTGTTGCACAGAATCTGCGTTCCTTAGGCACGAACCTGAAAGCCTGAATCCCCCCGACCATTACCCGTCAGTTATTTGACACTAATGTGCTCTATGTCTGTCTCTGTGCAAAAACGTTATAAATCAAGGCCGAACTGGTAGCATTCAAACTGTTCACTCCCATCTCGTAGACACTCTCAGCCAGAATGGCTTGCAAGGCTATCTGTTTGGCATTCGGGTGTCAGAATTACGTCAGCTAATGAAACCACTCAAAAATTTCATTGGATATTGACTTGAATCACATTTACCATTGCGCCCAATACCTTATCCCTATTCACTAAGAGTCTGATTTTCATGCTATTAACCATTTTATATATTGTCGGGATCACCGCAGAAGCGATGACAGGCGCTCTGGCTGCCGGCAAGCGCCACATGGACTGGTTTGGTGTGATGCTGGTTGCCAGTGCAACAGCCATAGGCGGCGGGACGGTTCGGGACATACTCTTGGGTCATTATCCCCTGAACTGGATTGCCAACCCGCAGTATCTGCTTATCACGTGCCTGGCGGGGTTAGCCACCACCTGGATTGCGCCTCTGGTGGTTCGCTTTCATAAAATATTCGTTATTTTAGATGCATTAGGTCTGATCGTATTCAGCATCTTGGGCTGCCGGGTTGCCATGAATATGGGGCAACCTGTGATCATCTGTCTGGTTGCCGCCGTGGTAACGGGTGTATTTGGTGGTTTGCTTCGGGATCTGATCTGCCGTCGCACGCCATTAGTGCTTCACAAAGAGCTGTACGCTTCGGTCGCATTTATTGCTGCCGGACTCTACATGGCCCAGCTTCACTTTGGTGTGTCGGAGAACATTGCGATAGGGGTCACACTGGTGACAGGGTTTCTGCTGCGCCTTGCCGCGATTCGTTTCAGCTGGCAACTTCCCGTTTTTCGGATAGATGAGTCAGCAGACAAGCCGAAAGAAGAAGCAAAGAGTTAGAGACAAAGACAAGGCGGCAACCTGACTGGCATAAAGTTGCCGCCTTGCCTGACGAAAGCGTATTTAGAACATCACTTCCTGATTCGCAGGTACATGATAGACCTCACCCTGCTGCTTCATTCGCTCCATTTTATTTAAATCGAGCTGCATTTCAGTCACATAACTATCGCCTACCGGGTAGCTGCGGATCACTTCTGCTCCGCGAATCACGCCGTCCACCGCGCCATCGGTCTCTTCTGAATCAAGTTGCTGATCTGTCAGTCCCGTCCTGGCACTGATACGCATGCCATAGACCTGCTCGGTCAGCTCACGGTAAGCATCCACTTTCGAAGCCCGCATCGCACGAATGCGTTTTTCTTCAAGGGTTTGACCGCGTTGCTCGCTGATTGAAGCGTAGCCAACCGCAGTCAGCAAGTTGATATCGCGAAATTCTGTTAACGGCTGGCAACCAGACAGGGTAATCAGCAAAACAGCCATCCACCAAAACCGCATAGTGACTCCTAAGGTTTTAAAATAATTGAATTGTTCTCAAATTTTGTTGCTTCTGAGCGAATCAGAACACCGTTTTCCAGACGCATTTTATTGAGTGTATCCAAATCGCGTCCGATCCGGTCTTCCGGCAGGAATCCCTGGGCGCTGGCGATCACGACGCGGGAGCGCATACCAATCACACGTGCATTGATCAACACCCCGCCACCCTGGCGCAGCATTGTCCCGGTCAGTACATAGTCCACCGGTTGTTCAGCAGCCAGTTCCTTCCAGTTACGGCTCAGGGAAAAATCCCCTTCCGCTGTCACACGTATCGCACCGGTTGCCTTGTAATCCACCACAGTGTATCCCAATTGCTGCATGTGATACATGAAGCCTTCAGAAACGGCATTACCCAGCCAGTTTGTTTCATTCATCTGCTGCATATCAACAAATGAAGTCACGGCCAGCGGTGTTTTCGCTGTCAGGTACTGATTCGAATCGACCAACTGCTTGGTCAGACCTTCAATAAAAAAGTCCATGGTATGGCGAGGCGTTTCCGCCAGCAGAAAATTGCTGCCCGTATAGCTCTCTTTACCATTATAAATTGGTGAGTATGCACATGATGCTGTCAGCAGCGACAACAGCAAGATGGTCAATTTTTTCATTCTACCCTGCTCCGGAAGAAACGAGACAATGGCTTTTTATCGTCCGCTATCTCGAAAACTTTACGACTTTTCATTGCCTCGCTCCCAATTCGAAATTTTGGGAACACTCTTTGCATGCATCAGCTAGCGACTCAGGATGTTGGCACAGCAAAAAGCTGATAGGCTAATCAGCATGAATCCATGGTGATTCAACCTGAACGACACACAAAACTTAGCAATTATCGTACCGAAATCGCCCCCGAGATTGGAAAACCTATGAAAAAGACGCTCAGGAAAGCCCTTTGGGGTCTGGGAATGCTCACTGCTTTACCACTACAGGCCGCCTGGTTTGAAGTGACTGGCCAGGCTATCTTGCTGGAAAGTAAAACATCGGCCCGAACCAATGCGATTGAAGACGCTGTCTACCGCGCCATGTACTATTCAGGGGCTGATTTTTCCAGCTTTGCGCAAATGAAGCCTTACTTTCAGGAAGACAGGCAGGATTATCAGTTCAATGGCACCGAAGTTCGCCACGTGCAGATCAGCAAGGCGTTTACCAAGGACGGCAATTACTATGTCACCGCCAGGGTTGATATCTACCCGTCGGCAAAAAGTTGCCACAACATCCAGTACAAGAAAGGCCTGCTGATCAGTGATTTCTCGCTCAGTGTTCCTCAACAAGCGGCGCTGGGGGGCATTTACCAAATCGGCAAAGATTTTACCCAGTTACTTAAGCGGCAGATTGGTAAGCAATCGCAGAGCTTTGTTGTGACAGGCACCAGTGAGATCCCTCTCCAGCCAGGTAATCCCGACGCTATGATGATGCTGGCGGAAGATTATGATGCACAATATATTATCAGCGGACAGGTGACGGATCTGACCTCCACGCTTGATCAAAGCCTGCTATCTGATGACAAAATTAACAGACAGTTTTCCGTAGAAACCATGGTGATCAACGGCAAAACGGGGGAAATTCTGTCCCAGCGGAAATACCGGGAAGTAGCAGAATGGCCGTTTTCCCGCATCAGCCAGGTAGATACTCAAAGCGCCCGCTTCTGGGTATCACCTTATGGTGCTGCGCTGCAACGTTTAAGCCGGAATATCATGCTGGACATGGAATCGTCTCTGGCCTGCCGGGCCAGTCTGCCTGAAGTCATTAATGCACATGGCAATCAGGTACAGATCAATGTCGGCAGAGTCCATGGCGTAAAACAGGGTGATGAATTAAAGCTCTGGCATACCGCCGGGTTCATCGACCAGTACGGTATTTCCCGTAACCGGATGGTTGAAACCAGCATGACGCTGGTTGTCGACCGCGTCTATGAAACTTCCGCGGAAGGCAGTGTGCAACAAAGCGATTTAGCTGCCAGTATCCAACCTGGCGATTTACTGACCAAGCAACCAGATCGCAGATACTAATTACTTAATAATTCATCACTTTTGGGTATAATGGCCTTTCTGCATTTTCAGAAAGGCTCCCTTAGCTCAGCAGGATAGAGCGTCCCCCTCCTAAGGGGAAGGCCGCAGGTTCGACTCCTGCAGGGAGCGCCATTCCCCAAACGTTACACGCTTCTACTCTCTTCTTTGCTTCCTTCTGTCTCACTGATGAGATAAGACACGGCTTTTCCCTGCTCAAAGTGAAATTATTCACCGCTCGGCCACTCTATTTGCATGACAAGATTCTGACTCTTTTTAATAATTGAAAAATATGATCTTGTTCTAGTCTAATAGTGATAAAGACCAAGTGATAAAAGAAAACCAGAGAATATGTCCATAACATTCTCTTTTCACCTATCACTTTGTGCCGCCACAAAAGGAGAGAGCTATGAAAAAGTTCGCAATGTTCGTAACAGCCGCACTGATGGCGTTAAGCTTTAATGCGTTGGCTTATACATTGTCCGGAACACCAACTCAAATCCCACAAGATGCCATGCAATACTGTGCTGGCGCACAAAACTTTTGGGTTTGCGTAGATACATTTGAAAGACAAAACAAATAGCGCTCCACCCAAAGAAAAAGCGGAGGCACTGGCCTCCGCTTTTCATCTTCAAAACTTTATCTGTACTCAGCCACTCAATGACAGTGGTGATTAAGCATTCGCTTCGCGCTGTGCGATATAGTCGAGAGCCATTTGAATACGTGAAACAACACGCTCTTTACCGATCAGATGCATTACAGCGTCCACCGATGGTGATTGCCCCTGACCCGTTACCGCTACACGCAGCGGCATGCCGACTTTGCCCATCCCCAGCTCCAGCTCCTCACAGGTTTGCTGAATCAATTGATGTAATGCTTCAGTATTCCAGCTATCCAAGGCTTGCGCTTTGGCTTTCGCCAGTTCCAGTGCCTCTTTAGCCACCGGACGTAAGTGCTTTTTCGCCGCGGCTTCATCAAATGCGGAGAAATCCTGATAGAAATAGCGAGACTGAGCAGCAAGCTCAACCAGGGTATCGCAACGCTCAGCCAGCAGTTGAATCACGTCTGTAACAGCCGGGCCATTACTGGTAGCAATAGCCTGATGGTCCAGGTGCCATTGCAGATGCTTAGCCACGTATTCAGGCTCGCAGGTTTTGATGTAATGATTATTCAGCCAGCGAAGTTTGTCTGTGTTAAATGCAGATGCAGACTTGCTGATGTCGTCCAGACTGAAAAACTCAATCATTTCTTCCTGAGAGAAAATTTCCTGATCGCCATGTGACCATCCCAGCCGAACCAGATAGTTTAGCAACGCTTCAGGCAGATAACCGTCATCACGGTATTGCATCACGCTTACCGCACCATGACGCTTAGACAATTTGGCACCGTCATCACCCAGGATCATTGCACAATGTGCGAACTCAGGTACTGGCGCACCTAAGGCTTTGTAGATGTTGATCTGACGAGGCGTATTGTTGATATGATCTTCGCCACGTACCACGTGCGTGATCTGCATATCCCAATCATCAACCACTACGCAGAAGTTATACGTCGGGCTGCCATCAGTTCGACGGATAATCAAATCATCCATTTCACTGTTGCTGATTTCGATACGACCACGGATATGATCATCAAAAACAACGCTTCCTTCTTTCGGATTACGGAAACGAATCACAAACGGAGAGTCTGCAGTTGCCGCCGCATTGGCTGCAATAATACGAGGGTGACTGGCATCGTAACGGGGCTTCAGACCAGCAGCCATTTGCTCTTCACGAATTTCATCCAACAGCTCTTTTGAGCAATAGCACTTATACGCTTTATCTTCAGCCAGCAGTTGATCAACCAGCTGGTTATAACGGTCAAAACGCTTGGTTTGATAATATGGACCTTCATCCCAGTTCAGGCCCAGCCACTCCATACCTTCCATGATCGCATCAATAGCTTCCTGGGTGGAACGTTCGATATCAGTATCTTCAATACGAAGTACAAATTCGCCACCAGTGTGTTTAGCGTATAGCCAGGAATACAGTGCCGTACGGGCACCGCCGACATGGAGGAAGCCTGTTGGACTTGGAGCAAAACGAGTTTTAACCGTCATGAAAAGACCTTCAATCTAAATGATTCAAACGATAAGTGAGCATTAGCGGCATTCTACCACTGACACGCCAATCCTCAACCTGCTATTCAGGCAAGAGATGAAAACCTGATGCAATCGAGCGTAGCGAGAGTGACCAGCTTCAGATTATACAAGTTTGCCAGTTTTACTGCTTTACCCCGCTCACAGCCTCAGTAAACTGTATTTTTACAAACCCTACTCAAAAACTCCCTTAGCGCTTGAGGAATGTGCCCAATGAAACTGAAAAAGTTACTCCTGTCATCTGCGCTGTTGGCTTTAGCTTCTCCGTCAATGGCGCAGGTAAATGTAGAACTGCCGAAAGGTGTCCATCTTCTGGTTGTCAATGGCCAGGATGCTGGTTATTCCTCACTTGGCTTTAATCATCAGCCTGTTTTGGAATTGCCTGACGGACAAAACCAGGTCGTTTTTCGCATTGGAAAAATTGTCATGGAATCGGGCAGTCTGAAGACAAAATACGACTCAGTCCCTATTGTTGCACTTTTTGAAGCCACTGATACCAAACTGGAACTTAAGGTTCCACGTATTGATACCCTGGCACAAGGCCAGCAATACGATAAATCGCCAAGCTTCGACATACTTGATAACGGCAAACCTATTAATGTTAAGTCGGATACGCTGTCCGTTGGGTTTGATATCTCACCAAATTACGTCACATTGACCAAAGAGTACAACCAAACCCAAAGTGTTGCTTCGTTACACAATGCGCCACAATCGCAGCCAGGTACAACCAATACAGCGCAAGTGCCCAATCATCCTGATGTCGATAACATGCTGAAATACTGGTTTGAACAAGCCAGCCCTGAGAGCAGAAAAGCATTTCTGAGCTGGGCAATCAGCAACATGGATAAATAAGCCTGATCCGCTGAAACGAAAAAACAATCACCACCGCCATAGGCGGTGGTTTTGTGTTAGCAATAAAAAAAGCACCTTTAAAGGTGCTTTTGAAATCCCAGTCCAACGCTGACATTGCTTGCCTTAACATTGCTGTCTTAAACGGCTTATCTAAACAATGATTGCCCAACCCAGCTAAGCAAAAGGACCGGCCTTCAAGGCCGGCCAAAATGAAATAAGGCAGTAGCAGTTGAGCAATTAGAAGTAGTATTCTACTCCCCATCCCCAACCGAACTCAGCGTCTGAGTCGTCTTTCGAGATCATGTATGGACGAACATACGTCAGCGCAGAGTCATCCAGGAAGTACAGCGCCTGAGCAGAAACGATGTAATCTTCCGTACCTGAAACTGAGTTACCTTTAGCATCAGCTTCCAGGTTAGCGGCATAGTTGGCTTTAAACTGCCAGTTCGCCACACCGTTGTACACTGCACCAACAGAATAGCTGTTTTGGTCGATATCCAAATCAGTCACACTGATGTCAGTTCCATCAACAGTAAGGGTTGTATCTGCGTAATCGGCTTTTTCGTTTTTGAACGCACCGTACAGACCAAAATCACCCAGGTTCAGTTCGAAACCAAGCAGATAAGCATTGGTGTCAGAGAGTGTGTCACCTTCTACATCGGAATAAGTTGGTTTGTTACCTGGCTGCTGAGCTAAGTACGCATCATAGAATACGGAAGATGCACTTACTTTACGGTCGAAACCAGCTTCATAGCCAGCATGCAGAGTAAACATACCCGTTGAATAATGTGCACCAACGCCGTAGAAGTTAGAGTCTTTATTGCCTTCATCGCCACGACCAGCCGCTACGTTAAAGGTAAAGCCGCTGTAGTTGCCTGAGTCATAACGCACCATATTAGATTGACGATCGTAACGTGCACCGCCAACGACATCGCCGCCCCAGTCAAAAATAGCACCGGCACGCTGGCCTGAATACGGCCAGTCAATCATCTCATACAGAGGCGTCAGCATACGGCCCAAACGAACTTTACCGCCGTCATCAAAGCTCACACCCACGAAAGTATCACGCACACCCAGACCGGAGTTACCACCGTTATCACCGACGTCACCGCCTTCCAGCTGCCAGATCAAATTTGGACCGCGGGCCAGATCTTTTGAGCCACGCAGGCCGAAACGGGATTCGTTTTCAACTTTCAGCGGTGCATCACCACCACCGATTTTATCTTCGCCGAATTGCCATACAGAGACAGCAATCTGACCGTAAAGATCAACAGAGTCTGTTGCTGGTGCTGCTTGTGCTGATGCAGCCATAGTTGCAGCTGCTGCAACCGCAATTCCTAATACCGAACGCTTGAACACATTTTCCATGGAAAACTCCTAAAAAACTAGCTGTATACCTGCGTCAAAATGGTTGGCCGCCGTTGACGTCAGGTGATTCTCCCCAATATGTCAGTCAAACTTATAGTGAGTTTGCATTTCCATATTTTTGTTTGGTTGAGAACTTTATAAGTTCACAGCTAAGACTACTTTCGCAGCGCAAAACATCAATCAGAAGTTAATTTGTCGTTAAAAAAATATGATTCAGCGCAAATTTATCCAGTAACAGTGATCCTAGTCATGAAACTGCAATAACACCAATAAACCCAAACAATAACCGATAAATAACAACCACTTATAAAAACAACCATCTCATTAATGAGATCTTGATAGTAGTTTTATGCATGTTGCAACAATCGTTTCACATAAATGTAAGATCTTACTTCTTATGCCATTTTTGTTAAATTTCCATTAATTTATTCTGATATCGCTATTAAAATGCTTTTCATCCGATCATAAAAAACATGATTCGAAAAAAGTTATTCACCAAACCAATAAATAAAAAGCCTGTCTCAGTCAGACAGGCTTTCATCTATTTTCACAGCTTAAATAAACAATCAGGATCCGAGTCTGGCCAGCAGTTCCGCTTCATCCCAGATTTCAATGCCCAGCTCTTGTGCTTTGGTCAGCTTGGAACCTGCCGCTTCTCCCGCAACCAGCAAATCCGTTTTCTTGGAAACGCTGCCTGTAACCTTGGCACCAAGCGCCTCTAATGCCTCTTTGGCACCGGAACGGCTGAGCTGGGAAAGTGTGCCGGTCAGCACCACCACCTTTCCGGCAAGAGGCAGTTCCGCATCATCAGCCGGCTTTTCAATATCTGGCCAGTAAACCCCTTGGTTTAACAAGTCAGAGATCACAGCCCGATTATGCTCTTCCTGGAAAAAATTATGCGTGTGGGCAGCAACTATTGCCCCGACATCAGGCACTTCAACAAGTTGCTCCGGCGTGGCGGCCATTACGGCTTCCAATGTGAAGAAATGTTTTGCCAGATTTGCAGCGGTCGCTTCACCCACTTCCCGAATCCCCAGTGAGTACAGAAAACGAGGAAGGGTGGTCTGTTTTGCCTTCTGGAATGCATCAACCAGCTTCTGGGCTGACTTTGGCCCCATGCGCTCAAGACCTGTCAGTATCCCGGCAGACAGCTTAAATAAGTCGGCTGGCGTTTCGACCATTTCTTTGTCGACCAGTTGCTCAATGACCTTAGTACCGCAGCCATCCACATCCAGCGCCTTGCGTGATACAAAATGCTTTAAGGCTTCTGTACGCTGAGCCTGGCAAATCAGACCGCCAGAGCAGCGTGTCACCGCCTCTCCTTCCACCCGCTCAAGTGCAGACTGGCAAACAGGACAGGTTTCCGGAAACACTATGGCCTGCGCATCATCAGGCCGGCGAGAGAGCACCACAGAGACGACTTGCGGAATGACATCGCCAGCACGGCGGATTACCACAGTATCGCCAATCATGACGCCCAGACGGGCAATTTCATCGGCATTGTGCAGCGTAGCGTTGCTCACTGTGACTCCACCAACCATGACAGGCTGCAATTTCGCCACAGGCGTAATTGCCCCGGTCCGGCCTACCTGGAACTCAACATTATTTAGCAGCGTCAGCTCTTCCTGTGCCGGGAACTTATACGCCACGGCCCATCTTGGCGCTCTGGCAACAAATCCCAGTTGCTGCTGATGACTGATACCATCAACCTTAATGACAACCCCGTCTATCTCATAACTCAGCGCCTGACGCTTTTCACCTATCCCCTGATAGAAGCCAATCACTTCACTCAGGTTATGCAGCAACCGTGTTTCAGGGCACATTGGCAGGCCCCACTCTTTTAACTGACATAAGCGCTCATACTGGCTGCCTGCCAGCTCCGTGCCTTCAACAACGCCAACTGAATAGGCATAAAAGCTCAAAGGCCGGGTCGCTGTGATGCGCGGATCCAGCTGGCGCAGGCTGCCTGCAGCCGCATTACGCGGATTCGCGAACACTTTCTCACCTTTTTTTGCTGCCCGGGCGTTCAGATCTTCAAAGCCTTTTTTCGGCATAAAGACTTCACCACGCACCTCTAGTCGCACCGGCCAGTCGCTGCCGCGTAATTTCAATGGAATGGCGCGAATGGTTTTAACATTGGCGGTAATGTTCTCGCCCGTGGTGCCATCGCCACGCGTAGCGGCCTGAACCAGTACGCCGTTTTCATACATCAGGCTGACGGCCAGGCCATCCAGTTTGGGTTCACAGCAATAAGACACTGCAGCTGTTGCTGCCAGACGCTCTCGGATTCGGCGGTCGAAGCTCTGCAATTCTTCGTCAGAAAATGCATTATCCAGCGACAGCATAGGCAATTCATGATTGATCTGGGTAAAAGCCGCCAAAGGCTCACCGCCAACACGCTGGCTGGGTGAGTCAGTCGTAATCAGTTCAGGATGCGCAGCTTCCAACGCCAGTAATTCTTGCATTAAACGATCATACTCAGCGTCCGGAACCTCAGGGTTATCCAGAACGTAATACCGGTAGCCATGATAAGCAAGCTGCTCACGCAGGGAGATCAGCCTGGCTTGGATGTCTGTCATTTTTCTTTTCCTACATCAATTCTTATCGCTATCACTAGCGGGTATCAGGACGGTATTGTTTGTGGCGGTAGCACCTGAGTGCAATGGGCCATCACTCACCTTTATTAGTCATATTACCGATTCCTGAACACTAAAACACAGGGCCCCTAACCGGGGCCCTGTTATTGATAAATTCTGGGCAATATTCACACCTGTTACAGGTATTTTTTCGCTTTTTCCCGGTAACCTTTCAAGCGCTGTGGCGTAATCAGATTACGCTCGTGATCCAAAATATCAGCGCCCATCTCATCCGCAATACGTTGTACGGTTTGCAGCATCAGATTGAAATTGTCATCGGCACGGCCGTGGCAAGGCAGCATCAGATAAAAAGCAATGCCAGGTGTAGCAAACTCATCCAATTGATCTTGCGGGAAGTACCCTGGGCTGACCATGTTCGCGACAGTAAATAGCACAGGCTCGGTACCTGCCAGATCAACATGGCGATGATAAACCGAGTTTTCACCATAAATCAGATGATGCCGTTCCAGGCACTGGAACAACTTCACACCCGTCAGCATTTCACCACCGCGGGCATGAACATTCAGAACCAGGAAATCAGGCTCAGGCGGCGGCTCTTCAGCCTGTACTTTTTGCGCCACAGCTATGTCAGCTTCTGACTGTTGTGAAAGCACTTCACCCTGTTCGGCAGCAGATGATGTGTGCTCCGGTGCAGAATCTGAGCCTGAGTCTGAAACCTCACCCGACACAGTGAATGACGGTTCTGAATCCTGAGCCTGTGCATGGTCGTGAATGGTTTCCGGCACTGACTGCCAGACGTTTTCCGGTGCTGGGTCTCTCGTCGGTACCGATTCCTGTACCAAGGCCTGAGTCGACTCTTGAACAGATCCCTGAACAGTTTCCTGAACAGTTTCCTGAACAGTTTTCCTTGGCGGTTCGGTTGGCGTTACCAGATGAGATTCTACTTCAGTCGCCGAACTGGATGAGGCCGGCTTGCGTTCTTGATCAACAGGATCAGCGGCGGCACTGAACAAAGGATCGATCTCCAGTTCGTCACCGAAATGCAGCTCAGGCTCTCTTCGCTCGGCCCGCTTTGCTGCTCCTTCCGGAACCGGGCTACCGGCAACAACCCTGACAGAACCTATTCCGTCCTGATCAAAGCCTTCATTATCTTTTTCCTTACCCTCTGCCAGTCGGCCAATGGGCTTCTCGCCGAACTTGGCGGGTTTGTCCTTCCGGCTTGACCACAATCCGTGCAACAGAAGCGCTGAAATAGCCAGCACTCCCACAATAATTAGAACCAGACGCAATTCCTGCATTATGAATACTCTGAATAACTTGTTTACCTGACAAAGACGGCCTGAAGCAGTGAATCCATTCAGTCTGAATACGATTGCTGTTCAGACGCAGACCAACTTAGCGAGTCACACCTGAGATTTTTTGTTGAACTAAACAGCCTATCTCATGAAGGTATTATCCTTAATGTATCAAAACTCAAATCCGAAAGAGAAGTTCAATGTTGTGATTGATGTCATATAGTGCATTTGAGCACAATTTTCCGCCAAACTGCTGGCAAATTTGACTTAAGAGACTATACGCCCCAATTGATTAGTCGTTATAGATACCGTTACTATGCCTGCATCCATATCCTGACGCCTTATATTGGCATTGCAACAGGAAATCCAGTAGGAGACCAACGATGTCTAAAGCGACATACAACACCACACCCATTGGCGGGGCAGGTTATTTTTTTCGCGGCGTTTCTCTGGCGATACAGCCAGGCACGCGTCGTTTTGTGATCATTCCACTATTAATCAATATCCTGCTTTTTGGTGCCGCATTCGGATACACACTGACTCAATTGGATGACTGGATTAACGGCTGGCTATCCAGCTTGCCCGGTTGGCTGGATTGGTTGTCTTATTTGCTGTGGCCTTTATTAGCCATCGCATTGCTGGTCATACTGTCCTATTTTTTCAGTACGATTGCCAATTGGATAGCCGCGCCGTTTAACGGACTGTTAGCCGAACACCTGGAAGCCAAGCTGACTGGGGAGGCGCCGCCTGACGCCGGAATCGGGGCAATCATCAAAGATCTCCCCCGTATCCTGCACCGTGAGTGGGTCAAGCTGAGGTATTACCTGCCCAAAGCCCTGGGCTTACTGATACTGCTATGGATTCCTATGGTGGGGCAGACACTTGGCCCGGTTTTGTGGTTTCTGTTCAGTGCCTGGATGATGACGATTCAGTATGTCGACTACCCTTTCGACAACCACAAGATCCCCTTCAATACCATGCGTGATGCCCTCAAAGAGCGTCGCGGCAAATCCCTCAGCTTCGGCAGCCTTGTCATGCTGTGTACCATGACACCGATTCTGAACCTGTTTGTCATGCCTGTCGCCGTTTGCGGCGCAACAGCCATGTGGGTTGATCATTACCGGCAGCCCATGCTCAACCGTCGTCAGTAAACTCTGCCTGAGAGGAGTTTTTGCTCCTCTCTTCTCGCGACCTCTGCTCAGTCAATATGCTCTCAGTGTCACTACATATTACTCATAAGGAATAATAAAGCGGCACAGTTCACACCTTTTCTTATAACTCTAAGATATAACAATAAATTCCTTTCCAATGCGTGGTCAGCGATTATGCTTTGACTATCATTTGTTGATAACGTGTCACCAAGGAACGACAAGCATGAGTAAGATTTACGAAGATAATTCTCTGACAATTGGTAATACCCCATTGGTACGCCTGAACCGTGTCAGCAAAGGCAATGTTCTGGCAAAAATTGAATCACGCAACCCAAGCTTCAGCGTTAAATGCCGTATCGGTGCCAACATGATTTGGGATGCTGAAAAACGTGGCGTGCTGAAACAAGGTGTAGAGCTGGTTGAACCTACCAGTGGTAACACAGGTATTGCCCTTGCCTTTGTTGCCGCCGCCCGCGGTTACAAACTGACTCTGACGATGCCAGAGAGTATGAGTCTGGAGCGTCGTAAACTGCTCAAAGCACTCGGTGCCAACCTGGTTCTGACCGAAGCACCAAAAGGCATGAAAGGTGCGATTGAGAAAGCAGAAGAAATTGTCGCTTCTGATCCGGAAAAATACCTGCTGCTGCAGCAGTTTGATAACCCTGCTAACCCGCAAATTCACGAAAAGACCACAGGCCCGGAAATTTGGGATGCAACCGAAGGCGACATTGATGTGTTCGTTTCTGGTGTAGGTACCGGTGGTACTCTGACTGGTGTTAGCCGCTTTATCAAACAGCAGAAAGGTAAAGCCATCACCACGGTTGCCGTTGAGCCAAGCGAATCTCCCGTTATTACTCAGGCATTGAACGGTGAAGAGATCAAACCGGCTCCGCACAAAATTCAGGGTATCGGCGCAGGCTTCATCCCTGGCAACCTGGATCTGTCTCTGATTGATGAAGTAGAGCGTGTCAGCTCGGAAGATGCGATAGCTATGGCTCAGCGTCTGATGGAAGAAGAAGGCATTCTGGCAGGTATCTCTTCAGGTGCCGCTGTGGTTGCAGCAAACCGCCTTGCAGAGCGCCCGGAATTCGCTGGTAAAAACATTGTTGTAGTGCTACCGAGTTCAGGTGAGCGCTATCTCTCATCGGCATTGTTCGCTGGTATCTTTACAGAAAAAGAAACCCAACAGTGATCACAAAACTGCCATTTTTGATAAGCATTTGTTAAAGTCAAGCCCCTCAATAGGGGCTTTTTTATTGCTTTTTGACCTTAGCTTTAATATAAATCCGACCACGCTTTTATTTTCAGCATCGAAATAAAAGAGTGAAAATTGACCTGGTCGATGTTTGCCGGGTCACAAACCTCTTAGAATGGGTTTCAGACATAGACTAAATCAATGTAAGTGAATGTGAAATTAGAACCTAAATTAGCAAGCTTTCGCTATTGGGATTAAGCTTACTTTCAGTTACGTGATTATTACATAATACGATATTAAGAATCGGGGTGAAAAATGTATCAGAAGCAAGTTGAGATCACTGCAGAAAACGGCCTACACACTCGTCCTGCTGCGCAATTCGTTAAAGAAGCCAAAGGTTTTGACGCTGATATCACAGTGACTTCTAATGGTAAAAGCGCAAGTGCTAAAAGCCTGTTCAAACTGCAAACACTAGGCCTGGTTAAAGGCACTGTGGTCACCATTTCAGCTGAAGGTTCACAAGCTCAGGAAGCTGTTGATCACCTGGTTGCCCTGATGGACCAGCTGCACTAATCGGCCGCAGTACATTATTTCCCTAGTTGTTTGTTAAATTTAAGGTAAGGCTATGATTTCAGGTATCCTGGCATCTCCTGGCATCGCTTTTGGTAAAGCGCTGCTACTGCAGGAAGAAGAGATTACTCTCGACAAGTCACCCATTTCTGCCGATCAAATCGAAAAAGAAATTGAGTGCTTCTTCAATGCGCGTCAGAAATCTTCTGAGCAACTCAACGTTATCAAAGAGAAAGCACGTATTACCTTCGGTGAAGAGAAGGAAGCCATCTTTGAAGGCCACATCATGTTGCTTGAAGATGAAGAGCTTGAAGAGGAAATCATAGCCTTCATTAAAGATAACAAAGCACGAGCCGCCTGTGCGATCCACGCTATCATTGAAGAGCAGGCAACCACGCTGGAATCTCTGGATGATGAGTACCTGAAAGAGCGTGCCACCGACATCCGTGATATCGGTAATCGTGTGGTGAAAAACGCACTGGGTATCAACATAGTCAATCTGAGTGCCATCAATGAAGAAGTGATACTGGTGGCCAACGATCTGACGCCTTCAGAAACGGCGCAAATCAATCTGAAATACGTGCTGGGTTTTGCTACCGACATAGGTGGCCGCACGTCTCACACCTCAATCATGGCTCGTTCACTCGAATTACCTGCCATTGTGGGTACGAACGACATCACCAAACAAGTGAAAAACGGTGACATGCTGGTGTTGGATGCCATTAATAACCAAATCGTTATTAATCCGTCAGCAGACGAAATGGCAAAGTTCAAAACCATTCGCGATGAGTATCAGGCAGAAAAAGATGAACTCGCGAAACTGAAAGATTTGCCGGCAATTACCCTTGATGGCCAGCAGGTAGAGGTGTGCGGCAACATAGGTACAGTAAAAGACTGTGAAGGCGTAAACCGTAACGGTGGCGAAGGTGTTGGTCTGTACCGTACTGAATTCCTGTTCATGGACCGCGATTCACTGCCGACCGAAGACGAACAGTATCAGGCTTATAAAGATGTGGCAGAAGCCATGCTTGGTCAGTCAGTGATCATCCGCACCATGGATATCGGCGGTGATAAAGATCTGCCGTATATGGACCTGCCAAAAGAAATGAATCCATTCCTGGGTTGGCGCGCAGTGCGTATCAGCCTGGATCGTCGTGAAATCCTGCGTGCTCAGCTGCGCGCTATACTGCGTGCCTCTGCACACGGTAAGCTGCGTGTGATGTTCCCGATGATTATCTCTGTCGAAGAGATTCGTGAACTGAAAAACGAGTTGGAAACCTACAAAGCAGAACTCCGTGAAGAAGGCATTGCTTTCGACGACAAGATTGAAGTTGGTGTCATGGTTGAAACACCAGCTGCAGCAGCAATTGCTCACCATTTAGCCAAAGAAGTTGACTTCTTTAGCATTGGTACAAACGACTTAACCCAGTATACTCTGGCTGTTGACCGTGGTAACGAGCTGATTTCTCATCTATATAATCCAATGTCACCCGCAGTGTTAACTGTCATCAAGCAAGTCATCGATGCTTCCCACAAGGAAGGTAAATGGACTGGCATGTGCGGTGAGTTAGCTGGTGATGATCGTGCGACCCTGCTATTGCTTGGTATGGGCCTTGATGAGTTCAGCATGAGTGCGATTTCAATCCCACGCATCAAAAAAGTGATTCGTAACAGTAACTTTGCTGATGTGAAGCTGATGGCCGAGCAAGCACTTGCTCTGCCAACTGCCGCGGAAATCGAAGCACACGTAGAGACATTTATCGCAGAAAAAACCATCTGCTAAGATAGCTGCAGATAGAATAACAACGCTTAGGAGCAACACTATGGGTCTGTTTGACAAATTGAAGAAGCTGGTTTCTGACGACACCAATGAAACTGGTGCTATTGAGATCATCGCCCCGCTTTCAGGTGAAATCGTAAATATCGAAGATGTGCCTGATGTTGTTTTTGCTGAGAAAATTGTTGGTGACGGTATCGCTATCAAACCAGCAGGTAACAAGATGGTTGCCCCGGTAAACGGCACTATCGGTAAAATATTTGAAACCAACCACGCATTCTCTATCGAGTCTGATGACGGTGTAGAGCTGTTCGTTCACTTCGGTATTGATACCGTTGAATTGAAAGGCGAAGGCTTCACACGTATAGCAGAAGAAGGTCAAACAGTGAAAGTGGGTGACACTATCATTGAGTTCGATCTGGCTGTACTGGAAGAAAAAGCGAAGTCTACTCTTACGCCTGTAGTGATTTCTAACATGGATGAAATCAAAGAGCTGAGTAAGCTGTCCGGCGCCGTCACCGTGGGTGAAACACCTGTACTGCGCATCAAGAAGTAAAACACCTTGATGTAAAGTATGAGTTAATAAAATGCCGCCTTTTCAGGCGGCATTTTTGCATCATTGAATGATCAAAATCATCCCTGCAGCTGCATCAGCATTTCTGTCGAGGGTACAAAGAAGTAAGCGCCGGTAACCGCCTTGGTAAAATCCAGCAGCTTATCAGTCTGCCCGTCTTTTTCACCATACATACTGTCGAGCATTTCGCGGAAGTTTCGTTGCTGCGCACAATAGGCAATAAACAATAAGCCATGTTCACCGCTCACAGTGCCGTATGGCAAACTATGACGTACAATTTTTAACCCTTTCCCCTCTTCTTTCAGATCCACCCTGCCCACGTGTGAGTCAGCCGGAACCTCATCCAGCTCAACTGAATCTGGTTTAGTGCGCCCGATAATTTGCTCCTGCTGAGCAACATTCACAGCATGCCAGGCAGGTAAATTATGAACAAACCGCTGGAGCATCACGAAGCTTCCTCCGGCAAATGGCCCATCAGGAATGATTGCAATCTCTTGTCTGGCCGCTTGTTTCTTCGGATTCTCAGTGCCGTCAATAAAACCGGTGAGATCACGGGCGTCCAGATACCGGAAGCCATTCGTTTCATCGATCAATTCCACTTCCGAAGCTATGGGCTGCATGAAGCTGCTCAGCAGATGAAAATTCAGGTCATGCCGATTAGAGTGAACATGAAGCAGCAAGTCACCGCCCGTGGATGGCGCAGTAACATCACCGCTTCCCAAAGGCGCAAACTCTTCAAAGTCGTTAGGACACCCTTTTTCAAATTGTTGCCAGAACGCTTTGCCGAAACTAAAGCTTAGGTGAATACAGGCACTCACGTGCTGTTGATTTAGCTTTTCCGCTACTTCAAGCAGCCCCTGGCACTGACGTATAACCTTGTCTTTATTTCCTACAAGGTTAAACACACAGACCAAGGAATACGGGCCCGCTTCAGGTAAAATGGCACTTTGTGGCGTCACATTCATTCTCCCAATATTGCGTTTTTCTATACTCAGCTCTTTGATAATACAACCAGTCTGATTGCAGCATCCAAGAAGAAAAGTATATTGTAATTTACTCTGAGTTAAGCATATTGATCATGGGCAGCCAAGTCAGAAAAACGCTCATTTTCGACAAAATGTTGCAGAGAAAAAGCAAAAAGCGCCAAAAAGGCGCTTTTATCACATTTTTCCAGAATATGCTGAAACTTTACGCTGACATCACGGCAACTTGCAGCTTTACTGAGTTCAGTTCATCGTCTTGCGACGACTCAAATGATGCTGGTGTATCCAGCCCGGTCGAAATCACTGGTGCCGCCAATATCCGCCAGGCACCATCATCCAGTTGCTCCTGGATTTTAAATTTAATTTTGACTTCTTCTGCGGATACTTCCAGTAATTCAGCACTACCGAAAAACTTTCGCCGCTGCTCACCTTCAGTTGTACCGAAGATCACTGTTTCCTCACCCGGTAGCAACTGTATTGAAGTCGCTACCGACTGACGATAACCTGCACTTGACAGCTCCAGGTTCACATTCAATAACCAGTCTGCCATTGCCAAAGGGCTAAGTAAGGCGCTAAACAGCACAACTCCTCTTCCCAAATCATTCATCTGACACTTTCTCCATAGGCTAATTGGCAAATGTATGTCTGACTCGGGAACTTCGTACCAGATAAGCCATTAGCCAAATGGTTGCCAGCAAAGTAACCGCTGCCGGCCAGCTAAAGGCGCCTCTTAACAATGTCAGTTGGTACACTTGCAATATTAAATCAAGAGCATAACCAAGCAGCAAAACAAATCTGCCGTACCGCCATACTCCATTTATCATGTTGTTATTTTTATGTCTCAGTCCACTCAGCCACATCAGGAACACGGCTGGCAAACCTATCCCCATCAAGAAGTACAAATTCTCAGTATGAGGAAAAAACAACTGGAGCAGCTCAGCACCTTGTGCCCGGCTTACACCAGCCATGACAAATACTCCCCACCCCCTGGCACTGAACAGCATACTTAACCATAACAAGCCGGAAGGTTTAAGCAGACCATTGCTGTCGTAAGCATCTATTGAATACATGCGTGTGGCGCTCAGAAACAGGAAAATCATATTTATCTTTCCTGACAATAAATGATATGGATCAATTGGCAAAGGTACAGACATTCGTTCTGCGTTATAACGCACGGATTAATTACTTAACCTGTAATCTTGATCACGGTTTTACGTATATTTAACAAACAATGAAAAGTACTATGATTTCTTCAGAAGCAACAATTTCAATATCACGATAATAACTAATGGTATTTCATTCACTTACTACAGCTTGTGATCCAAAAAAATCGCGCGCTGGTTGATGTGAAACACTACAATATGTAGGAATATTCCTACAAAATGCAGCCATTTAGCACAAGTACAACAACGGTATAAAATGCTATTAAATCGATACATTTACCATTAACGAGCACGCAATGAACAAAACGACCCAATCACCCTCACCAGAAACGCAAGCTGAAGCGATGCAAATTGCCAGAGCCACACAAAAACCCGGACAGACAAAAGAACAGACCAAGCTGATCGCACAAGGGATTCAGAAGGGCATCGAACTCTATAAAAAACAGCAAAAGGCCAAAGCGCGCGAAAGGGATAAGTTTCGTAAGAAGCAGTTAAAAGAAAAAACGGCGCCCGATCCCACGGTTCAGGCTCAGTCGGAGCACACTGAAGTGCAGAAAATCGTCACACAGAGTCCGATAGCTTGGATACTACTGGTGTTATCCTGGGCAGGATTCATTGGTTGGCACTTTATTAAGTGATGTATAAATAGCCCACAAATGCACTTGATAACAATTAGCATTTGCATCTATACTTATCCGTAGATTTTCAAAGGATATATGTATGGGGCGGAATGTGTTTCGTATTATCTGTTTGCTTGGTTTGGCCTGCGTTGCTGTACTTCACTTGGGTGAAATTTGGCTTACAGGCCACACACCATTTGTTGCATTGCTGACTGACTGGCTGCCGCTCTATACTGCCTGGCTGGCGGCTTTAGTTATCAGCTACAAGCCGCCTGGTCAGGGAAATGGCTGTACTTAACGGCCAGGTTTATCTTTACCGATTGAGAGTATCCATAAAGACACAACCGCAACCATCAGAAAGCCCGTTAATATAATCACGGGCATGGCGGCATAGCCAAGTACATGCCAGATAATCGATTCTAGAGTACTCATTGCTCTCTCCTTATTGCCAGCCTTCAACGTCTCTCATATCAGGCAGTCGGTGGGCTATCCCTTTATGACAATCCACACAGGTTTTATCTCCTGAAGCGAGCGCCTCTGAATGCTGTTTCACTGCGCGTGACCCTTGCTCAGAATAATCCATGTAGTCAAATTGGTGACAGTTCCGGCATTCCTTGGAGTCGTTGTTTTTCATTCGGCTCCATTCGCGGTGAGCAAGGTGCCCCCGCCTGGCCTGAAATTTCTCCTCGGTGTTTATCGTCCCCATCGCAAACGCAAACAGCTCTTTCGATGCCTGGACTTTACGGACAATCTTGTCTGTCCACTCATGAGGAACGTGACAATCTGAACAAATCGCCCGCACACCCGAGCGGTTTGAGTAATGAATGGTTTCACGTATCTCCTTCACTATGGGTGCGTGGCAGCCAGAGCAGAAAGCTTCAGTGTTCGTGGCCTCCATCCCTGTATTAAATGCCCCCCAGAACAGTAAACCACCCATAAAGCCCAGAAACAGCACCACACCCGCTGCCGCTTTACTCGGCGAACTCAGACGACGCCAGAAGCGTTTAATGATATTCATAACTGGCTCCGTCGTTATTTTTCATCCAGGGCATCAACCCGTTTGAACGTGTTGTCCACCAAGGGAGTCGCATCGGCCTGTGGCACATGGCACTGCAAACAGAAATAGCGGCTGGGCGACACATCTGACAAAACCTGCCCGTGGCGAGGAGAGCGGTAATGGGTCACGCTGATTTTAGTCGCCCCCATTTCGTTGGCGTATTTCCAGCTGTGGCACGACAAGCACTTATTGGCATTCAGCGACACCTCGTAGTTGCGGATGGTGTGTGGGATTAGCGGCGGCTGATACACATAATCGCTGTCAATCGGCTGGCCGTCTTTCGGGTACTTTTTCCAGTTTTCACCGGGAAAAGTATCTTTAATTTCCGTCTGACCACGTAACGAATGCAGACCACCGTTACCGCCCACCAGCTCTTCGTTAGCGGCATGAGCCGCCCCGAATGCAAGTAACAAGACCATCAAGCCACTGGCAAATTTAGATGTAATTTTCATGGTCGACTCCCTTTACGCCTTTCTGATCTTGATTGGACATTTTTTATAGTCTGTCTGTTTTGACAGGGGATCAGTGGCATCCAGTACCAGTTTGTTGATCAACACCCGGGCATCAAAGAAAGGAACAAAAACCAGTCCGACCGGTGGTCTGTTACGGCCCCGGGTATCCACCCGGCAACGCACCTCACCGCGACGGGAGGTCAGAATGACTTCATCGCCCCGGCGCAAATTGCGTTTTTCCGCATCATCAGGATGGATGTAGCACACCGCATCCGGCACAGCTTTGTACAGTTCAGGTACCCGGCGGGTCATGGTGCCGGTATGCCAGTGTTCCAGTACCCGGCCGGTACACAGCCACATATCGTATTCTTCATCCGGTACTTCCGGCGGCTGTTCATAAGGCGCAAAAATAATATTGGCTTTGCCGTCTGGCTGACCGTAAAAGTAAAAACCTTTTCCTTCAGGCACATAAGGATCTGATCCTTCGGCATAGCGCCAGCGTGTTTCCTTACCCTCAACCACAGGCCAGCGTAAACCACGGGCTTTGTGGTAATCATCGTAAGGGGCTAGATCATGACCATGACCGCGGCCAAAGCTGGCATATTCTTCAAACAGCCCTTTCTGAACATAATACCCCTGCGCTTTGGCATCATCATTAAGCGCCTGCGCTTGCTCCAGCGGGAACTGATCCACCTGGCCGTTACGGAACAGCACGTCATACATCGTCTTGCCTTTGTACTCCGGCATGCTATTGAGCAAAGCCTCGTCCCACACCTCTTCCATTGTGAAGCGTTTACTGAACTCCATGATTTGCCAGAGATCCGATTTCGACTCACCCGGTGCAGCCACCTGCTGATACCACGCCTGAGTACGACGTTCAGCATTGCCGTAAGCGCCCTCTTTTTCGACCCACATGGCCGTTGGCAGTACCAGATCCGCAGACTGGGCAGTGGCTGTCGGATAAGGGTCTGAACACACAATAAAGTTGTCCGGGCTACGGTAGCCCGGCAGACGCTCTTTGTTGATATTCGGACCTGCTTGCATGTTGTTGTTGCACATCACCCAATAGGCATTAAGAACGCCATCACGCAGCATGCGATCCTGTTGCACCGCATGGAAACCAGGCTTTGGCGGAATAGTGCCTTCAGGCAGCTTCCATATTTTTTCTGCCGTTGCACGGTGTTCAGGATTAGTCACCACCAGATCCGCCGGCAGGCGGTGTGCAAACGTACCGACTTCACGCGCGGTGCCGCAAGCCGACGGCTGCCCGGTCAGAGAAAACGGACTGTTGCCGGGTTGGGAAATTTTCCCGGTCAGCAAGTGAATGTTGTATACCAGATTATTCATCCAGACACCGCGAGTATGCTGGTTCATACCCATGGTCCAGAGTGACATCACTTTGGTGTCCGGATCAGCATAATACCTGGCGAGTTCGATCAGCTTGTCTTTCTCCACGCCGGACATTTCAACGGTTTTTTCCAGCGTGTATTCAGACACGGATTTCTTGTATTCCTCAAACGTCATGTTATGCATGACGCCTGAGTTAGGATGCGCAGCGGCTTTTTGCAAAGGATCATCGTCGCGCAGACCATAGCCGATATCGGTATCAGCACGTTTGAAATGAGTATGTTTATTGACGAAATCCCAGTTCACCGCATCATTTTCAATGATGTAGTTGGCAATGAAGTTCGCGATAGCCAAGTCAGTCTGTGGGTGGAAGATCATCCCGTTATCCGCCAGCTCAAATGAGCGGTGATAATAGGTCGATAACACGTTGACCTTGACATGAGGGTGGCTGAGCCGACGGTCTGTAATACGCGTCCACAATATAGGGTGCATCTCGGCCATATTCGAGCCCCAGAGCACAAACGCATCGGCATGTTCAAAATCATCGTAGCAGCCCATGGGTTCATCCATATTGAACGCACGCATAAAGCCCACTACAGCCGACGCCATACAGTGTCGGGCATTCGGGTCAATGTTATTTGAACGGAACCCTGCCTTCATCATTTTGGAGGCCGCATAGCCTTCCATCACTGTCCATTGACCAGAGCCGAACATACCGACACTGGTTGGCCCTTTGGCTTTCAGCGCTGCTTTCCATTTTTCAGCCATGATATCGAACGCCTGATCCCAGCTGATTGGCTGAAAGTCACCCTCTTTGTGGTATTGGCCGTTCTTCATCCGCAGCAAAGGCGTTGTCAGGCGGTCAGCGCCGTACATAATTTTGGACAGAAAATAGCCCTTGATACAGTTAAGACCCCGGTTAACTTCAGCTTCTGGGTCGGCCTGAGTCGCTATCACCCTGCCCGCCTGCGTCCCCACCAGCACCGAGCAGCCGGTACCACAAAAGCGGCAAGGGGCTTTATCCCAGTGAATTTTGGTTTCATCCGAACTCACAATCAGATTGGTTGCCGATGCAGGCAGAGTGATCCCTGCCACGGCTGCAGCCGATGCTGCCGCATTTGCTTTAACAAACGCCCGTCTGGTCATTTTCATGGTGTGTCCTCAAAGTCAGGTCCCTGCTGCTCAACCTGGTGAAATACCAGAAACGTCGTCAGCACATCTTCAAATGCATTGATAGTGTCAATAATGTCTGTCACTTTTCTGTGGCTTGGCGTCTCCAGTACCACAACCAGTTTGCCAACAGGGCTTTCTCCATACACTTCGGCCTGTGGCAGTGCATTGATCTGTGCCTTTACCTGCACAAGCCCTTCTGGTTTGACATGCACCACCAGACTGGAAATATGAACTTCTTCAGGCAGAAATGAGGGTCCGGCAGATACCGCTGAACCTGAATGACAAGGTGCACTTCGTTGCTTCATAAGCGTGTTATTCCACTTTAGTGACAGACTGAATCTGAATGGCCTGAGTTGGGCAGACGGACAGGCAGGCACCGCAGCCGGTGCAATCTGCGTCACTGATTACCGGCTGAGCAACCTTTCCTGGCTGCAAGGCAAAGCGTATGGCCGAAGGTTCGCATTCGTCTCCGCACGTTCGGCAGTCCACACCTTGTTTCGCTAAACAGGCAGAAGACATTGTGATACTGACCTGCCAGGGCGGGTCTTGGCGCGGACGGAATAACGGCTCCGGACACGCCTGTGCACACTGGTAACAGAACGTACATTCACCACGTTGAAAATCGACCTGAGGGAAACCGCCATCGCCTTGCACAATGATGTCTGTCTCACAGGCATTCAGGCACGCCTGACAACGGGTACACTTGTCCGTGAACGCTTGATCGTCAATCATCCAGGGTAAACGAGGCGCTTGTAGCGCACTGTCTCGCCGGAGCCAGAATCGTCGTGCTAAATCAGCCATATGAATTACGTATTCGTTCCACTGCCTTTAAAAGGCAACACATTCAGTGATAAACAGTCAAAGTATAGACATATATTAGTTGTGGGTATTCTGGTCGTAACATACCCCTAAGGAGGTAATTCGGGCCTAAGCTTGTTTGAGATCAAGAAAGTACAACGCTTAACTTCACAAAATGCTCACCATCAGCGAAAACAGTCTAATTGAAATGGAAAGCCTCCCACGCTTAGCAGGAGAACGTGTGCCCAAACGTCCGGATTCATCTCCCTCAAATACCCTGCCAAGGTCAAGCCTGCTGGCCGGAAGTGTCACGGGAACGGTTGCCAGTGTCATGCTGGCAATTGTGTTACTTTCTCTGCTGACAACAGGCGCAACCATGTTTGCTGTCAATGCCAGCCGTTATGATGCTGAGGTCGTCAATCTGGCGGGTTCGCTGCGCATGCAGAGCTACCGGCTGGCATTCCAGCTGGCAGAAAAAGGGGAGGCGGATGCACAGGATATCGCCCATTTCAGCCAGACGCTGGCGACCCCAGCGATGACCTCCCTGTTCGGGCTGACCACCCCAGAAGATCTGACCCGAAGCTATCAGGCCATACTGGACGACTGGCAACGAATCAGTCCGGAACTGACAGGTCAGCACCCTGATTTTTTTATCCACCAGGTACCCGAATTTGTCGACCGAATCGATCACTTTGTCTATGAGTTACAAGCATTTTCAAAGCAGAAACTGCAGATAATGGCCATCATTGCCGGGCTGGGCCTGGGGCTGATACTGCTGCTGGCGTTATTTGCGATTCAGTACAGCCGGCGGTTTATTGTGCCACCGCTTTACAACCTGCTCATCGCCAGCCAGCAGGTACAGTCTCGCAATTTTGCCGTTCGGGTGCAGGAAGACTGCCAGAATGAACTTGGCACCCTGGCTAAAGCGTTCAATCAGATGGCTGAAGAACTGGGGCAAAGTTATCAGGCGCTGGAGCGCACCGTCGAAGAGAAAACGCACCGGCTGCAAGAAGCCAACAACGCACTGAAAACCCTGTATGACTGCGCACAGTTATTATCCATGAACCGCATTCAGGCCAAGCACTTCAGCCAGGTACTAGACCGGCTGATACAGCTGGAAGGCTTCGCCGCTATCAGGCTGGTCGTTGAAGAAGGGCAAGGTATACGAACGGAATTTCAGGCCGGAGAGCCGGCAGAGAATCAGTCCTGGCATCATCATGCGCTGAAGCAGGAGAACCAGCATCTGGGCACGCTTTGGTGGCAGCATACCTTGCCGTGTCCGGACCCGGCACTGATCATCAGTGTCGGCCATCTGCTGAGCCGCGCCCTCTACGCCCATCAGATCCAGGTCCAGAACGAGCAGTTGCTGCTGATGGAAGAAAGGGCCACCATTGCCCGGGAATTGCATGACTCACTGGCTCAGGCGCTGTCTTATCTGAAAATTCAGCTCACCCTGCTCAAGCGTCAGCTGGCCACATCACCGGCAACTGCCAATGGTGTGATCAATGATATTGACAATGGCCTGTCGCAGGCCTATCGCCAGCTTCGCGAATTGCTCAATACCTTTCGCCTGTCAGTCAAACCCGGCAAGCTGGGCGACGCCCTGAACGACATGCTGAGCGTGCTGCGTAATCAAACCAATGCCAGTATTTTGCTTCATAATCAGTTGCCCTCAATCCAGTTGACCGCAGCGCAGCACATTCACCTGCTCCACCTGACCAGAGAAGCGGTTATCAATGCTATTAAACACGCCGGAGCAAATACGATAACCGTTGACTGTCTTCAGCAGGGAAACCATGTACTGGTTGAAATTGCCGATGATGGCCAGGGGTTCAATCCGGATCACAGCAAGGCTGCCCATTACGGGCTGTCTATCATGAATGAACGCGCCGAGAGCCTTGGCGGCCAGCTGACCATTACCAGCGCACCGGGCAAAGGCTGCCTGGTTCAACTGAAATTTGCGTTACAGACACAGGATAATAACCATGAGTAACACGCCGGCATACCGGGTTTTAATTGTTGATGACCACCCTTTGATGCGTCGCGGTCTCGGCCAGTTACTGGAACTGGAAACCGGTTTTGAGCTGGTCGGTGAAGCCAGTAACGGCTATCAGGCTCTGGATGCTGCCAGCGAGCACGAACCCGATCTGATTTTACTGGATCTCAATATGAAAGGGCTCTCCGGGTTAGATACCCTGCGTGCGCTGCGTGAGCAGAACAGCCAGGCGATAGTCGTTATCCTGACTGTTTCCGATAACCCCAGTGATATTCGCGCACTGATCAAAGCCGGTGCAGACGGTTATCTTCTGAAAGATACCGAACCCGAGCAACTACTGGTATTACTGCATCAGGCCGTTGCCGGCCAGCAGGTATTCAGCCATCAAATCAGTCAGTATCTGGCAGACAGCGCCAACACCGGCGATCCACTCAGTACATTAACCGGCAGAGAGAAAGAAATTCTCCATCTGGTCGCTCAGGGTAAACGTAACAAAGATATTGCTGTCCAGCTGTTCATATCAGAAGCGACAGTGAAAGTGCATATCAAAAGCCTGCTGAAAAAGCTGGACGTCGGCTCCCGTACCGCGGCCACTGTCATCTACCTGCAAACGCAGGACAGATAGTCCTCATCCCGCATTTCAATCAGGGTTTGCCATTGCGAACCCTGCTCATTCCCGTTATAAAAGGGGCTTGTTTTATTATTCCTGCCAGACAGAAAAACAGGTTAGATTATGAGCACCATCGCCTACGGGATCAAAAACTGCGATACCATCAAGAAAATGAAAAAGTGGCTGGATGAGCAAGGCATCGAGTACCGTTTTCATGATTACCGTGCTGACGGCCTGGATCGCAGCCTCCTTGAAGCCTTTGAAGCCGAACTGGGCTGGGAAGCCTTGCTGAATAAACGGGGCACCACTTTCCGCCAGCTGAGTGACGAGCAGAAAAATACCCTCAACCGCGACAGCGCACTCACATTAATGCTGGAACAACCGGCCATGATCAAACGCCCTTTACTGGTTCACAACCAAAGTTACCACCTGGGATTCAAACCGGATCAGTATCAGGCCATTTTTGCTTAACGTTCACAATCACATTAACTACGCAATATTAAGAAGGAAACACGGATGTCAGACAGCCCAGTCATCGCCCTGGCCAAAGACCTTATCAGCCGACAATCAGTCACCCCAGCAGATGCCGGGTGTCAGGATGTCATGATTGCCCGACTGGAAAAACTGGGCTTCAAGATTGAGACCATGGTATTTGAAGATACCACCAACTTTTGGGCGCGCCGTGGCACAGAGGCTCCCTTATTTGTGTTTGCCGGTCACACGGATGTTGTGCCCGCCGGACCGGAAGCGCAATGGCACACGCCGCCGTTTGAACCCACAGTCATTGACGGTTACCTGCACGGCCGCGGCGCCGCCGATATGAAAGGATCGCTGGCCTGCATGATAGTTGCCATTGAACGTTTTGTGGCTGAGAATCCGGATCACAAAGGCTCTATCGCCCTGCTGATCACTTCTGATGAAGAAGGCCCCTTCATCAATGGCACAACGCGGGTGGTGGATACACTGGAAGCGCGTAATGAAAAAATCGACATGTGCATTGTCGGTGAGCCATCCAGCACCCATGAAGTCGGCGATGTGGTGAAAAACGGCCGCCGCGGCTCCATCACGGGCGATCTGATTGTTAAAGGTGTCCAGGGCCATGTTGCCTACCCTCACCTGGCCGATAATCCTGTTCACAAAGCGATGCCGGCCCTGGCCGAGCTCTCTGCCGCGGTGTGGGATAATGGCAACGACTACTTCCCACCGACCAGTTTTCAGATTGCCAATGTCGCTGCAGGTACAGGCGCATCCAATGTGATCCCCGGTGAATTCCACGTCCAGTTCAATTTCCGTTTCAGTACCGAGCTGACGGTGGAGGACATCAAGCGCAAAGTCCATTCAGTGCTGGATGCCCACGGGCTGGATTATGATCTTATCTGGACTTTCAGCGGTCACCCTTTCCTGACCGACGAAGGCACCTTACTGGAAGCCGTGGTCTGCGCCATTGAAGACGTGATTCACAAGCGTCCTGAACTGCTGACCACAGGCGGAACCTCGGATGGCCGTTTCATTGCCCGCACCGGGGCACAGGTGGTGGAACTGGGGCCGGTTAATGCCACCATTCACAAAGTCAACGAATGTGTGAAGATGGCCGATCTGGAAAAGCTCACCGATATGTACCAGAAAGTGATGGAAAAAGCCCTGGCATGACACTCAGTAAAAGCACACTGACGCTGGAGCAACTCACAGGGCTGGATGAAAGCCATCTCTGTGAGTATCAGCACCGCCTGATTCATCAGGACGTTCATGCTGCGCTGGCCGCCTTACAGCAGGCGGCCACTGACGCCGGGTTTGCGCTGACGATTGCCAGCGCTTTTCGCTCCTTTGAGCGCCAGATGCTGATCTGGAATAACAAGTTCAACGGCGTGCGTCCTATATTGGACAGCTGCAGCCAGCCGCTGGATACGAGCTGTCTGAGCGAGCTGGATAAGATCCGGGCGATTTTACGCTGGTCGGCCCTGCCCGGCGCCAGCCGCCATCATTGGGGGACGGATCTGGATGTCTATGCCAGCAACTGCCTGCCGCAAGACACCCAGTTACAGTTAGAGCCCTGGGAATACGAAGAAGGCGGACATCAGGCTGCATTCAACACCTGGCTGACGGACAATATGGGCCGTTTTGGTTTTTACCGGCCTTATGCCGTTGATTTAGGAGGTGTCGCTGTCGAGCCCTGGCATATCAGCTATTTTCCTGTCAGTCAGTCGCTTCGGGAACAGCTAACGCCAAGCCAGCTTGCCACTGTGATAGGCGATCAACCTGTTGCAGGAAAATCGCATATTCTGGCAAACCTTGATACGCTTTATAGTAAGTACATCAACAACATCTGTGAGGTCTGAGATGGAATGGCTGCTCAATCCCTGGGTTATCTCTATCATCATTGTGAGTGTGGTGGTCAGCAATATTGCCGCCATTAAATACACGGCCAATATGAAATTTGGCCGCCATGACAAAACCCAGGAGCTGTTACGAAAACAGCAGGAAGTCGAGAACCTGAAGCATAAACACCCCCAGGACGATGCAGCAGATCAGAACGATGCGACAGACAAAAAATAACCGGTTGCTTTGAACCGGTTATTTTACTCATTCAGCGCTGTCCTGGCCTCAGCGGCGGCACAGATAATCCGCTTGCCCAACCCACTTGTAGCTTGTCAGCTCTTCCAGCCCCATAGGGCCTCGCGCATGCAGTTTCTGGGTAGACACCGCAACCTCTGCGCCCAGTCCGAACTGTGCGCCATCGGTAAACCGGGTTGAAGCGTTGACATACACAGCGGCAGAACCTGCGGCATTGATGAAACGCTCAGCCGACATCAGATCATTGGTCAGAATGGCATCGGAATGGCTGGCATTGTGATCCTGCATATGACGGATAGCCGCTTCCACATCAGGCACCAGTTTCACCCCCAGGGTATAACTCAGCCACTCGGTATCAAAATCTCCCTCTTGTGCCTCGCGCAGCTGAGCGGCCTGACCTTGCAGCATCTCCAGCGCCTTACCCTCAGCGACCAGCGTCACTTTGTTCTGGTTCATGCGCTCTGCCAGTGCAGGCAGAAAATCGGCTGCCACCGCGTCATGAACCAGCAGTGTATCCAGAGCATTACAGGCGGACGGACGCTGCACTTTGGCGTTTTCCACCACATCCAGCGCGCGCACCAAATCAGCAGACTGATCGACAAAGGCATGGCTGATACCAAAGCCGCCGATAATCACAGGAATCGTGCTTTTTTCTTTACACATTTTGTGCAGGCCGGCACCACCACGGGGAATAATCATATCGACATACTGATCCATGGTCAGCAGCTCAGAGACCAGCTCGCGATCCGGTTTGGCAATATACTGCACCGATGCGCCAGGCAAGCCCGCTTTTTCCATCGCCTGCTGAATAACACTGACCAGCGCCATATTGGAATGGAAGGTTTCCCGTCCCCCGCGCAAAATGCTGGCGTTACCGGTTTTCAGACACAGCGCTGCGATATCAATCGTCACGTTCGGGCGGGCTTCATAAATCACACCCACTACACCTAACGGAACACGGCGGCGACTCAGGCGCATACCATTTTCCAGCACACGAGAATCCAACTCGGCACCAACGGGATCCGGCAAACCAATCACATTGCGCACATCACCGGCGATGGCCGCAAGACGCGATGCATTCAGCATCAGCCGATCCAGCAACGCCTCAGACATGCCGCTTTCGCGCGCCGCAGCCAGATCTTTTTCATTGGCTGCCAGAATTTCTGCCTGACGGGCTTCCAGTTCATCGGCGATAAACGCCAGCGCCTGATTTTTCTGCGCTGTTGCTGTCGTTGCCAGTGTAAAAGCAGCCTGCCTGGCTGCCTGTCCCATTGCTTGCAATTCCACCCTGTTCCCCTTTGTCGGTCTGTCTCTACCAAGTCAATTCAACCCAAGCCATCTGAACAGGCTTGGGGTTGATTATCTGTTTCTGGTTATATCAGTACCAGATCATCCCTGTGTACGGCAACCGGCCCGTATTCATAACCCAGCACCTTGTGGATATCCTGGCTGTGTTTACCGGCAATTTTCGCGATATCCAGGCTTGAATAGCGGCTAATGCCGCGGGCCAGCAAAATGCCATCAGCGCTGTATATGCGGGCCACTTCGCCCCGCTCAAACTCGCCTTTCACCGCAGTAATACCTTTCGCCAGCAAGCTGCTGCCGCGCTGTGTCACGGCCATAGCCGCCCCGGCGTCAACAATAATGTCCCCGGCAGGAGGAGGACCGGCCAGAATCCAGCGCTTACGGCTTTCCAGTGGTGATTCCAGCGGCAGGAAATGCGTACCCAGTTGCTCGCCCTTCACTATTCCGGCAATCACTTCCGGTCTGCTGCCCGCAGCAATAATTACTTCAATCCCTGCCCGGCGGGCTACATCAGCCGCCTGCAGTTTGGTCGCCATACCGCCTGTGCCTAATCCACCGACACTGCCACCGGCCAGCTTACGCAGGGTTTCATCAATGGTATGGACTTCACGTATCAGTTCCGCATCCGGGTTGCTGCGCGGGTCGGCAGTAAACAGCCCTGGCTGATCGGTCAGCAGCAACAGCTTGTCTGCACCGGCCAGAATACCAACCAGCGCAGAGAGGTTGTCGTTATCACCCACTTTAATTTCAGTCGTTGCCACGGCATCATTTTCATTCACGACAGGAATAATCCCGTGCTCCAGCAAGGCCAGCAGCATATCCCGGGCATTGAGGTAACGCTCTCTGTCATTAAGATCTGCACGGGTTAACAGCATCTGACCCACATGCAGGCCATAAATACTGAAGAGCTGTTCCCATTCCTGAATCAAACGGCTCTGGCCCACAGCTGCCAGCAACTGCTTACTGGCCATGGTTTTCGGCAACTCGGGGTAACCCAGATGCTCGCGACCTGCAGCAATGGCGCCGGAAGTCACAATAATCACCTGATGCCCCTGCTGTCGTAAATGAGCACACTGACGAACCAGTTCAACCATATGGGCCCGGTCCAGTTTGAGGGTGCCGCCAGTCAGCACACTGGTCCCCAGTTTCACCACTATGGTCTGTATTACAGCTTTCTCTGTATGGTGAGCACTTTGCTCACTGGCGTGTTTTTCGTGATTGTCTGCCATGAAGATTCAAAAAGGATGCGGATGAATGGCATTTGTTTTATCAACCCCGACCGTAAAGCACAAGAAAAATGCGCCGGTAGCGGCGCATTTTCTGTTTTTTCAGGGTTTAATACTAAAATCAGGCCGAAACGGATAAAGTCGGTGCTGACAGATCCGATGCCGGGCTCAGCGTCAGCGAGTATTCCTGATCAAGCAAAGTGATAAGCTTCTGATAAAAATCATCCAGAGTCTGCTGAACTGGCTCAAGGTGTTTGGCCGGCACTTTATCTTCCAGCCAGTCGCCATTGATGTCATAACGCCCGAAATAATAGCGATACTGATAGCCGGCCGCTGTTTCAACCATTTCCAGCCACCAGCCCCAGAACTCACGTTCTTCCGGTGCTTTCTTGGCATTAATGCAACTGGCAAGACAATCGAAGAAAAAATGCCCTTCGGATGAGTGCTGCTGGCGAAGATACGGGCCAAGCGCGGTCAGCTTGGTCATCAGGCGGCCATGAGGAGGAAAAATGACTTGTGTTGGCATAGCATGTCCATCCTTAGTCGGAGTTCAAAAAAAGCGCAACTTTCTGAAAATATCCCTTGTTGGAATGACCATTTAACGCACAAGGCCAATGAAATGGCAACATATTATTTACATCCTCGGACCAGACAAAGCGACCTTTACAGTGTGTCCTTCAACCAGTCGACTACCGTGCTCATCGCTCTGTGGTAGCCATCGTGCAAAGGTGCCGCAGGTACAGTCACCGCTTTCCCGCCCCGGCTTGATAAAGCAATCAGCTGGTTATCCGTCTCAGGGCAAACAGGATCATCTTTTAAACTGACGCCCAGCATAGGGATGTCGACTTTACGACGGGCAAGCAACCCCTGCTGCTTGAGCGACCAGGCGCTCATATGCGAAACCAGGCTTGCTTTAGACACCCAGTTTTTCCCCATCCGTGAAGCAAACATGTCCAGATACATTCTGGGCATACTGTTCAGCAACTTAGGCTGGCTCAGTAATCCATGAATAATACCGCCAATACTGATGCTGGTTTTCAGCCGTGTCGGCTCCAGAAACCCCAGCCGGATAGCAGCATTGCCGCCAAAGCGTATCCCCAGCATCGCAACCCTGTTATGGTCAACCCAGGGCACATCACGCACCTGTTGCAGCAATGCCTGATGAAGCCGGCTGGTATCTTCGGTTAATGGCCAGGCCGCACTGTGGCCAACCGATGGCATATCCAGTGTGATCATCGCAAAACCGGCCGGTCCGAAGTAATCCTGATACAAGGGCCACAGCTCAGTCTGCAATGTATCCAGACCACCACTGACAATCACGGTCGGCAACAGCTTGTCGGTACAAGGCAAGTGAATAAAAGCCTGAAATTTTTTGCCCTGGTAGGAGACATCAATGGTTTTCACCTGATGCGGCATCAGTTCGGTGGCATCTTTGTAGGTCAGGGTCGCCTGAAGCTCCGCCTGGGCGGCCAGCTCATCCCCCTTCAGGTGCGGATAGGCCGCAATACCATAATGGGTGCTCGCTTTAAGCAGCAGCTTAGCGGCCTGTTCTTTGTCGCCTTTATCCAGGCTCTCGCGGCTTAAGCGCTGGTATTTACTGCCCAGCTGCGACCATTCATAGACCCAGTTACCAGGCTTGTAGCCGATCACTGTGTCCAGCAGCTCATCATTGGTACGTTGTGCTTCGGCACTGGCAATTTTGGCAAAGACACTTTCCATTTCAATAGGATCAACGCCTTGCCAGATCCATTGCGGACGTCGCAGAACCCGGTACCAGCCGCTTTCACTGTCCCCATCAAGCGCGTTATGAACTTCCTGGGATGAAGTATGGGCCAGTTTAACCAGACTCGAGGTTTCTTTGGTCGTTTGACGAGGAGCAAACAATTTTTCAGACAAGTTTACCTTAGAAGGCTCAGACACAATTGACTCCTGCATTTGTCGGTTCAGAACCTGCTACCGCCACCACAGCGATAACATTAAATCTGGCTATATTGTATATGTTTTCTCAGCCATTACCCCAAACGGCAGGCACAAAAAAAGGAGCCTGTTCGCTCCTTTTCGAAAAAATGCCGGGCAGCTGTTTTACTTAGCGCTTGGCAATTGGATCAACATAAGTCACAGCCATATCCCAGGGTTGCTCAATCCAGGTATCCTGAGCAATATCGACAACATAATCATCAACCAGATGTTTACCGGCAGGTTTGGCGCACACGGTAACGAATTTTGCTTTCGGGTACATAGCACGGATCATTTCAGCCGTACCGCCTGTATCCACCAGATCGTCCACCACGATAAAGCCGTCACCATCACCCTCTGCTTTTTTCAGTACTTTCATATCACGCTGATGATCGTGGTCATAGCTTGAAATACAGACTGTATCAACATGACGAATACCCAGTTCACGCGCAAGAATGGCAGCCGGTACCAGACCGCCACGGCTCACAGCGATAATGCCTTTCCACTGCTCAGCCGGCAGCAGCTTCTCAGCCAGCTGGCGTGTGTAACTCTGCATGTTGTCCCAGGTGATGACGAACTTATTACTCATATCCGATGAACCTCTAAATCAGCGAATAAAAACCGCTGGTCGATAAACAAATTATAAAAAGATGATTTTAGCTGCAAACAGCACGGCAATAACCCAGACGCTGATATTCACCTCGCGTCCTTTACCACTGAGCAACTTGATCGCTGCATAGCTGATAAAGCCCAGCGCGATCCCTTCTGCAATGGAATATGTTAACGGCATCAGCAGGCAGACCACAACGACAGGTGCCGCTTCTGTTAAGTCACGCCAGTCAATGCTGTTCAGCCCCGACATCATCAGGATGGCGACGTAAAACAATGCGCCGGCCGTCGCGTAAGCAGGTACCATGCCCGCCAGCGGCGAGAAGAACAGCGCGAGCAGGAACAAGACACCCACAGTCACAGCCGTCAGACCGGTCCGACCGCCTGCCGCAACACCAGCAACACTTTCAACGTAAGACGTCGTGTTGGATGTTCCCAGCAGTGCACCCACGGAGGTTGCGGTACTGTCTGCCAGCAGCGCACGACCCAGGCGCGGCATCCTGCCGTCTTTGTCGACCATGCCAGCTTTGGTGGTTGCCCCCACCAGCGTCCCGGCGGTATCAAACAGATCCACAAACAGGAAAGCAAAGACGATCGACACCAGGCCTACATCCATGGCACCGCTGAAATCCAGCTGCATGAAGGTTGGCGCAAGACTTGGCGGCAAAGAAACAATGCCGTGGTACTGGACGTCGCCAAACAAAATCCCCAATGCCGTAATGATCAGAATGGCAATCAGAACCGCAGCTTTTAAACCGCGATGAACCAGTGCAATGGTCAGAATGAAACCCAGCGCTGCCATGGCTGCCGGGAAACTGGTGAAGTCACCAACCTGAACCAGCGTTGCCGGGTTATCGACGACAATCCCCGCACTTTGCAAGGCAATAAATGCCAGGAACAACCCGATGCCCGCCGTGATGCCCGTCCTCAACGAGAGTGGTATGGCATGAATTAACCACTCACGGACTTTCAACAGACTGAGCACGATAAAACACAGGCCCGAGAAGAAGACCGCCGCCAGCGCCACCTGCCAGGTATGACCCATTCCCAAAACTACGGAATAAGTGAAGAAAGCATTCAGCCCCATGCCCGGCGCCTGAGCAACCGGATAATTTGCCACTAAGCCCATCATGAAACAGCCGATCATCGCCGCCAGACAGGTTGCAACAAAAACGGCCCCTTTATCCATTCCTGTCGCCGCCAGCATCGACGGGTTCACAAAGATGATATAGGCCATCGTCAGGAAGGTCGTCGCACCAGCCAGCATTTCGGTACGAACATTGGTCCCGTTTTCATTTAACTTAAACAGCTTCTCTAGCATTGCTCTCTGGTCCTTGGAGAAAAGTGTTTGCTACCTCTGAAACGCAAAAAGTATAACAGCAAATAGTAAACGATTGCGTCACAGTAATTTTGGGGGGCGATTATAGGCTTATCAGTAGTAAATTACCAGACGGGTCAGAAATATCAGTCAATGTCAGATATATGGCTGATTTTAATCCAACCCAACACCGAAACCCCATTAAATATGATAAAAACCAACAAGTTAAAATTAACCATTCATGATTGATATTTAAGCGATTAAATTTTTCACAGCAAAAGCAAACGCTTAATCATATATAAAGAGTGAAGTCTTTACTCTGTTAGGCAGGGTGTAATCGAATACATTCCTTTTCACAACATTATCATCAAAAATGCCGGGTGAAAGTAAAATGAGTTAAGCGGAAGATAAAAAAAACGCCACCCTTTCCCGGGTGGCGGCAAAACTAAGTCATCGGGTCTCTGTCGGCAGCAATCACTGCAGCAGAGCAATTATCTGATTAGTCTTGAAAGTTAGGGGGTGAACATCTGTTCGCAACGCTAAAGTTGCAGGCACATCAGGGGGATGTGTGCCGTGAGCAATTCAATTATCAGTAACCAAAAGATCGCGGGTAGCTAAACGCACCACTGAAAACGCCTTTATTGTTCCAAAATTTTGCTGTGGATTCATATACATTCATGACAACGACTTCCTAATATATTTTTATTGCCTGGAGGCTAACTGAGAGCAACCTGGCCACCAATCTCGGTTCCCTGGAGTTAATGCACTGACCTTTCCCTGTGCTAACTATCGTTTTTCAACTTGGGATAATAATAACTATATGGTAATTTAATTACAACTTTAATTTTAACTACGTCACACTTTTGTGAACAAACCTCTCAATAATACCCATTAACGGTAATTTATTACACCACGAACTATGTTAACCAGGCCATAAATCCACACAAATGAGACTAAAGTGGCATACCTAATTTCCGAAGAAGCAGACAACATCAGTGAAGGTCATTTGCCTGAGTGCAAGCAAGGAAGAAAGCGCTATGACAAAACTCCTTCACTTACGTTCACTATCTATCAGCAGCCGTCTGTATCTGCTGGGCTTGATCATTACCATTCTGACCCTGCTCCCTCTGATTACCTTTATATCTGGCTATCAGGAAACCCTTCTGGACCAAAAACGAGATAAAACCAGAAATCTGGTCGAGAGTGCCCACAGTTTGCTGGCTTACTACTACCAGCAGGAAACTCAGGGCCAGCTGACACGCATTGAAGCACAACAGCAGGCAAAACTGGCCATCGCCAGCCTTCGCTATGAAAATAATGATTACTTCTGGATTAACGATAACCATCCCAACATGGTGATGCACCCGTTCAAACCCGAACTGGACGGTAAAGATCTCTCCCAGTTCAAAGATCCGCTCGGCAACACACTGTTTGTCAGCATGGCAGACGTCGTCAGGCAGCAAAGCCAGGGCTTTGTCGATTATCAGTGGGAAAAACCAGGTCACTCTGAGCCTGTTGATAAAATTTCCTATGTAAAAGGATTTGCCCCCTGGGGATGGATTCTGGGATCTGGGATATATGTCGATGATGTCAAAGCGCTGTTTTACACAGAGTTACAACGCCTCGGGCTCATTTTGGCCGCTTCATTGATCCTGATGCTGCTTCTGGCCAAAGTGATAGGCCGCAGCATTACCGCCCCGTGTGAATCCACCTTGCTGGCCATGCAGGATATTTCCCGCGGTGAAGGTGATTTAACCCGGCGCCTGCCGGTTCAGGGTAATGATGAACTGAGCCTCATCGCTACTGCCTACAACCAGTTTGCCGATAAAATCACCGACATGCTGCGTGCTGTCGAACCCGTCAGTGAGCATATCAGTTCGGCCGCCAGTCAGCTCAATGCCGTCGCCAACACCACGGCCGAGAGTGCAAGTCAGGCGCATCAGGGGGTGGATTCCGTCGCCTCGGCCATGACAGAGCTGCATTCCAGTAACCAGGAAGTCGCACGCTCGGCAGCAACAGCTGCCGACGCCGCAACAACAGCGCAATCTCACAGTGAACAGGGGCTGAGTGTTGTATCTCGCTCGGGAGAGGAAATGCGTGCCCTGCTCGCCTTGTTGGATGAAACCAATAAAAGTGCGCAAGCATTGGCCGAAGACTCTGAAGCCATAGGAGCTGTGCTGGACGTGATCCGCAACATTGCTGAACAGACCAACCTGCTGGCCCTGAATGCCGCCATTGAAGCAGCCCGTGCTGGCGAGCAGGGCCGTGGTTTTGCCGTAGTCGCCGATGAGGTACGTACTCTGGCTACCCGCACTCAGTCCAGTACCAATGAGATAGAATCCATTATCACCCGGCTGCAGAATCGCTCCAGCAATGTCAGTAACGCCCTGATCCAGACAAGTGAGCAGTCAGCCAGTACGGTAAAACATGCCCAGGATGTCGCCAATGCACTGGAAGCGATCAGTCAGCAAATTCATACTATTCGAGATCTGAATCAACACATTGCCGATGCCAGCCAGCAGCAGTCCGATGCGACAGAAGCCATTAACATCAGCCTGTCGCAACTGAGTGAACACAGTCACAGCCATGTTTCACAGGGTCAGCAGATTGCGGCGGCCAGTGAGCAACTGCTCGCTAGTGGTCGTCACCTTAATGTACAGATCTCTCAATTTAAGATTTAGCGAAAAGCAAAGTGGATTAATAGCAAGCTCCCTGTGGCTGAGGTAAGATATTCATCTGCCTGTCCCGGAAATTCACCCTATGATAGTCCGGGTAAGGCAGCATGAATGACAGTTTATTAGGGAGAGTTCTGTGTCTGAAATCAGCCATCTTTCGCCACAAATCGTGTGGCAATTCTTTGATCAAATTTGCGCTATACCACACCCGTCCAAGCATGAAGAAGCATTGGCTCAACACATCATACGTTTTGCTGAAACCGAAGGCCTGGCCGTACGCCGAGATCCCACTGGCAACGTATTTATTACAAAGCCAGCCACTGCGGGAATGGAAAACCGCAAAGGCGTGGTGCTTCAGGCACACATTGATATGGTTCCGCAAAAGAATGAAGACACAGATCACGACTTTGCTGCTGACCCAATTCAGCCTTATATCGACGGTGAGTGGGTAACCGCCAGAGGAACGACCTTAGGGGCAGATAACGGTATTGGTATGGCAACTTGTCTGGCTGTACTGGCCTCGAAAGATATTGAGCACGGCCCTCTGGAAGTACTGCTAACTATTGATGAAGAAGCCGGTATGACAGGTGCATTTGGTCTGCAGGAAGGCTGGCTGGAAGGCGATATTCTGCTGAATACCGATTCAGAGCAGGAAGGCGAAATCTACATGGGTTGCGCCGGTGGCGTTGATGCCGAGCTATCTCTGGCGATTGAGCGTGAGACGGTTCCGGCAGAGCACACTGCTGTCAAACTGATGATCAAAGGCCTGAAAGGCGGCCACTCTGGCTGTGATATTCACACCGGCCGTGCCAACGCCAATAAGTTGCTGGGACGTTTCCTGTTTGCCCATGCCGCAGAGCTGGGGCTGCGAGTACACAGCCTCAAAGGCGGCACACTGCGCAACGCGATTCCCCGCGAAGCCTTTGCCATCGTTACGCTGCCAGCCAGACAGGCTGATGCGCTGCAGGATCGCTTCGGTCATTTCCAAAACATACTGAATACCGAGCTGGGTAACGTAGAAACCGGTATCAAACTGTCGGTTGAAAACAGCGAATTGCCTGTAGATGTGCTCTGTGCTGACAGCCAGCAACGTCTTCTGGCACTGATCAATGCCTGTCCGAACGGTGTTGTGCGCATGAGCGACGACATTCCCGGTGTCGTTGAAACCTCACTGAACCTGGGCGTGATCACCACAGAGACTGACCGCGTGACCCTGCTGTGTCTGATCCGCTCTCTGATTGACTCTGGCCGTAGCAGTGTTGAACACGCGCTGAGCGCCCTGGCCCAGCTGGCTGGCGCACAGTGTGAGTTCTCCGGCGCCTATCCGGGCTGGAAACCAGACCCGGATTCAGAAGTGATGCATCTGTTCCGCGACACTTACAAAGAGATTTACGGTAATATCCCGGATATCATGGTGATCCATGCTGGCCTGGAATGTGGCTTGTTTAAAGAGCCGTACCCAAACATGGATATGATTTCTTTCGGTCCGACCATTAAATTTCCGCATTCCCCCGACGAAAAGGTGAACATTAAAACCGTTGGCCTGTTCTGGGAGCAAATGGTCGCCATCCTGAAACAGATCCCGGTGAAAGCCTGATAAATGCAGCGGGGAGCGTATCCGCTCCCCTTTGTCTGTTCCGGAAAACCTGAGTTTCCTAAAACACACCTACCAGTCAAACGACAATTGCTGCGCTTTGACGCCTGATTCCAGCCCGACGCTGATACCAACTAAGCGAATTTCCCGCCCTTTTTGTCTGGTCAAGGCTTCGGTCAGTAAAGCGGCGAACTGCTGCTTCTGCAATACCGGTTGACTATGCTCGACCGTGGTTTGCTGGAAATCGGCGAATTTCACTTTGACTCCCTGACGGGCAATACGCAGATCCGGACGCACTTTTCTGAGCCGTGCTTCCAATTCAGGATACAGTTTCTCAACGACTTGCCAGCATTGAGCATAATCAACAATGTTGCGGGAAAAGGTTCTCTCGACACCCACAGATTTTCGCTCACGCGAGACCACAACGTCACGCTCATCAATGCCGTGTGCACGCGCCCACAGTGATTGGCCAAACTTGCCAAACTGCTTTAACAACTCCCGCCTGTCATAAGCTTGTACATCCTTGCCGAGATACAGGCCGATATCGTGCAGTTTTTGGATGGTGACTTTGCCAACTCCAGGTATTTTCTCCAATGGCAACTCGGCCACAAAATCAGACACGCCGGCTGGCGTCACCACATACTGACCATCCGGTTTATTCATATCGGAGGCTATTTTGGCAATGAATTTTACCGGTGCCACCCCTGCGGAAGCTGTGAGATGCAACTCTTCACGGATAGCCTGACGGATGTCCTGAGCAATTAAAGTCGCTGAACCTCGGTGCAGGTGGCTGTCTGTGACATCCAGATAGGCTTCATCGAGAGAAAGGGGTTCGATCAGCGAGGTATAGCGCCGGAAAATCGCCCTGATTTGATGCGAGACCTCTTTATAAACAGCCATCCTGCCGGGCACCAGTACCAGATCCGGACAGAGCTGCATCGCCTGAGCTGTCGGCATAGCAGAACGCACGCCGAATTGCCGGGCCAGATAATTACAGGTACTGAGCACTCCCCGCTGTTCAGATCGCCCACCGATAGCAATAGGGACATGTTGCAGTTCAGGGTTATCGCGCATCTCAACCGCCGCAAAAAAGCAGTCCATATCAACATGGATAATTTTCCGTTGATGGCTGTTGGTCACGTTTTTATCTGACATAACATCGGCTTTCAACATGTGACTGGATAATAGATAGCTGTATTTATACACAGTATTATATGTGCTCACCTTGCAGATAGCGAGCAACAAAAAGCCCGCGGTTTTAACCACGGGCTTTTTACTCAGCGAGAACGCCAGTCATAATCAGATGATCTGATTTTTCTTCCATTCTTCCTGCTTGGCGGCGCGAGCTTCACGTTTCAAACGCTTATCACAGGGCTCAGGACAGTCACATTCTTTTTCAATGCCAACCGCACCAAGGCCGCCGCAGCTACCAGCTACCGTTTTACGCTGGAAAATATAGCCGACAGCCATAGCGACTATGACCAACAGAAAAACACCAAAGGTTGTTACATATACCAACATACTATGCTCTCAACTTATTTCTTCTGCATGTAAGTCGTAAAGGCATCAGAGGCATATTCCTTAAAGCCTTCTTCCGTACTTACAATTAACAGAACTGGCAATTTTTCTTGGTTTGCCAGTGCAATTGCTTTCTCTTCTCCCATTACAGAAAATGCCGTTGCCAGAGCATCTGCTGTCATGCTTTTCGGATGCATCACAGTCACTGACACCACATGGTTGGTAATCGGCTTACCTGTTTTAGGATTTATCAGATGTGAATAGCGTACACCATTTTCTTCAAAATAGTTACGATAATCACCCGAAGTGGCCACCGCCATTTCCCCCGGCTCAACCACTTCCTGTATCGAACGGCTGCCATCTTCTGTTGGCTTTTCAATGGCTATCCGCCATGGAACACCTTCCAGATTCTTGCCTTTCAGGCGAATTTCACCACCGATTTCAACCAGATAGTCATTCACACCCAAAGAAGCAATATAGTCAGCCACAACATCGACGCCATAACCCTTCGCAATGGATGACAGATCAACATACAGTCCGGGCAAATCTTTTACCAAAGCGTTACCTTCGACTTTCAGATGCTCTATGCCGATTTCCTGACGTCGAGCACTCAGCTCTTCATCCGTCGGTACCACATCCGGACGGGCTTCCGGTCCGAAACTCCATAAGTTAACCAGGGGGCCAACCGTCACATCCAGCGCTCCATCCGTCAATTTTGCCAAGCGAATCGCTTCCCGGACGACTGCCGCCGTATCAGCCGACACAACAAACGGTTCACGGCTTTGATGCTGATTAAATTGGCTGAGCTCGGAGTCCTCACGATAGGTCGACATCTGATCGTTAACCAATTCAAGGCGGCGATCAATTTCTTTCTGAAGTGCCACTTCGCTCGGTAAGCCTTCCTGCTCAATCAACTTGATCGAATAATAGGTCCCCATTGTTGAGCCGGTCAGGTGAATTAACTGACGTTGCTCGCTACAGCCACTGACAACCAGTGCCATCACCAGCAGCACAGCTGCCCGGGTGAATAGTTTCATCATGCAGGGATCTCCCAAATACAGACAATGTCACTCAGTTACCGCTCACACGGCATTGATACGCGCTAAAGAATTTATGCAGGGCTTGACGAAAAATGGCTGATCCCAAGGGATCAGCCATTTTAAAGGAAGACCTCAGGCAGGATTAGCCACCAAAGTCATCCAGCAGGATGTTTTCGTCTTCAACACCCAAGTCTTTCAGCATACTGATAACAGCAGCGTTCATCATCGGTGGACCACACATATAGTATTCGCAGTCTTCCGGTGCATCATGATCTTTCAGGTAGTTTTCATAAAGCACATTATGGATGAAGCCGGTGTAACCGTCCCAGTTATCCTCTGGCAGAGGATCAGACAGGGCGCAGTACCACTTAAAGTTATCGTTTTCGTTCTGCAGCATATCGAAATCTTCCACATAGAACATTTCACGCTTAGAACGAGCACCATACCAGAAAGTCATCTTACGCTTAGACTGCAAACGTTTCAGCTGGTCAAAGATGTGTGAACGCATAGGTGCCATACCTGCACCACCGCCGATAAACACCATCTCAGCATCGGTATCTTTCGCGAAGAATTCACCAAACGGACCAGAGATAGTCACCTTATCACCTTCTTTCAGTGACCAGATATACGAAGACATGATACCTGGTGGCACGTCCGGGTTACGAGGTGGCGGCGTAGCGATACGCACGTTCAGCATAATAATGCCTTCCTCTTCCGGATAGTTCGCCATCGAGTAAGCACGAATTGTTTCTTCGTTAACCTTTGACTCGTATCGGAACAGGTTGAACTTGTCCCAGTCTTCACGGAATTTCTCAGGTACGTCGTAATCAGCATACTTAACATGGTGTGGTGGCGCTTCAATCTGAATATAACCACCAGCACGGAATGGTACTGACTCACCGTCTGGAATGCCCAGCTTCAGCTCTTTGATGAAGGTCGCTTTATTATCATTAGAGATAACAGAGCAATCCCACTTTTTAACACCAAAGATTTCTTCCGGCAGTTCGATGTCCATGTCGGCTTTCACGTTAACCTGGCAAGACAGACGCTCACCTTCACGTGCTTCACCTTTAGTGATGTGATCCAGTTCCGTTGGCAGAATATCGCCGCCACCAGATTTGATTTTCACGCGGCACTGACCGCATGAACCACCACCACCACAAGCAGAAGAGACAAAGATGCCGCTGCCTGCCAGTGCGCCCAAAAGTTTACCACCCGCAGGGGTCGTGATTGCTTTTTCCGGGTCGTTATTGATTGAGATAGTAATGTCACCAGATGGTACCAGCTTGGATTTAGCGAACAGAATCACTAATACCAGAGCCAGGATAATCAAGGTGAACATAACTACGCCAAGAATAATATCCATGAATTATTCCTTATTATCCTGATTACAGCTGTACACCGGAGAAGGACATGAAGCCCAACGCCATGAGACCTACAGAGATGAAAGTGATACCCAGGCCACGCAGACCGGCAGGTACGTCAGAATACTTCATCTTCTCGCGAATACCCGCCAGGGCAACGATAGCCAGCATCCAGCCCACACCAGAGCCAAAGCCGTATACCACAGACTCCGCGAAGTTGTAGTCACGCTGTACCATGAAAGATACGCCACCGAAGATTGCACAGTTAACGGTGATCAGCGGCAGGAAAATACCCAGCGCGTTGTACAGCGGCGGGAAGAAACGGTCCAGAATCATTTCCAGAATCTGTACCAGTGCCGCGATAACACCGATAAAAGTGATAAAGTTCAGGAACGTCAGGTCAACGCCCTCAACAATGGCGCCGTCTTTCAGCAACAGGTTATAAACCAGATTGTTCATCGGCACTGCAATTGTCAGTACCACTGTTACTGCAATACCCAGACCAAAAGACGTTTTGACTTTCTTAGAGACTGCCAGGAATGTACACATCCCCAGGAAGAAAGACAGTGCCATGTTCTCGATGAAAATCGAGCGAACCAGCAAGCTAATATAATGTTCCATGTTTCCCTTACTCCTTCGCTTCTACTTGATCCGGACGTAAAGTACGGATTGTCCAGATCATAAAGCCAATCAGGAAGAAGGCAGACGGTGCCAATAGCATGATACCGTTTGGCTGATACCAGCCACCTTCAGAAATCAGCGGCAGTACCTGAACACCGAAGATGCTACCTGAGCCTAGTAGCTCACGGAAGAAGCCCACTGTCAGCAGTACGAAGCCATACCCCAGACCGTTACCAATACCATCCAACAGAGATGGCAATGGGGCCGATTTCATTGCATAGGCTTCTGCACGTCCCATAACGATACAGTTGGTGATGATCAGACCAACGAATACAGACAGCTGCTTAGAGATGTCGTAAACGAATGCTTTCAGCACCTGGTCAACCACGATTACCAACGAGGCAATAATCGCCATCTGAGCGATAATACGTACGCTGTTAGGGATTTGGTTACGCACCAGAGACACAAAGAAGTTGGAAAATGCAGTAACGAAGGTCACAGCCAGCGCCATTACGAACGCAGTTTCCAGTTTAGTGGTTACAGCCAGCGCTGAGCACACACCCAGTACCTGTAAGGCGATCGGGTTATTGCTAACGATCGGCCCTAACAGGACTTTTTTCATTTCTTTAGTATCAGCCATTGTTCAGGCCTCCATTGCGCACTTTAGCCAGGAACGGACCGAAGCCGTTGTCACCTAACCAGAACTGGAAGGTGTTCTGAACGCCATTACTCGTCAGCGTTGCACCAGACAGGCCGTCGATACCATGAATATCACCTTCCGGCGCGCCGCCTTTCACAACGCGGATGGCAGGTTCGAAGTTATCATCAAGCAGCTTCTTGCCTTCCCACTGTGCACGCCATTTCGGGTTAACGACTTCACCACCCAGACCAGCGGTTTCACCCTGTTCATAGTAAGCGATGCCAGACACGGTGTTGCCGTCGGTTTCAACTGCAACAAATGCGTACATCATGGACCAAAGTCCTTTACCATTAACTGGCAGAATCAGCTTCTGAACCTGACCGTTTTCATCTTTTACCAGATACACTTTGGCAACGTTCGCACGACGAATCAGTTTCGCCGGATCAGCAGCCGGATCCAGTTTCACAGAAAGAGCCGGCGTTTTTGATGCGTCACGCTGGTCATACTCTGCTGGTGATTCACCTTCGACAGACTCGACGAAGTTACCGGATTTCAGTTCAACCAGTTTTGGTTCAATGAACTTGTTATACGTGTCTGGAACATTCACACCCTCTTGCAGCAGGCCAGCTACAGACAGGATATTGCGCTGAACATCCAGCTTAGCGTTCGCTTGCTGCATCGGGCGCAGCATGACTGCTGCTGTTGATACCACGATAGAGCACACCAGGCTCAGGACAACAACAACAATCAGCGTTTTCTTAAAGCTATCATTCTTATTTGACATGACGAGCCAGTCTCCGTTTGATGTTGCCTTGAATTACTGCATGGTCAAACAGCGGTGCAAACAGGTTTGCGAATAGAATCGCCAGCATCATGCCTTCCGGGAACGCAGGGTTAACCACACGTACCATCACAGCCATCACGCCAATCAGTGCACCGTACCACCACTTACCTTTATTGGTAAAAGCAGCAGAAACCGGATCGGTTGCCATGAACATCATACCGAAGGCAAAGCCACCCAGTACCAGATGCCAGTGCCAAGGCATAGCGAACATTGCGTTGGTATCGGAACCAATGATGTTAAACAGTGTTGCGGCAGCAACCATACCTATCATGGTACCGGCAATAATGCGCCAGGACGCAATGCCCAGATACACAATGAAAGCACCGCCGATCAGAATGAACAGAGTCGACACTTCACCGATGGAACCAGGAATGCGTCCAATGAAAGCATCCATCCAGCTCACAGCTTCACCTGTGATAGTGTTAACCACTGCTGTCTGGCCACCGGTTGCCCACTGGCTCAATGCCGTTGCACCAGAGAAACCATCAGCGGCAGTCCACACCAGATCGCCTGAGATCTGCGCCGGGTAAGCGAAGAACAGGAAGGCACGACCGGCAAGAGCCGGGTTCAGGAAGTTACGACCTGTACCGCCAAAGATCTCTTTCGCCACGACCACACCAAAGGTAATACCCAGTGCAGCCTGCCACAGAGGCAGTGTTGGCGGAACGATCAGCGCAAACAGAATCGAAGTCACGAAGAAACCTTCGTTCACTTCGTGCTTACGCACCATACAGAACAGTACTTCCCAGAAGCCACCAACGATAAATACCGTGGCATAGATAGGCAGGAAGTATGTCGCACCCAGCAGCATTTTACTGCCCCAGCCGGCGTCAGCACCTAAGGTGCCGCCCAGAGACTCGGTCAGCCAGTAATGCCAGTCACCACTGATAATGGCAGCCAGCTGATCACCTGCATACAGGTGGTTCAGGGCAAACACTGCCTGATGACCTACGTTGTACATACCCCAGAACATGGCAGGGAATACGGCCAACCAGACCATAATCATGATACGTTTCAGGTCGATACTGTCACGCACATGTGAACCGGTACGGGTTACAATACCTGGGGTGTACAGCACGGTGGCGACTGCTTCATACAGTGCAAACCATTTCTCATGCTTACCACCTGGCTCAAAGTGGTGTTCGATCTGCTCGAGGTAATTCTTGAGGCTCATGAATTATCCTTCCTTCTCAATCTTGTCCAGGCATGCACGCAGCATTGGACCGTACTCATACTTACCTGGGCACACGAAGGTACACAGTGCCAGATCTTCTTCATCCAGCTCCAACGCACCCAACTGCTGGGCACTGTCAGTATCGCCGGCGCACAGATCACGCAATAGCAGTGTAGGCTCGATGTCCAGCGGCATGACACGCTCATAGTTACCGATTGGCACCATGGAACGCTCACTACCATTGGTAGTGGTTGTCATGTTGTACAGCTGGCCTGGGAAAAATTGGCTAAAGAAAGCACGTGTTACAGAGAATTTGTTCTTACCAGGAACGATCCAGCCCATGAACTCTTTCTCACGACCTTCACGCAGCGCAGAAATCTGCAGGTGGTAACGGCCGAGATAAGCATGAGGGCCAGTCGCCGGAATGCCATTCAGGACAGAACCTGACAGCACACGCAGTTCACCGGTTAACAGCTCAGATTCAGTCAACTGCTCGACAGACGCACCGATAACAGTACGAACCAGACGAGGGTTGTTAACGGCAGGACCTGCCAGAGAAACAACACGCTGAGTGTACAGCTCACCAGTCAGGAATAACTGACCGAAAGCAATCACATCCTGATAGTTCAGGTGCCATGCAACATTATGAGCGTCAGCACCGAACAAAGTATGGATGTGCGTACCTACCAGACCGGCAGGGTGCGGTCCGTTAAATACGTGCTCTTCAACATTGGCTTCGCTGCTGCGCGGCAGGCTTGCACCTGACTTACACACATACACCTTGCCACCGGTCAGACGAGACAGAAGCGACAGACCAGCAACAAAGGCTTCGCCTTGTTCGTTGATAATCACTTCTGGGTTGGCTGCCAATGGGTTGGAATCCATCGCATTGACAAAAATCGCCTGTGTTTCAGAATCGATCGCTGGGACCTTGCTGAATGGACGGGTACGTAACGCTGTCCACATACCAGACTCAACCAGCTGCTCTACAATCACAGAGCGATCCAGTTGAGCCAGCCCAGCTTTGTCATAGCGGTTAAAGGTGATTTGATCATCGCCTTCAACATCAATGACAACAGACTGAAGCACACGCTTAGCTCCACGGTTGACTTCCACAACCTTGCCACTGGCTGGAGCAGTAAATTTAACGCCTGGGTTCTTCTTATCTTCGAAGAGCACCTGACCTTTTTTTACTGCATCCCCTACGCGGACATGCATGGTTGGACGCATACCCACGTATTCTTCGCCAAGCAAGGCGACTCGAGAGATGGACTTACCATCATTTATCGCCTGGGTAGGAGTCCCTGCAATTGGGATATCCAGCCCCTTCTTTATTGTAATCATACGCACTTGCACTACATTAACGGGAAAAAGAACTTGTTATTGCGCAACTTAGACACGACTTTCCTTGGTCCGAGGCCGGTTTTCCAGCAACCAGCGCCGCAACATCCTATTAACTCTTCCATCACACATTAAGATGACGAGTTTTTTCGAGGGCCGGATTTTAGCATTAATCAACAGGTTTTTACTATGGCAAACCTCGCTAATCGAACTGAAATTCAGCGATAGCTGATGTGCTAATAATCACGAGAACAGATAAATTTGACCCAACGCACACTTGCGCTGAATCTTCTGCTTGTCGCCTCGAAAATTGTATTTTTCTGCTATTTACAAATTGGTATCAAAACGTCAACACCAAAGGACAGTCGGTAAAACTAACGCATTCGATGGTCATAAAACAGTAAAATTCGACGCAAAACCGCATCGAATTTGCAACATATGTTTTCATCCGGCAGCTAAGGCATCACCGAACATTTCACCACATTCGGGACTCATTATAGTCGCCTGAAATGAGAATAGGCTTGCTAACTAAGCAGCCCTGCGCCACAAGACCAGCAGCGGGACAATCACAGGACACTCTGTGACTTAACGGTGCGTATACTACGCCATGCCTCAATTATTGATGACTATCAACTTCAAACTTCGGACTGTAAAAAACCGCAACAAGATGCGGTTTTTGATCAACGAGCGATTCACCACTGTTCAATCACTTGATGTAGTCATCATATCTTAACCAAACTTACTACCACCCAAACAAGCGGGAGAAGCCGGTGCAGACTGCTGCGCCTGCCATTCATCCGGTGTGTAAGTGTGAATCGCCAGCGCATGAATGTGATTGGCCAGCTCATCTGCCAGTACTGTATTAATTGCTCTATGGCGACCAATCAGACGCTGACCTTCAAATTCATTACTGACCACTATCACTTTAAAATGACTTTCTGCGCCTTCTGGCACATTATGCATATAGCTTTCATTGTGCACTTCCAGATGGGTCGGTGACAATGCGGCTTGCAGTTTCTGTTCAATGCGTTCCTGGATCATATGGCCTCCTGACGCTGGCATGCTAGGTGTCTGTGCAAGAGTAGCGAATGAAAATTCGGCGATATCCTGAAAATCGCTGTGTTATGCTCACCATAACAACACACTTCTCACTGTTAGTCTTTGCAGCTACGTCAGCATCTGCGAAAATATTCAACCCGACAACATACCCTAAAGATAGCCTGAATGAAACCTGAGCTCACCCTGCACGGCCAGACCCTGCAACTGAACCGATACCCGATTCGTCAAAATGAAACTTTGCAAGCCTGGGATGCGGCGGATGAATACCTGATCAACCAGGTTGAAGACATGAAGCAGAAGCAGGCGCTCACTCTGGATGCTGAGCGCCCCGTTTTGATCATGAATGACAGCTTTGGTGCCTTAGCATGCTGGTTCGCCCGCCAGGGACAGACGGTATCTGTTGGTGACTCATACATTGCAAGAACGGCCAGCCAGCACAATCTGGCCGCAAACACGCTACCGGACGTCAAATTCGCTGACTGCCTGGCTCCTGTGCCACCCCAGACCCAGCTGGTACTGCTGAAGCTGCCCAAAAATAACCGGCTGCTCATCTGGCAGCTTACCCAGCTTTGTGCCGCTTTACCTGAAGACTGTGTGGTGATTGCTGCCGCTAAAGCCAGGGACATACATTCCTCCACACTCAAACTGTTCGAGAAACATCTGGGCCCGACCAGTACGTCACTGGCAATGAAAAAAGCACGACTGATTTTCTGTCAGCCGGATAAAAATCTGGCGACATCGCTGCCGGAAACCCAGCGCTGGGAGGTACCTGAGTACAAACTCACCTTAACCAACCATGCCAATGTGTTTTCTGGTGAAAGTCTCGACATCGGGGCCAGATTATTGCTGGAGCATATCCCTCAGGATCAGGCACTGAAGCACATTATCGACTTAGGGTGCGGAAACGGGGTCATTGGCTTGCAGGCAGCCAGGCTCAATCCACAAGCAACAGTGACTTGTGTCGATGAAAGTTACATGGCCGTGGCGTCTTGCCGGGAAAATGCTGACCTGAATCTGACTAACCCGGCTCAACTCGAGGCTAAAGTAGATAACTGCCTGGAAAGTATGGCAAATAGCAACGCAGACCTGGTGTTATGCAACCCACCTTTCCACCAGCAAAATACCATTACCGATCATATTGCCTGGCAAATGTTCTGTGATGCAAAGCAAAGCCTAAGGCAACATGGACGTTTGATTGTGATCGGTAATCGTCATCTTGGCTATGATGGAAAGCTTAAGCGCCTGTTTGCTAAAGTACATAAAATTGCTCAGAACCATAAATTTGTGGTTTATCAAGCTGAAAAATAAGCCCATAATTTTGCTCATTGCGGCTGACGACAGCCAGTTTAATAAGGAACAAACCGGATGAAACCCTTCATTTTCGCCGTATCACTGCTGGCGCTGACTGCCTGTACGGCACCGACTGACTCCCAGCTTTCTATCCAACCCTCCCCTTCTCTGGCCAAACAATCAGACCTGGAGGGGCAAAACCTGACCCTTGAAAGCCGCGACCTGCGCACCGCCCAGTTCGTTGCAGTGGTAGATAACGGCAATCAAAACGTTCACCCCTTGCACGCGAAAGAAAACCTGCGCCTGACATTACAAGACGCACTTTCTCGTCAGTTGACCTCTCAGGGCCTTCAAATTGGTCACGAAAGCCAGAACACAATGCGACTGGATATTCTTGAAGCCATAGTCAATGTCAAGCAGAGCGCCTTCAGCCACACCCTGAACAGCAAGTTGCAGCTGCAGCTGGTTCTGACAACCCCCAACGGAAAATTCATCAAACGTTATGCGGGTAAATCATCCCGGGAAGGCGCGATGACAGCGTCAACGGAGTCAATGGAAGTGGCGATGACGGGTCTGATGGATGCTGTACTTCGTGACATCCAGTCTGATACTGAACTGAACAGCTACATGGAGGAAAACCTGTAATGCGACATTTTATCACTGCCACCCTGCTGGCACTCTCGTTTTCAGCCTCTGCCGCCACTCAGGTTGCCATTGAAACCAGTCTGGGCGAATTTGTGGTTGAGCTGAATGAAGAGCAAGCGCCAGTCACCACCAAAAACTTCCTGCGCTATATCGAAGACGGCAGCTATGTGGGCACCATTTTCCACCGGGTTATTCCGGGATTCATGGCGCAAGGCGGTGGATTTGATGCCGATTTACAGCAGCGCCCGAGTTACGAGCCTATCAAGAATGAATCAGATAACGGCCTGAGCAACCAAAGAGCCACCCTAGCAATGGCGCGGACACAAGTGGCCGATTCAGCCACTCGTCAGTTCTACATCAATTACCAGAACAATACCTTTCTTGACGGCCGCTCGGGCAAGCCGGGTTATGCGGTGTTCGGAAAAGTTGTGAAAGGGTTCTCAGTTATTGAAAAAATGGCCGCGATTCCTACAACAACAGTCCGCTCAATAGGCATGAAAGATGTGCCTCAGCAGCCTATAGTTATTAAAGCTATTAACCTAATCAACAAGTAGATTGACGCCCCTGGCCGTTAATCTTCGGCCAGGGTGGTGCCTATGCTCAAACTTGTTTCCTCAATGCCGGATGTGCCGACAGAACAAATTGCCAGTCACATTACTGATTACGCGCCCGCTCTGGCTGTTTCTATGCTGGGCACCATTAATGGTGATACCAGCTACGACTCCTTAAAAAAAACCTGCACAGAGCATCTGCATGACTGGTGGCTGCTGTCGATCCCCAGCGGTACGCCTGACAATACCTATGAGTCCGTGTACTGGTATCTGCTGCATCTGATGGAGTCGCTGGAAGAACACCAGTTGCTGGGCAACTGCTTTATCCAGTTTCGTGTCACTGCCGGCGCTAAATTCCTGCTGGGTATCGGTGAAGCACCCGACAAAATGCAGGGCATTCGCCCCTAAAGCAGTACTTTGCCCCCAAACTCACCACACTTTGACTTTCCGATGGTTTTTCTCACCCGCGCTTGCTGTTACCTTATAGCGCTAAATCTGGAACCAGATAGTAATCAGTAGCAGAGGCCACTCCACATGGAGCATACCGTCGACGATCGCCCGAACACCGGGTGGCGCGTATATCTCGAAAAAAAAGTTCTCATCATGCTGGCACTCGGATTTTCGTCCGGTCTGCCCATTTTGCTGGTTTTTGGTACCCTGTCATTCTGGCTGCGTGAAGCAGAAGTCAGCCGTACTGACATTGGCTATTTCAGCTGGGTCGCGCTCGCATACGGCTTTAAATGGATATGGTCACCACTGATAGACCGCTTCCCCGTACCTGTACTGTCCAGCTTATTGGGTCGTCGCCGTGGCTGGATGGTGTTCTCGCAACTGCTGATCATCGCCTCACTGTGCGGTATGGCGCTAAGTAATCCGCAGATTGATTTATACCAGTTAGCGGTATTTGCTGTGATAGTGGCGTTTTCTTCCGCGTCGCAGGACATAGTGATTGATGCTTACCGGATAGAACTGGCAACGGAACGCTTGCAGGCCGCGCTGGCTGCCGCTTATATGACAGGCTACCGACTGGCCATGATCATGGCTGGCGCTGGCGCGCTGGCTTTTGCCGCTTTATTTGGTTCAGACACCGGCTATGACCCTATCGGCTGGAAAACTGCCTATTTCATCATGGCCGGCTTTATGGCCGTCGGCCTGATCACCGCGCTTTGCATTCATGAACCAGCACGTAACGGCAAAGAAATGGATGCGCTGGAAGCGGAGATCCGCCAAAGACTGGCAGCCGGGAACATGCCGCACTGGCTGGCCCGTATGTGTGCCTGGTTTTATACCTCTGCGATCATGCCTTTTATCGATTTCTTCTCGCGCTATGGGAGAGCCGGCCTGCTGCTGCTGGCGCTGATCGGCTGTTACCGTATCTCAGATGTCGTCATGGGCGTGATGGCCAATGCTTTCTATGTCGATATGGGGTTCAGCAAAACCGAAGTAGCTTCTGTCTCGAAAATATACGGCGTAATCATGACACTGGCTGGTGCGGGCCTGGGCGGCATATTAATTTACCGCTATAACACGCTGCGGATTCTGGCTCTGGGCGCTGTGCTGGCCGCATTCACTAACCTGCTGTTTATGGCCTTTACCTATATCGGCAACAGCCTGCCTATGCTGACTTTGGTGATCTCGATTGATAACCTGAGTGCGGGCATTGCCACCGCTGCCTTTATTGCCTTTATGTCCGGCCTGACCAACGTGGCGTTCTCCGCTACCCAATATGCCCTTTTCAGCTCCATCATGTTGCTGTTCCCGAAATTTCTTGCCGGTTTTTCAGGCCTGTTTGTTGATCACTGGGGCTATAACATGTTCTTTTTGAGTACCGCATTGATCGGCTTACCTGTACTGATCCTCATCAAAGCGGTGGCGAAATTCGCCCCTCATCAGAACTAAATAACCTTGTCCGGGAACTTTATCTGGCCTGAGTGTTCCAACATGTCAGGCCAGCCAGATAGCTTGCCCACCTCCCCCCCTCTGTTTCTATATCTGTTGATAATTCTGACTCTCAAGTTGACTTTATTTGATCTCAGTTAACTTTCCCGCATACCAGACATGCGCAATAACTGACCTATTACTCATTTAGATCAGAAAAATTACATCCAATACCGAACAAAAAGAGATCAAAATCACTTTTGATTTTTTTTGCAATCCATTACACAAGATCAAACTCACAATCAAAAAACAACTGGTCTTTTGTTACATTCACATTAGTGACATCAAACAATACACTTCCCGCCATTGATACGGACTGGTCAAAAAAGTCCGGTGTTTTAATTCAATTAGCGAGAGTTGACGATGCGTAAATCCCTTGTTGCACTGAGTGTACTGGCAGCTTCCCTGTCTGCTGCTACAAATGCTGCTGATTACACCGACGGTAATATCCACAAGAACGACTACAAATGGTCTCAGTTCAACCTGATGTACGCATTTGACGAGCTGCCAGGCGAATCCAGCCACGACTATCTGGAAATGGAATTCGGCGGCCGTTCCGGTATCTTCGATCTGTACGGTTATGTCGACATCTTCAACCTGACCAACAGCCCAAGCAGCGATAAAGCAACTGCGCCAAAAATGTTCATGAAGTTTGCGCCACGTGTATCTCTGGATGCACTGACTCACTCTGATCTGTCTTTTGGTCCGGTCCAGGAACTGTACTTTGCTACCCTGTTTAACTGGAACGGCGCAGCAACAACTAACCAAGACGGTTCAGCTAATTTAGGAAGCGTAAACAACTCTTTCTGGGGACTGGGCTCAGACGTGAACGTACCTTGGCTGGGTAAAGTGGGTCTGAACGTCTATGGTCTGTATGACCTGAACAAAAAAGACTGGAACGGTTACCAGATTTCGACCAACTGGTTCAAACCTTTCTATACCCTGGACAACGGCAGCTTCGTGTCTTACCAGGGCTACATTGATTACCAGTTTGAGATGAAAGAAGAGTACTCTTCTGCCAGCAACGGCGGCGTCATGTTCAACGGTATCTACTGGCACTCTGAGCGCTATGCGGTGGGTTACGGCCTGAAAGCCTACAAAGACGTTTATGGTCTGAAAGATGGCGGTTTTGCGGGTAAAACAACTGGTGTAAGCCACTATGTCAGCGTGACTTACAAGTTCTAAGGCTTGCCCTGAGCAACACTCTGAATCCTGCAAAGGCGCCTTCCCGGCGCCTTTGTTTTCGTTCTAACTCCTGAGACGATTTTATTCTCCTGCCAAACCCTCTCATCTGACTGATTTTCTGACTGATTTCTAAAGTTACGATCTGTATCACTCTCCAGGGCACAGATTATTTTCTTACTTCTAAGGCATCCCATCCGCAATCCACTAATCTTTTAAGTTAGACACTGTCTTTCTGTTAAGAAACAAGCCTCTTGACAGAAGTGTTACTAAGCAATGGCAACGATAAACGATAAGTGAGAACGCCAACATGAAACAGACTCGTTTAGCTTTGGCTCTTGGAGCAGCACTGGTATGTCCCGGAACCGCTTTTGCCGCTGACTACACTGACGGCGATATCCATAAAAATGACTATAAATGGTTTCAGTTCAATCTGATGTACGCACTGGAAGAGTATCCCCGTGCACCCAGCGATCCATCCGGTCATGACTATCTGGAAATGGAATTTGGTGGGCGGTCGGGTATTTTTGACCTGTACGGCTATGTGGATTTCTTCGATCTGACAGAAAGCGATGCCAGTGACAAGAAAGACAGACCCAAAATGTTCATGAAGTTTGCACCACGGGTTTCGCTCGATGCATTAACCAAAACCGATCTCTCATTCGGCCCGGTGCAGGAACTCTATTTTGCCACCCTGTTCAACTGGGGAGGCGGTGCGCATGACGTCAATAATTCCTTCTGGGGGATAGGCTCCGATATCATGGTGCCCTGGTTTGGTAAAGTGGGCCTGAATCTGTATGGCTTGTATGATGTCAACGCGAAAGACTGGAACGGCTACCAGATATCCACCAACTGGTTTAAACCCTTCTATACCTTTGATAATGGCTCATTCATTTCCTATCAGGGCTATATTGATTACCAGTTCGGGGCAGATGATGAGTTTAACGGCAATTCCCAGGCCACACATGGCGGGAACTGGTTCAACGGGCTTTACTGGCACTCCGATCGCTTTTCCGTCGGATACGGCCTGAAACTCTTCTATGATGTTTACCTGATTGAAGATTCAGATAGCTTTGAGTCAACCGGCCCATCCCATTATTTCTCTGTCACCTATAAATTCTGAATAACATCCGGTCCGGGTACTCAGGTATCCGGACTTTTGCTTTACCCCTTGATTTCACAGCCGCTACAATAGGCTTCAGTGATCCCTTTCCCAACAGGCAATACCGTGAACATTACCTTAGTCGGCGCTGGCGCCATAGGCAGCCTCTGGGCAGGAGCTCTGGCCAGACAAGGCCACACCGTACACCTTTGGCGCCGCCAGACTGACAGTACCTATACGTTGAACTGGCAAGGTATTGATACGACGAATCTGGACACTTTCACCTTTTGCTGTAACCAGATTGACCAGCTCAGCTGCAGCGATATCGTTCTGATCACAGTAAAAGCCTTTCAGGTCTCCGAGGCAATAAAGAGCATCGCCCCCTGGCTGGACGCCTCAACGCCTGTGATTGTGATGCACAACGGCATGGGTACCGAAAACGAGGTGCTGCAACTGCTGCCAGATAACCCGGTACTGTATGCAACCACCTCACAAGCGGCGTTACGTGTCGACAGCCACAGCGTACGCCATACAGGATCTGGCCCGACCTGGCTGGGCGCAGTGAATGCAGCCGGCAATCAGTGGCAGGCACTGGCCGGAGTGCTGAACACGGCTCTGGCTCCCTGCCAGTGGCATGATGATATTCACTATCCGCAATGGCAGAAACTGGCGATCAATTGCGCCATCAATCCGCTGACGGCCATCCACCAATGCCGCAATGGCGATCTGGCTGCGCCGGATTTTAGTGCCGAACTGACGGCTGTCTGCCGCGAAGTTGCGGCTGTCATGACAGCCGTCGGCTACACCACCAGCGCAGACGCTCTCTGGCAACGTACCCTGACAGTGATCAAAGCCACGGCGGCCAACTACTCATCCATGCAGCAGGATGTTGCCAACCGGCGGCCGACAGAAATCGACGCCATTACCGGCTTTCTGATTGAGCAGGCACACCACTTTCAGCTTGCCACCCCGGCGAACGTCGCCTTGTGGCAACAGATAAAACATTTGGAGCAAAACTATGGCTAACCCACAACAATCCTCAGTCCGGCCCCCCAAAGTGGCGGTCTGTATTGCCCCCGGCAGTGAGGAAATGGAAGTCATCAACACGGTTGATATTCTGATCAGGGCCGGCATGCAAGTCACCATTGCCAGCGTGGCTGAGGATGGGGCACTGGCGATGAAAGGCTCGCGGGGCATTACACTGACAGCGGACTGCCCGCTGGTTGAGATTGCGGATGAACCGTTCGACTGCGTGGTACTGCCCGGCGGGCTGCCTGGCGCAGAATATCTCAGAGACAGCACACTGACGGTTGAATTCATTAAACAGCATAAATACGACGGTAAGCTTGTGGCGGCGATCTGTGCCGCACCTGCTGTGGTGCTGGAACATCACCAGCTGTATCCGGACGCGCTGATGACGGCTCACCCGGCCTTTGTTGATCGTATTCCTGAGCACCGTCGCCGTGAAGGTCGTCGCGTGATGTTTGATGTGAACAATAATCTGCTGACCAGCCAGGCACCGGGCACTTCGCAAGAGTTTGCACTGGAAATCATCACCCTGCTGCTGGGGAAAGCAACAACCGCCAAAGTGGCAGAACCTATGGTGATGTGGCCAAGTATGAGTTATGACGTGCTCGGGAAAAGCTGATCTTCCCTCCCCTTCATAATTCGTAAGAGGAGGGAATATTCGTGGTTTCAGTCATCGCTGTACGATCCCTCCCCCTTTTCAAGGGGGAGGTTAGGAGGGGGTTATCAGGCACAGATGCAAAGTCTAGATCGCCTCACGAACCTCACCCTAGCCCTCCCCTTACCAAGGGGAGGGAACGAAAAGCAATGGAAGATTACGGGCGATAAACCTTCACATTATCGAAACCATTTTCTTTCAGGTACAGGGCCTGTAAGCGGCTCATCACACCGCGAGCGCAATACAGCAGGTAGGTTTTATCCTGAGGTAAATCGCCAAACTGGGTCGCCAGTTTGTAGAACGGCAAATGCTTGATTTCAACCCCTTCGATGTGCAGCGGGCTTTCATCTTCTTCATCCGGGCTGCGGATATCCAGCACTGTGCTGTTGCCGTCAATCTGATCCACCAACTCAATCTCAGGCGCCTGCTCCTGACTTTCTTTTTCGATGTCGCGGATATCAAGGATACGGGCTTCACTCACCACACGATCCAGCACCGCAAAATCAAACTTGGCTTCTTCGGTTTCCAGTTTCTCTTTCACCGCCTTCACGGTCGGGCTTTTCGAAATCACACCACAAAATTCAGGCATGGTCTTGGCAAAGTCTTCCGTACCGATATCACGGGCAATATTGATAATATCTTCTTTGTCCCAGTTGATCAGCGGACGAAGGATCAGCGAATCTGTCACGTTGTCGATATGACGCAGATTGGTCAGTGTCTGACTTGAAACCTGACCCAGTGCTTCGCCGGTCACCAGTGCCTGAATACCAAAACGTTCAGCAACCTGGCCTGCCGCGCGCATGAACATACGCTTGAGCACCACGCCCATCTGGCCGTCATCAACATTTTCCAGGATTTCTGCCACAACAGGTTCAAAATCAATGGCAATGAACTTCACTTTGGCCGAAGAGCCGAATTTCTTCCACAGATAGTGAGCAACCTGCTTCACACCAATTTCGTGTGCCGGACCGCCAAGATTGAAGAAACAGTAATGCACTTTACTGCCGCGCTTGATGTGCAGATAGCTGGACACACCGGAATCGAAACCGCCTGAGATCAGGCTCAATACATCTTCCTGAGTACCCAGCGGGAAGCCACCCAGCCCTTTATGGCGGGCAAGCACCTGGTTGAGTTTCTCGCCGTCCACTTCAATATTGACCGTCACCTGCGGATTTTTCAGTTGCACTTTCGCACTTTCAAAGGCCTGATTCAGACCACCGCCGACGTAACGTTCCAGCTCAATGGAGGTGAAATCGTGTTTACCAACCCGCTTGGCGCGCACACAAAAGGTTTTGCCGTCAAGCTCGTTGCCGACATGGGCCAGAGTCTGCTCGAAGATATCGTGCATATCGGTAAAACCGGTTTGTTTGACTTCCAGCACATGGTGAATCCCAGGCGTCTGGGTCAGTACGGTCAGAACCTGATCACGGAGGCTGTCGTCCTTCACTGTGACATCAATGTAGCTGCGTCGGTTGTACACAGCCACTTGATCAGACAGGCGCTGAAGGATAATGCGGATATTGCACTCCAGGATTTTGGTAAAGCGCTTCCGCACTGATTCACTCTTTACAAAAATCTCTGGATGGGGCTTTACAATAAATTTCATAACATGCTTCGCTTCACAGGGCCTAACTAAAGGCGCGGATTATACAGCAAGCAAGCGGTCGCTGAAATACAAAGGATTATCAGAAAAACGGCGATTGCAGAGATTCACAGACACGCGGTCCATCATGGCTCTTGCCCTCGCCGCCTGATGCGTGTTCGCCCTGTCAGGCGAACGCGCATCATGTCCTTATTCAGATTGTAGGCTTAATTTGACGGGACGGCAGATTCCCCTGCCGGGTCGCTGGTCAGTTCATTGGTAAAATGCGGTTTACCCTGCATGATGGCAATTTCTACCCGGCGGTTACGTTTACGTCCGTCCAGGGTGTCATTGCTGTCCAGCGGCGAGGTATCTGCCAGTCCCAGCACGCGCATCCGGTTATGATCAAAGCCTTGCACTTTTTCCATTTCCTGAGCAACGGACACAGCTCGCTGTGCCGACAAGTCCCAGTTGGAGCGATACAACTCTGAATCCAGACGTTGATTATCAGTATGACCAGAAACGGTAATCACGCCAGGCACGTCTTTGACCAGATCAGCCACCTGGCGCACCAGCGGACGAAATTTGGGTTGCAGAAAAGCCGACCCTTCCGGAAATGCCCCTTTTTCACGAATACGGATCACCACCTGCTGACCCAGGTTTTCAACCTCAATCAGATTTTCCTGTATTTCTCGCTCAAGGGCCGTTTGCAAGACATCAGCCAGTTGCTGCTGAGCTTGGGTCATTTCCGACTGAGTATTCTGGTTCATCTGGGTGGCGGTATGCTCGGAGCGCCCACCAGTCAGCTTACCGGCTTCGCGTTTCGTACCGCCGGCCTTATCCGATTCACCTTCATGAAAGTCCAGCGTCCGCTGCGTCATGTCAATGGTTTGCTGCATGATGACTTCAATCGGGGTGGGCTCAGGCCGCCCCGGTCGGAATTCCTGTGCAATAACACTGGTGCCTTTTGGAATGTCTTTCACCTCCACCATGTTCTGCACACCAAAGGCAAATTTCAGAGAACCTGCAATTTGCTTGAACTTCAGGACGTCCAGCTCAGAAAATGACAACAGCAGCACGAAGAAACACATCAGCAGGGTCGCCAGATCGGCGAACGTTGCCATCCAGGCCGGTGTCCCTTTCTTACAATTGCATTCGGTCTCATCCATCACCAGCCTCCTTATTCATCAACGTCAGTACGGCGTTGTTTTTCATGGAGGTAATTTTTCAGAAAACCGTCAATCACACGCGGATTCTGACCATCCTGTATGGCCAGTACCCCATCAAGAATCAGGCGGCGGTTAAGGCGCTCTTCGTTTTTACGTAATGACAGTTTATCAGCAATAGGAATAGCGACCATGTTGGCCAGGATCGAACCGTATAAGGTGGTTAACAGCGCCACGGCCATAGCCGGGCCGATAGATTTCGGATCGTCCATGTTGGTCAGCATGGCGACCAGTCCCACCAGGGTACCTATCATCCCCATCGCAGGTGAAACTTCACCTAATGAGCTGAAAATACTGACACCCCGTTCATGACGCTCGTTGGTCAGCCCGATGTCTTTTTGCAATGTCGAACGCACTACGTCGGCGTCGTGACCGTCGACAAGTAAATCAATCCCTTTACGCAGGAAGCTGTTATTGACTTCCATTTCTTCCAGCGCCAGAAAGCCGCCTTTACGTGCCGCATCCGCCATTTCAACAATCTTGGCGATCAAATCTTCCGGGTCGTCTGTTTTAAACATGAAGGCTTTGGCCGCAATTTTGGCGGCGCCAAAAAACTGCGACAGGCTGTACTTCATTAATACAACAAATAATGTCCCGCCCAATACAATCAAAATAGAGGGCACATTAAAAAATATATCAAGGCTGCCACCCAGCAGCATCGCCATAATGACAAAAGCAAAGGCACCAACTAAGCCTATGAGGGTTGCCAAATCCACGGATCACTCCTCTGTAATTTTTTCTTATCAACCCAAGTAACATCAAGGATGTCCGGGTTACTCTGGCCAGCTCAAACTGGCGCTATTCTAACTTACTCACCCTGTATCGGCACCTTTGGATTTTGGTTTAGCACTGATTAACCCTTGGTTTTGTGCTCTGCTGGGAAAAACCGAACTTCCGCCTGTCATCTGTGATTGCATTCCTCTTGCAATGGGCGATAGAAAGCAGCACAGGGTATAAAAACCATAAAAATAACACTGTAATGCGCACACTTCCCTGTGCCATAATTTGACCCGGCATAGCCTGTGCGCTATTTTCCCCTCATTTTCGGGCGCACCTCCAAACGCGCTCACAACCCATCAATGGACCGGATATGGCGACTAAAAAACCAGAAAAGATGGCCTTCGAAGAGGCCATGAATGAACTCGATGTGATAGTCAACGAGCTGGAATCCGGTGATATCCCTTTAGAAGACGCGCTGAAAAAATTTGAGCGTGGCATTTCCCTGGCCCGCAACAGCCAGCAAAAACTGACCCAGGCCGAGCAACGGGTCGAGATTTTGCTGCAAGCTGACGACAATGCGCCACTGACGGACTTTGAACCGAGCGATGACTAACAGCCTTTCTCAACAACTGGCCGAGTACGCGGCCCGTAATAATGATCAGCTGGAACACTGGCTGAATCAGTTGCCCTTTACCGATCAGCCTCTGGTTCAGGCGATGAGGCACGGCACCTTGCTGGGCGGAAAGCGTGCCCGGCCTTTCCTGACTTATGTCACAGGCAGCATGCTGGGAGCGGATATCAATGATCTGGATACCCCGGCGGCGGCAGTAGAGTGTATTCATGCCTATTCGCTGATCCATGACGATCTTCCTGCTATGGATGACGACGAACTGCGTCGGGGCAAACCGACCTGTCACATTGCCTTTGATGAAGCCTCTGCCATTCTGGCCGGTGATGCCTTGCAGACACTCGCTTTTGAAATACTGGCTTCTGGCCGGCTGAGTGCCGAGGGCAACAGCCAGCGCATCGCCATGGTTCGCGAATTGGCTCAGGCTGCCGGCGCATCCGGTATGTGTGCCGGACAGATGCTGGATTTAGCTGCAGAGCACAAGCGTGTCGGTCTGGCGCAGCTGGAAACGATACACAGACACAAAACCGGGGCACTGATCCGTTGTGCGGTGCGCCTTGGCGCTCTGGCGGCCGGTGAAAAAGGGGTCGCCATCCTGCCACAGCTGGACAGGTACGCAGAGGCGATTGGCTTGGCCTTTCAGGTTCAGGACGACATTCTGGATGTGATCAGCGATACTCAGACACTGGGGAAACCCCAGGGATCAGATGCCGCTCTGGAAAAAAGCACCTACCCTGCCCTGCTAGGATTAGCAGGCGCACAGGATAAAGCTCGCCAGCTATACCAGGAAGCCCTACACGCCCTGGAAGCTATACCCTACAATACAGATTCATTAGAAGTTTTCGCCCGATACGTTATCGAGCGCAACAACTAAAACAGTATAAGCGCCGACTTGTTATGACATTGGATATTTCTAAATACCCACATCTGGCCTTAGCCAATACACCGGACGAACTCCGTTTACTGCCGGTGGACAGTTTACCTGCGCTCTGCGATGAGCTGCGGACGTATCTGCTCAACTCTGTGAGTCAGTCCAGCGGGCATTTTGCTTCGGGTCTGGGCGCCGTAGAACTGACGGTTGCCCTGCATTATGTGTACAACACACCTTTCGATCATTTGATTTGGGATGTCGGTCATCAGGCCTACCCGCATAAAATCCTGACCGGGCGTCGCGATCGTTTAAATACCATTCGCCAGAAAAACGGTTTGCACCCCTTCCCCTGGCGGGAAGAAAGTGAATATGACGTGCTGTCTGTCGGCCACTCCTCTACCTCAATCAGTGCCGGCCTGGGCATGGCGATTGCCGCCGAGCGTGAAGGCGCGGGCCGCAAAGTTGTCAGCGTGATCGGTGACGGGGCCATTACCGCGGGCATGGCTTTCGAAGCCATGAACCATGCCGGTGATGTACACAGCGACATGCTGGTGATCCTCAACGACAATGAAATGTCGATCTCCGAGAACGTAGGTGCGCTCAATAATCATCTGGCACGTCTGCTGTCCGGTAATTTCTATGCCAGCATTCGCGAAGGCGGCAAGAAGGTTCTCTCAGGCGCACCACCGATTAAAGAACTGGTCCGCCGGGCCGAGGAGCACCTCAAAGGCATGGTCGTGCCAGGCACTATGTTTGAAGAACTGGGCTTTAATTACATCGGCCCTATCGACGGCCATGATGTGCAGGAGCTGGTGCGTACGATTAAAAATATGCGCAACCTCAAAGGCCCGCAATTTCTTCATATCATGACGAAAAAAGGCAAAGGCTATGCGCCGGCGGAAGCCGATCCGATCAATTATCACGCCGTACCAAAGTTTGATCTGAGCCAGAACCCGCTGCCGAAAGCCAAAGACAGCAAACCGACTTTCTCGAAAATCTTCGGCGACTGGCTATGTGATATGGCAGAGAAAGACAGCAAGCTGATGGCCATCACACCGGCAATGCGTGAAGGTTCCGGCCTGGTCCGGTTCTCCAAAGAATACCCGGATCAGTATTTTGATGTCGCCATCGCTGAGCAGCATGCGGTAACACTGGCGACCGGTATGGCTATTGGCGGTTATCACCCGGTTGTCGCTATCTACTCGACTTTCCTGCAGCGCGGTTATGATCAGCTGATCCACGATGTCGCCATTATGGATTTACCTGTGATGTTCGCGATAGATCGTGGCGGACTGGTCGGGGCTGACGGCCAGACCCACCAGGGCGCCTTTGATCTGAGCTTCCTGCGCTGCATTCCTAACATGGTGATCATGACACCGAGTGACGAAAACGAGTGCCGCCAGATGCTCTATACCGGTCATCAGCATCAGGGGCCCAGCGCAGTGCGCTACCCGCGAGGCAGCGGAACCGGTGTAACACCAGATGCCACCATGACGGCGCTGGAACTGGGCAAAGGGATACTCCGCCGCCAGGGTGAAAAAGTGGCGATCCTGAACTTCGGCACCACACTGAGCTATGCGCTGGAAGCGGCAGAAGCCCTGGATGCCACTGTTGCTGACATGCGCTTTGTCAAACCACTGGATGAAGCCTTGATTCGCGAGCTGGCCGACAACCATGATCTGCTGGTCACGGTGGAAGAAAATGCCATCGCCGGCGGCGCCGGTTCCGGTGTGATCGAGTTTTTGATGAAAGACAAACGCATTAAGCCTGTGCTGCAAATCGGCCTGCCGGACAAATTTGTCCATCAGGGCACTCAAGCTGAACTGCATGCTGAACTGGAAATCGATGGTCCGGGCATAGAGGCCCAAATCCGCCGCTATCTGGCCAGCTGAATCGCCGGTGATAGCAAACAAAAAACGGACAGGAATATCCCTGTCCGTTTTTTTGTTTGCCACATGTTCACTTTAACCCGTTTTTCGCCTTTCCTAATCGCCTTTTCAGACTGAACACAGGGAAAATCCGCAGCACATCACCCCGCAAAACGGCAATCAGAACCAGCGTTCGAGAGAGGCCTTATCCAACTGCTTAAAGGCTCTGTCCAGCACCTGTGCCAGCTCCAGATAGCGAGGCCGCTCTTTCAGCGGCTGCATGGAATAGCCTTCACTTAAAATTTTGCCGTGTATTTCACGGCACCAGCTCGCCAGTGAGGGCGGCAAGGCTGTCCGGCTGCGTTTCCCCAGCCACAACAGGCCCTGCAACGGCATACTGAGCGCAAACAAGGCCACTGCCATCGCCAGTGGCAAACCAGAGGAATTATGAAAAGCCATCTGGCTCAGAACGCTCATCACGGCCACAGCGGGCATCACACGCACCGCAAATCGGGTGGCCCTGATATAGCGTTGTTCAGGAAACAATACAGCCAGCTCTTTGCGCATTGGCCATACCGACATGTAATGCTGGCCGTGTTGGACCTGTTTCCAGATTTTTGTCTGATTCATATCGCACCAGCCTCAACAAATACTGTAAATTTTCAAAACAAACAACAATCAATCTACCATGAATTAATTTTTAAAAATTTTTTTGTTATATCGACCAACAAGGGCTATCCTATGCACGCCTTAGGTAATTGTTGGCCGATAACCCTGTTATCGCAATAAATTAAGGATAAGTTAACTCCTCAGGTTTGCATTTCACTTCTACGGACAGAAGCAAAAATACCTGGTTTAGTCTCGCCATACACTGGGTCGACTATTCTATGGTTAACGCTTATTCAATTGAATATCAACTTTCAGACAGATTATATAGGTAGTCACTCACATGTCTAAGCTGGTTTTAGTTCTTAACTGCGGTAGTTCTTCTCTGAAGTTTGCTGTCGTCGACGCAGTATCAGGTGATGAGCACCTGACAGGTCTTGCAGAATGTCTGCACCTACCAGAAGCCCGTATCAAGTGGAAACTTGATGGTGCCAAACACGAAGCTCAACTGGGTAATGGTGCAGCACACGAAGAAGCACTGGCTTTCATGGTAGAAACTATTCTGGCTTCCAAGCCTGAGCTGGCTGAAAACCTGAAAGCGATTGGTCACCGTGTGGTTCACGGTGGCGAGAAGTTCACACAATCAGCTCTGATTGATGAAGCCGTGCTGAAAGGCATTGAAGAGTGCGCTACGTTGGCACCGCTGCATAATCCAGCACATATCATTGGTATCAAAGCCGCTCAGAAAGCCTTCCCGGCTCTGCAGAACGTTGCAGTATTCGATACCGCATTCCACCAGACTATGCCAGAAGAAGCGTACCTGTACGCGCTGCCATATAAGCTGTACAAAGACCACAGCATTCGTCGTTATGGTATGCACGGCACTTCGCACCTGTTCATCACCCGTGAAACGGCTAACCGCATGGGTAAAGCAGAAAGCGAACTGAACATCATTAACTGCCATCTGGGTAACGGCGCGTCTGTTTGCGCAATCAAGAATGGTAAGTCTGTTGATACCTCTATGGGTCTGACTCCGCTGGAAGGCCTGGTGATGGGCACGCGTTGTGGCGACATCGACCCGGCTATCATCTTCCACCTGCACGACTCTCTGGGCTACTCTGTTGACGAAATCAACACCATGCTGACCAAAGAATCCGGTCTGGCTGGCCTGACAGAAGTCACTTCTGACTGCCGTTTCGTTGAAGACAACTACGGTCAGAAAGAAGAAGCGACCCGTGCGATGGACGTATTCTGCCACCGCCTGGCGAAATACGTGGCCAGCTACACAGCGACGCTGGACGGTCAGCTGGATGCGATCACTTTCACCGGCGGCATTGGCGAGAACTCAGCCCCAATCCGTGAAATGGTGCTGAACCGCCTGAAGTTCTTCGGTATCGAAGTCGACAGTGAAAAGAACCTGAAAGCCCGCTTCGGTGGCGAAGGTGTGATCACGACAGACAACAGCCGCGTACCGGCCATGGTTATCTCGACCAATGAAGAGCTGGTGATTGCTGAAGATACAGCACGCCTGACCAACATCTAAGCAACACCAATTGGCCGACTTAGTCGGCCTTTTTCTATCAAGAATGATAATAATCGGGAGTTGCTGTCCGACAGCCTGACCTCCCTTTCTACCGTTTGCTAACAGTTTGAGGAATTGACTGTGTCACGTACCATAATGCTCATTCCGGTCGGTGCCGGAGTCGGCCTGACCAGCGTCAGCCTGGGTGTGCTTCGCGCTATGGAGCGCAAAGGCGTCCGTGTTTCCTTTTTCAAACCTATCGCCCAGCCTCGTCACGGCGGCGATCAGCCGGATCTGACAACGTCGATTATCCGTGCCAACAGCGACATGCAAATTGCTCAGCCGGTGTCCATGGCTGAAGCCGATGAGCTGATCCGCAGCGACCAGAGCGACGTGCTGCTGGAAGATATCGTTGCACGCTTTAAAGAAGCCACTGAAGGCGCTGAAGTGGCCCTGATTGAAGGTCTGGTACCCACCCGCAAGCACCCGTTTGCGAACCAGATCAACTACGAAATTGCCAAGACACTGGATGCGGAAATCGTGTTCGTGGTCTCGCCGGGTACAGATAACCCAGCCCAGCTGAAAGAGCGCATTGAAATTGCCTGCTCTAACTTTGGCGGTATTAAGAACAAACACATCTCAGGTGTGATTGTGAACAAACTCAATGCCCCAGTCGATGCTGAAGGCCGTACCCGTCCGGATCTGTCTGAGATTTTCGACGGTTCTGACTCTGTGATGCCCACTCACGTTGAAGTGATGCAAGTGTTCAACTCCAGCCCGATTCGCGTGCTGGGCTGTGCACCCTTCAATGCCGAGCTGATCGCTACCCGTGCAACCGATATTGCGAAGCACCTCAATGCTGACATTATCAACCCGGGTGAAATCGACAGCCGTCGCATTAAGAGCATCACTTTCTGTGCCCGCTCTATCCCTAACATGGTTGAGCACTTCCGTCCGGGTTCACTGCTGGTAACCTCAGCAGACCGTCCTGATGTGGTTGTGGCTGCCTGTCTGGCGGCGATGAACGGTGTGGAAATCGGCGCGTTGCTGCTGACCGGTGGCTATGAACTGCCTGCTACCGTTGAAAAACTGTGCAAGCGTGCTTTCGAAACCGGCCTGCCTGTGATGATTGCCAAAGGGAACACCTGGCAGACCTCTCTGAACCTGCAGAGCTTCAGCCTGGAAGTACCGGCTGACGATAAAGAGCGGGTCGAGATGGTCAACGAATACATGGCCAGCCACATTGATGGTCAATGGATCGAATCCCTGAGCGAAGGTTCTGCCCGTGAACGCCGCCTGAGCCCGCCGGCTTTCCGTTACCAACTGACAGAATATGCCCGCCGCGCGGCAAAACGCATCGTGCTGCCTGAAGGTGATGAGCCACGTACAGTAAAAGCGGCTGCTATCTGTGCAGAACGCGGTATTGCTGAATGTGTGCTGCTGGGTAACCCGGCGGAAATCAAACGCGTTGCCGAACAGCAAGGTGTGGTACTGGGTGCCGGTGTTGACATTATCGATCCGGCCTCTGTGCGCGAGCAGTATGTGGCTCGTCTGGTTGAGCTGCGTAAGAACAAAGGCATGACCGAAGTGGTTGCCCGTGAACAGCTGGAAGATACAGTTGTACTGGGTACCATGATGCTGGAACAAAACGAAGTGGACGGTCTGGTCTCGGGTGCGGTACATACCACAGCCAACACCATTCGCCCGCCGCTGCAGCTGATCAAAACCGCGCCAAGTGCGTCACTGGTGTCTTCTGTCTTCTTCATGCTGCTGCCTGATCAGGTTCTGGTATATGGTGACTGTGCCATCAACCCGGATCCGAACGCTGAGCAACTGGCTGAAATCGCCATTCAGTCGGCGGACTCTGCCAAAGCCTTCGGTATTGAACCGCGCGTAGCAATGATCTCTTACTCTACCGGTAACTCGGGCCAGGGTGCAGACGTTGATAAAGTCCGTGAAGCAACACGTATTGCGCAGGAAAAACGTCCTGATCTGATCATCGACGGTCCGCTGCAGTACGACGCAGCCATCATGGAAAACGTGGCAAAATCTAAAGCGCCGGACTCACCGGTTGCCGGTAAAGCAACTGTCTTCGTGTTCCCGGATCTGAACACAGGTAACACCACCTACAAAGCGGTACAGCGTTCTGCCGAGCTGGTGTCTATCGGTCCAATGCTTCAGGGCATGCGCAAGCCGGTGAACGACCTGTCTCGTGGCGCGCTGGTAGACGACATCGTCTATACCATCGCTCTGACCGCGATTCAGGCCAAGCAGGCTGAAGAGCAAAACGCTTAAGTTTAGGTGTCATTAACTATTGTAAGAGGAGGTCCTTTGGCCTCCTCTTTTTCATGTCGCACTTTTTACTTCACCGCTCATTCAATCTGTCGGGAGACTCTTTCAGTGAGGCCAGCAAGACACTGACCAAAATCATCCCCCCACCCAGTACCTGCACCGCAGAAAGGCTTTCCTGCAACCAAACTACAGCAAACAGCGCTCCGAACAGCGGTTCACTGCCCATCAATAACGAAGCCCTGGTCGGAGATATCTGCCTGACCGCATGATTCTGCACATAGAAGGCAAACAAGGTACAAAACATAACCAGATAGACAAGAATGCTCCAGAACGTCACTGAGTCCGGTAAGCTGATAGCCGCTGTCGGCATTGCAACGTTGAGGGCGACAATAGCCACAAGGGCTACCGTCAGCGACTGCAACGCCGTTAAGGTCGCCGTGGTAATTTCCCGCCCGTCGGTGAACTTTTTTGTCAGAGTTACCATCATCGCCCGCAGCACTGCGGCGAGCAGAATAAAGTAATCCCCTGTGTTCAGCGTCCAGGCCACTCCTTCGCTATGCGTGAGCAGAAATACCCCGGCAACACAGATCAGCACAAGCAAAAACATCCGAGGGCTGACACGACTTTTATTTACAAAAAACTCAGCAAAGGAAGTCAAAATCACCGACAGGCTGATCAAAAATGCGGCATTGGATGCCGTCGTCAGAGAAACCCCAAACACTTCACAGAAGAAAATAGCTGACAGGATCCCCCCAGTCGGTATCGCAACGAACCAGTCTTTATTCCGACCCTTCCTGAAATCCATCACAATGATCGGCAGTAAGGCGACAAAGGTCATCGAAAAGCGAATCGCGATAAATGTCAGTACCGTGGTAAACAGGAGTGCATGCTTGGTCAGGCCATAACTTGTTCCCCAAAATACAGCCACCAGCAGCAGTAGTAATTCCGTTTTCGGAAAGGCAAAACCGCTCCGTTTCATGGTTTGAGTGGTATCAGTCATGTTGTTCCTCCGTCTGGCGAACAAATGCTGCAACCGTTGATAAATCTTCTATGCTTCTTATTTTTCGCATATTCATTCCTTTGCACGACCTAACCATAAATTGACCCGAATACTATCCGTGAGTACTGTGGAACAAACAATACGGCTCAAACGCAAAGGATAATTGCGCAGTGGATACAAATAGACTGATTGTACTGATGCCCGAAATGGCCACCTTTGTCACTGTGGTCGATGAAGGCAGTTTTTCTAAATCAGCAATACGCTTAGGGGTTGCCCCCTCTTCAGTCAGTCGTTCTGTTTCCCGGCTGGAAAACGCTTTACAGGAAAAATTAATTCAACGTACAACGCGGCAGATGCGGTTAACTCCGGTAGGTAAAGATGTTTATCGCCTGTGCCGCGAGATGCTCCAGTCGGCCAGACTGGCGGTCAAAGCTGCTCAGTCCACTAAAGGTGAAATTTCCGGGCTGCTGCGAGTCGCAGCACCTAAAGCGCTGTCCCGTCAAGTTCTGGCTCCTATAATTCTGGACTTCATTGAGCATCACCCCAAAGTGCAGCTTCAATTGAAAGTTGCCGATCATGTTATGGATCCCGTCGGTGATGAAGTCGATCTGATCATCCGGATCTCAGAAAAACCTGTCGATGGCCTGGTCGCAAAAGTACTCGGCCAGACCCGACTTGTGCTTTGCGCAACCCCTGCGTATCTGGCACAGCATGGTATTCCCTCCCACCCTGAAGAAATCAGCCACCACAACTGTATTTGCCTGGGAGAAACCGCAGCTGACAGAACCTGGCGCTTTACCAATAATCAGCAAACATTGGCATTTCAGGTCCGGGGCACCCTGACCGTCAACCACAGTGAAATCCGCCGGGATGCTGTGTTAAGGCACCTGGGCATCTCTATTTTCCCGGCGTTTACCATTTCAACGTACCTTGAATCTGGACAGGTCTGTGAACTGCTGCCCGACTGGCATATCAACGGCAATTATCAGGGGCAAATCGTCGCACAGTATCCGCAGTCAAAATACCTGCCCAATCAGATCAGAGCTTTTCTCGATCACCTTCAATACAAATGTTCGCAAATAACCTGAGCAAGGAAATCAACATAGGGTTTGGCCTTGCGATACATAATCCGTATGCTGTGAAGTCTGAATAATTAAGGATTGCAGCAAGATACATGGATTGGTTGAATTCTCTCGGACTTTTCATTGGCTCCCTGTTTGCCAACACTCTGGCCTCTTTGTCCGGCGGTGGTGCCGGGTTGATCCAGTTTCCCCTGCTGATTTTTCTGGGCCTGCCCTTTTCCGTGGCGCTGGCTACCCATAAAATTGCCAGCGTCGCGCTGGGGCTGGGTGCAGCCGTCAAACATATCCGATCCGGTAAGCAGAACTGGTCAATGACAGGCTATGTCATTGCATCCGGTACCTTAGGTGTCATCCTGGGCGCCAATGCCATTCTCTTTGTACCGGGCCGAATAGCCGAGTCCGCCCTTGGCATCCTCATCATTGGCCTTGGCGTATACTCCCTGTATCAACCCAGCCTGGGCCAGAGCGAAAATGCACGCCGACGGGATACCAAAGGGCTGATCGCCGGCAGCTTGGGTCTGGCTGGGATTGGAGTGATCAATGGCTCGCTGACCGCAGGCAGCGGTCTGTTTGTGACCTTATTTCTGATACGCTGGTTTGGGTATGACTATAAACAGGCCGTCGCGTTAACCATGATCAGTGTCGGTTTGTTCTGGAACGGCACAGGCGCGGTTGCCATGTATGCGGCAGGCGCGGAAATATTCTGGCCCTGGCTGCCGATTCTGATTGCCGGTTCATTGCTGGGGGGCTACCTCGGGGCGCATCTGGCTATCAGGCAGAGCAACAAGCTTATCAAGCGCTGTTTCGAAACCCTGACGTTTCTGATCGGGGCCAAACTGTTATTCGGAATGTGAGAATTCTTATGTCTGACAATACACCGCAAACGGCCAGCAAAGCCGTGATTGATATTTACTACTGCCGCCAGTGCAACTGGATGCTTCGGGCCAGCTGGATGTGTCAGGAGCTGTTGCATACGTTCAGCGAAGATCTGGACGCCGTCAGCCTGCACCCGGACACAGGTGGCCGGTTTGAAGTCTTCTGCAATAACGTTCGCATCTGGGAACGCAAAACCGATGGCGGTTTTCCTGATGCCAAACAGCTCAAACAAAGGGTCAGGGATATTCTGGATCCCGCTCGCGATCTGGGTCATGTTGATCGCTGATCCTCGTTTTTTGACTGACGTCAAAACCGAAAGCGCTGGAAAAACAGAGAACAGCTCGCCGATTGATTATAATTTAGACAAAACAAGGATAAATTATCAGTCAGACAGGCGGACGAGACATGCATATTCTGATCACCGGCGGAACCGGGTTTATTGGCAAAGCGCTACTTCCTCATCTGAATCATGATCAGGTAACTGTTCTCAGCCGTAACCCCAACCGCGCTTATCAACGTCTGGGCCATCATATTAAAGTCATCACCAGCCTGGATTCACTGGTTAATCTGGATGAATTTGATGTGGTGATCAATCTGGCCGGTGAACCGATTGCTGATAAGCGCTGGACAGAGAAACAGAAAGAAGAGATTTGCCGCAGCCGCTGGCAGCTCACCCGGGATCTGGTGGTCAGATTGCAGGCCGGTGAGAACCCGCCGCATACCTTCATCAGCGGCTCTGCTGTAGGCTACTACGGCGATCAACAGCACAACGGCTTTGACGAGTCACTCGATGTTAAGCGCGACGATTTTGCCCATACGGTTTGCCGTACCTGGGAGGAGCGGGCACTGGCGGCGCAGTCAGACAAAACCCGCGTGTGTGTGCTTCGCACCGGCATTGTACTGGGCAAAGGCGGCGGGGCGCTGGCAAAACTGGTCCCGCTGTACAAAATGGGCCTGGGTGGCCCGATTGGCAATGGACAGCAGTATTTCCCGTGGATTCATCTGCAGGACATGGTGAAAGGCATACTGTTTCTGATCAAGCAAACTAATGCTCAGGGCCCCTATAACCTCACGGCCCCCAAACCTGTTACCAATAAAGAGTTCAGCCAGACTCTGGCCAGAGTGCTGCATCGTCCGCATGTGATGAGCACACCGGAATGGTTGTTGCGCCTCGGTATGGGAGAATCGGCCCAGATGCTGCTCGACAGCCAGCGTGCTCTGCCGGCTAAGCTGGAAGCCCATGGTTTCCATTTCTGCTACCCGGAGCTGGAAGGTGCGCTGAAAAGTGCCCTGAGCGATCAGGAAAGCCGGGTTACCCGTGTAGAGTAACCCGGCACAACAACGCTATCGGCCCAAAGGACGCAGCAGTTGCTTCATCATGGTACTGATGATCAGCAGGATCAGCACGATTGAGAGTAGCGGTAATACCAGCCACAACCCCGGATGCCAGCTGACAGGCAGCTCAAATCCCCATTTGATCAAAGAAGCCACCAGTGCTTCAGCCCCGAGTACGGCGATCACCCCCGCCAGTACCGCCATCAGGCCATATTCGCTCCAGATGGTGGCACGGATCCGGCTTCGGCTGGCGCCTAAGGTGCGGTAGAGCTTAATTTCCTGCTGCCGCTGTGACAGGCTCAGGCGTAACAAAGTCAGCACCAGTAACAAGCCGCTGCACACCCCCAGAAAAGCCAGCACAGACAATGACAAGGACACTTGCTGTAGTATGGCCTGAATACGGGTTGCCATGGTTCTCAAGTCCAGCAAGGTGACTGTCGGATAGTCTCGGCCGAGCTTGTTCACCAGCTCACTCTGCTCTGCCGCCACTCTGAAACTGACCAGCCAGGTGGCAGGCAAATCAGCCATGACATCCGGTGTGAAGATGAAGTAGAAATTAGGCCGCATATTGCGCCATTCCACCTCCCGCAGACTGGTAACTGTTGCACTGAACACCTGACTGTTCACGTTAAAGCCCAGGGTATCACCCAGTTTTATCCCCAGCCGTTCTGCCACACCGGTTTCTACCGACACACCGCCGGGGGCATTGCTCCATTCGCCAGCCACTAAGGTGTTGTGTACTGGCATGGAATCTCGCCAGGTAAAATTCAGTTCGCGGCGCAAGGATTCATCCCCTTCCTGACGCTCATCACTCTCACTGCCGTTTTCAGCGCCTTCAGCCCTTGGATTCTGGCCGTTTATGGTTACCAGCCGGCCGCGCACTATAGGATAACTGTCGGAACGCATTAAGCCGCTCTCATCCAGCACATTGAGATAGGCCGGATGCTGAACCGGGCTGATATTAAGCGCAAACACATTGGGGGCATCCGGCGGCAATGTCTGCTGCCAGTCCGCCAGCAAATCGGTACGCAGCAGCCAGATAACCGCCAGCAGCATCAGCGAGCTGGTCAGGGCGGCCAACTGGGCACCGCTTGCCAGCGGACTGCGACCGATACGACTCAGAGCCAGTGTCATCGCCGGTCCCCACTGACGACGACGCAACCCGGCCACCAGCAATAATCCCATGCCCGCCAGCAGCACCAGCAACACAAGCAAACCAGCCAGGGTCAGCCACATCATAGGGTTATTACCGACCCAGAGTAATAGTGCAACAACAGGCAGCAAAATCAGCAGGTAACGTTTCTTAGAACTGGTGTCCGCCGTCTGGCGCTGCATCACAGCCAGAGCCGGTGCATCCAGCAAGCGCCACAGTGCGATCCCGATGCCCGGTACCGATACCAGGATCGCCACCAGCAGACTGACCAGCCAGGGCATGGCTCCCATCTCGGGCAGCGGCTGCGGTAACACATCAGTAAGCGGCAGACGCAACAACCACTCCAGAAAAAGCCCCAGCGCCAGGCCCGCCGAGGCGGCAATGGCAAACAACAGCCCCAGCTGCCTCGCCAGCCACCGCCACAAGAAGGCTTTACCGGCACCGAGGCTTTTCATCATGGCCACGGTTTCCGTCCGGCTGGAGGTGTAGTGCATACAGGTCAGCACCAGAGTGGCCGTGGCCATCATGATCACCAGTATCAGGGTCAGCGAAAGGTACTGCTGCACCCGCTCGATCATCTCGCCGGTCCGGCCTTGGGTGGTTTCACTGATCCAGCGCTGATCCGGTGTCAGCTGTGATTGCTCCCTGAGTTGCTTTAACTGGGCCTCAGTACCATTAAAATAAGCCCGGTAACGTACCCGGCTGCCGGGCTGGATAGCCTCTGTGGCGGCCAGATCGGCTTCATGCATCAACACGGCCGGCATCTGACTGAAAGGGTTAAACGACAGTTCCGGTTCCTGCACTATGGTGCCGGCTACTGTCAGCTCAGCGTTGCCAATGGCCACCTGATCACCATTGCTGACATTAAGCAGAGAGAATAACCGCTCAGACAGCCATAACTCACCCGGGTTGACCTGTTGCTGGGTCCGGCGGGTGCCCTGCAGCACCAGCTCTCCCCGCAATGGAAAATCACTGGAGACAGATTTCACGCTAACCAGCTGCATGGCATTATCGCTGAACGCCATGGTGCCAAACCGCGTTTGCTCTGTGACCGTCAGCCCCAGACGCTCCGCTTCCCCGACAAGGTTATCAGGCACAGGATTGGCCGATCTCAATACCAGATCAGCGGCTATCATGCTGCGCCCCTGGTTAATCATGATCTTCTCAACCCGTACCACCAGCGAGGCCAGTGCAAACACACAGGCAATGATCAAAGTCAGTGCCACCGCAACGGGCCACAACTGCCCTTGCCACAGTTCACGCCAGCTCCATTTCAGCAACAGGGAATGGCCCTTTGGCCTGACAGGACTCTGGCTTTCACTCATCTCTGTCATGCCGCCTCCACCCGTCCGCCATGAATACGCACTACCCGATCACAACGTTCTGCCAGTTGCGGGTCGTGCGTTACCAGCACCAGGGTAGTGCCGTGATCCCGGTTGAGCGCAAACAGTAAATCTATGATGGTCGCAGCGGTTTGCTGATCCAGATTGCCCGTCGGTTCATCGGCAAACAGCACCTGTGGGGCGGTCATGAATGCTCTGGCAAGTGCCACACGCTGCTGCTCACCGCCCGATAACTGGGAAGGAAGATGCTCTTCGCGCCCCTGCAGTCCGACCTGGCGCAACAACTCTGCTGCCCGCTCGCTATCACCGGTTTCCCCTTTGATAATGGCCGGTAATGTCACATTCTCCAGCGCCGTCAGCGACGGGATCAGCAAAAAACTCTGGAACACAAACCCAACGGCCTGGCTGCGCAACGCGGCACGGGACTCATCGTCCATGTGGGACAAAACTTGCCCCAGCAACTCAATTTCGCCGCTGCTGGGTACGTCCAGCCCGGCCAGCAAGGTCATCAGTGTCGATTTACCCGCCCCGGAAACCCCAACCAAAGCAATGCTTTCACCCTGCTCGACCTCAAGCGAAACATCCTGCAGAATGGTGAGAGTCGTGGTGGCCGTTGTCACCTGTTTAGTTACTGATTGCGCTTTTATCACGGATGTAGACATGATGCGGATCCTTGCACTGTTATTACTTGTTATGACCCCACTCAGCAGTGTTGCCGCCACCTTAATGGTGCTTGGCGACAGCCTGAGTGCAGGATATCAGATGCGTGCCGAACAAAGCTGGCCCCGCCTGATGGAACCCATGCTTAACGGCAACGGGCTGAAAATTGACGTCATTAATGCCAGTATATCGGGCGACACCACAGGAAATGGTCTTGCCCGTCTGCCTAAGCTATTGAAACAGCATGCTCCAGATTACGTCATAATTGAACTGGGTGCGAATGATGGTCTGCGCGGATTTCCACCGGCGACCATAGAGAATAACCTCAAAGCCATTATTGACCTTATTAAGGATAGCGGCGGTGAGCCGATGTTGATGCAAATCCGCATCCCGCCCAACTACGGCAAGCGCTATACCAGCCAGTTTGAAGCTATCTATCCCAGACTCAGCACAGACTACGCTTTGCCTCTGCTTCCCTTCTTTTTGGAGCAAGTCATTCTGCGTGACGGCTGGATGATGGATGATGGCCTGCACCCCAAAGCCGATGCTCAGCCCTGGATCGCTGAATTCATAACGGACACTATCACACCTTTTTTGTAACCAGATTTTACGGGCGCGATGATGCCCGGATTTAAGGACTATCAATGAGCACTGCCATTCTTATTACCGGCTGCAGCAGCGGTATCGGTTACCACTGTGCCAGATCGCTTCATCAGGCTGGCTATCTGGTGGTGGCCAGCTGCCGGCACGATGACGATGTCGCACGCCTGCGTGACGAAGGCCTTCACTGCGTGAGGCTCGATCTCGCCGACAACCAGTCTATTGAACAAGGACTGGCAGAAGCACTGAGTATCACTGAAGGTAAACTCGATGTGCTGTTTAACAACGGCGCCTACGGCCAGCCAGGCGCCCTTGAAGATCTCCCCACCGATGCCCTTCGCGAGCAGTTCGAAACCAACCTGTTTGGCTGGCACTCGCTCACTAAAGCTGTGATTCCTGTCATGCTGGCTCAGGGAGGCGGCAAAATCGTGCAAAACAGCTCTGTACTCGGTCTTGTTGCCATGAAGTACCGCGGCGCCTATAACGCCAGTAAATTTGCGCTGGAAGGATACACAGATACACTGCGGCTGGAGCTGGCTAACACCCCGATTAAAGTCAGCCTGATAGAGCCAGGGCCAATTGAAAGTCAGTTCCGGGCCAATGCCAAGCGTCAGTTTGAATCCCATATTGATATGACGGCATCACGGCACAAAGAGAGTTATCAGAACACACTGAACAGACTGGGCAAGCCCTCCCCGTCCAATAAGTTCACACTGACCCCGGAGGCCGTACTCAAACCGCTGATGCACATTATCAACAGTGATCGGCCATCAGCCCGGTACTATGTCACCCAGCCGACCTATATCTTTGGCTTTCTGCGCAGAGTGTTGCCCGTTCGCTGGCTCGATCATCTGCTGGGAAAAAGCGATTAACTGGCACTCATAATGGGCAAACTTTGATCTTGATCCGAGAGTCAAAACCTCAGCGGAAAAATGCGCTTTTTTTAGCCAGCTGTCATGATTGTGTCATCTGAGCACTCTAGGCTTCAGGGTAAGTTGGTCCTTACCTGCTGAAGGGGTAAACCAGCGATCCCCCTAAATAAACGTGCTACATTTTTCGGAGAGATCGGCATGACATTACGCCAGATAAATGCGCTCTGTCTTTGTGTCGCTATTGCTCTGCTTCTGACCTTCCATCTGTAACGGAGAGCCCTGCTCTCCGTTTTTTTCTCTTAGACCCGTTACCAGCCGCGTTTTTCTGTCTTTTCTCTTGATTTTCCAGCCAATCAGCCCAACATCTTGAACATCACTCTTAAACGATCACGGAAACGCCCGGTATGAATGACAAATTAGCAATTGAACTGAATGAAACCAATCTGCATCAGGTGATAGAGCAGTCAATGCAACAGCTGGTCGTGATCAGCTTCTGGGCTCCATCCATGCCAGAAACAGCAGAAGTCAACACCCTGCTTGAGCGTCTGGCGGCCCAGTATGCTGGCCAGTTTGTGGTGGCAACGCTCAATTGTGAAGAACAGCAGATGGTGGCAGCCCAGTTTGGTGTGCGCAGTCTTCCGACCGTCGCCATTTTCAGCAATGGTCAGCCGGTTGACGGCGCGGCAGGTCCGCAAACCGAAGACAGCCTGCGTCAGATGCTGAGTAAGCATTTACCCAGCCAGGAAGAAATGCAGCTGGAACAGGCCATTCAATTAGTCAGCCAGCAAGCCTTCAACGAAGCACTGCCCATTCTGCGCGAACTGGCAGGCAGCCTGCCGGGTAACAGCCAGGTGTTGCTTGCCACCGCCGAATGCCTGCTGGAAACGGCACAGTTTGACGAAGCGGAAACCCTGCTTGGGCAGATTCCGATGCAGGATCAGGACGGTTATTACAAAGGGCTGGTTGCAAAGCTGGAGCTCCACCGCCAAGCCAGCGATTCTCCGGAGATCCGCCAGTTAGAAGAGAAACTGGCCACCGATCCGGGCAACGGACAGCTCGCTTATGAGCTTGCGGTGCAGTACAGCCAGGTCAATCGTCATCAGGAATCTCTGGATATCCTGCTGAATCTGCTGCGTAAAGATCTGAACTTTGCCGACGGTAATGCCAAGAAAACCATGATGGATATCCTGGCCTCACTCGGTCAGGGCAATGCCCTTGCCAGTCAGTATCGTCGTCAGCTTTATTCTCTGCTGTACTGATCTCATCCACGCCGCAGGCAATCCCACTTTGCCTGCGGTTATCTTGCCGCAGCCTCCCCTATGGTCAGGGCATCTATGATCGGACAACCCGGCTGGTTGTTACCCGGACACTGACTGATCAGGCTCTGAAGGCTTTGTTTCATTGCCAGTAATTCCTGGATCTGATGATCAATCTCAGCCAGTTTGTGCTCAGCTTTTTCTTTTACGTCAGCACTTTTTCTGTCCGGATCCCGCGACAAGGCCAGCAGCTCACGACTTTCATCCAGACTGAATCCGACCAGCCGCGATCGTTTTATCATCAACAGTTCGTTCACCTGCTTTTGGCTGTAACGGCGATAGCCATTCTCACCCCGCTGCGGCTCACTAATCATGCCCTTGCTTTCATAAAATCGTATGGTTTTGTTAGTCAGGCCCGTCTGTTTTGCCACTTCGCTGATATTCATCATTACCTCGTTAAAATACCGCTTGACATTCCATTAACTGGAAGCTTTAGAGTTAGCATATCTCATAACTGTGGTGTAGAGGAAGCCCATGGATAATTCAAATCACGCCGCCACCCCAGCCAGCCATTCCGCTGCCAACATGGATATCAGGCTGCCACTTGGCAAGGTTCGCTGCATGAACTGCGTCGGAAAAATTAAACAGGCACTGAGCAAGCTTGATGGTATCGAATCTCTGGACATTAATACCCAGCAAGCCCATATCACAGGGCCGGTCGATCTGAATGAAGTGATCACTACCATCGAAAGCCTTGGCTACCAAGGGGGTTACTATCATGATTTGCCTCTGTCGGGTCTGTCATGTGGCAAGTGCGTCAGCAAACTGGAGGCCATATTCACAAACGAGCCGGAAATCACGCAGTTTGAAGTCAGCAAAACCCGGGCAAAGGTGCAGGGCTCACTGACCGAATCCGCGCTGATAGCCCTGATTGAATCTGCAGGCTATCAGGTACCGGCTGAAGCTGGTGCGGTTGAAACGAATGCGGCAGAAGCTGTCTTGCACGACGCAACTGCACCTGAACAAGCGAAAACGGAGCAACCCGAGCCGTCACCATCAGCCGCTGCTGAAACCGCGCCATCATCCGATAACAGCCACTACTTTTTACTTTCAGGCATGACCTGCGCCAGTTGTGTGTCCTCAGTTGAAAAAGCCATTCAGGGCGTGGCAGCGGTTACGGCTGTCAGTGTCAACCTGGCCGAACGGACAGCGCTGGTTCAAGGGGATATCAGTCCTGAATCTGTGATCCAAGCTGTGTCTGATGCCGGGTATGGTGCAGAGCTCAGTGAAGATGAAGCGACAAGACGTGAGCGCCAGCAAGCCCAGAATACAGCAACTTACAAACAGCATCTGCTCAATGCCGGGCTGGCATTAGTGCTGGGTGTGCCCCTCATGGCCTGGGGCGTATTCGGTGGCAGTATGATGATAGAGTCGGTCACCAGCCAGTGGGCTTGGGGCATCATAGGTGTGCTGACGCTGGCGTTGCTCATTTACTGTGGCGGCCACTTTTTCCGCGATGCCTGGAAAGCTTTTTTACATCACAGAGCCAGTATGGATACCCTGGTCGCTCTGGGGACAGGTGCTGCCTGGTTTTATTCCATGTTTGTGGTGCTCAAGCCAGACTGGTTCCCGGCACAAGCCAGGCATGTCTATTTTGAAGCGTCAGCCATGATTCTGGGGCTGATCACACTGGGCCATGCACTTGAAGCCAAAGCGCGCGGTCGCACTTCACGGGCACTGGAAAAACTGATCGATCTGCAGCCGCAGACCGCCATTCTGGTGGATCAGCAAGGCGAGCGTGAAGTCCCTCTGGCTGAAGTTCAGTCGGGTATGGTGCTGCGTTTACGTCCGGGTGCCAAAGTGCCTGTCGATGGCGTGATTGAGCAAGGTGAGAGCTATCTTGACGAATCCATGCTGACCGGTGAACCCGTCCCGGCCCACAAGAAGCCGGGAGACAAACTCCATGCCGGTACCATTAACCAAAGCGGCAGCCTGCTGTTTAAAGCGGTGCAGGTCGGTAATCAAACCCTGCTGGCCCGGATCATAGGTCTGGTTCGTCAGGCGCAGAGCAGCAAGCCTGAGCTGGCGAAAATGGCGGATACCATTTCTGCCATTTTTGTTCCGGCCGTGATGATCATTGCCATTGTTACCGCCACTCTCTGGTATTACTTTGGCCCGGATCCCGTCTCGATTTACATGCTGATCACCGCAACAACGGTACTCATCATTGCCTGCCCCTGTGCACTTGGACTGGCGACCCCCATGTCGGTGACAGTCGGTCTTGGCCGCGCTGCGGAATACGGCATCCTTATCCGTCATGCCGATGCGATGCAACTGGCCGCCAACATAGATACAGTGGTGCTGGACAAAACCGGTACGCTGACCGAAGGCAAGCCTGTGCTCACACACAACCATTATTATGGTGATCACACTGAACACGCTGTGCTGACTCTGGCGGCCAGCCTCGAACGGGGTGCAGAGCACCCGCTGGCAAAAGCTATCGTCTCGGCGGCACAGGAAAAAGGACTGTCTTTGCAATCAGCCCGAGATTTTAACGCTCAGGCTGGCTATGGCGTCAGCGGCGAGGTTAACGGACAGCGTGTTCTGCTGGGCAACCGTGCGCTGATGGAAAAAGAAAATATCGACATTTCTGCCCATCAAAACGATGCCCACTCGCTGGCCGATGCAGGTGCAACGGCTATTTTCATTGCCGTAGACGGAGTACTGGCCGCACTGTTAGGCATCAGTGATCCGCTGCGCTCAGACTCTAAAGCGGCAGTAGAGAGACTTCAGGCGAAAGGGATCGAGGTGATCATGCTGACCGGTGACACCGAACGAACAGCCAAAGCGATCGCTCGTCAGGCGGGGATTAACCGCGTCATTGCCGGTGTCCTGCCCGATGGAAAATCCGAGCAGGTGGCGCAATTACAGCAGTCCGGGAAACACGTAGCCATGGTCGGGGACGGCATTAATGACGCTCCTGCACTGGCTAAGGCAGAAATTGGTATTGCCATGGGCAGCGGCAGCGATGTCGCCATTGAAAGCGCGCAATTAACCCTGGTGCGCCATTCTCTGCACGGCGTCGCCGATGCACTTGAGCTCTCATCAGCGACGTTACGTAACATGAAGCAAAACTTGTTCGGTGCCTTTGTGTATAACACATTAGGGATTCCGCTGGCCGCCGGTATCCTGTTCCCTTTCACCGGCAGCCTGCTCAGCCCTGTGATAGCCGGAGCAGCAATGGCGCTCTCGTCCATCACTGTGGTCAGCAATGCCAACAGACTGAGACTTTTCCGCCCTGGTAGTCAGGACAACGCTCAATTGAAGAAGGAGGCCTGAGATGATGGCTATACTTGCTGCACTGACCATTGGCTTTATTGTCTGGTGGTTCTGGCTGCATCCAAAAAAATAATGACTTTTGAGCGGCTGCTTTCTACAGCCGCTTTTTCTTGCCAGCCCACACCAGATTCCATAGGCTGTATGCATCCTACCGCCAATGGAAACAGCATGTTCAAATCCTTGCTCACCAAAGCCGGTATCCTGCTGACAATCTTCAGTTCAGGTGCCTCTGCAGAACCTCAGGTCTGGCTGGCCAAAGACAACCAGCGACAGTTTGTGCTGATGGGATCTATCCATGTCGGCAGCGATGCACTCTACCCGCTGCCTGATGCCTTTAACCGTTACTGGCCTCAAGCGGATGGTCTGATTTTAGAAGCCAATATCCAAAAACAATTCAGTATGCCGGCCATCGACGAGGCTCACTTTACCCGTAAACTGCTGCCGCCATCTGATATCCGGACACTCAGAGAGCTTGCCGCTCAGCTCAAACTGTCTCCTTTCAGCCTGCTTGAAAACCCTCCCTGGCTCACCGCCATGCATCTGCAAATGGCCCAGTCACTAGCGCTTGGCCTCACTCCGGACAAAGGGATTGATCAGGTGGTCTTTAACCGGGCACTAAAAGAGAATCTGCCCATTTTCGAGCTGGAAGGGATAGAAGCGCAGTTCCGCCTGCTGTCTTCACTGCCTGATCACGGATTAAACCTGCTGCAAACGACGCTCAACGAATGGCCTCTGCTGGAAGAAGAAATGACCTGCCTGCTCACCGCCTGGCAGCAGGGCAATAATGCCGTACTGACAGAGCTCAGCCAGCAAGTCGCCCTGTCTGAAGAGACCGAACAGCACTTGCTGGTACAGCGTAATTACAATTGGGCTAAACAGCTCACCATCTCCCCTCAGTACCAAAAAGGGACTTTCCTGGTGGTAGTCGGCGCTTACCACATGATGGGCGAGGAGGGGCTACCGGCATTGCTGCAAAAGCAGGGATTCACAGTTCAGCAAATCAACAGCGCGCAACCAGCTACCTGCCAATCTGGTGTCGCAAAAAAAAGGTTCATCTCGGATCTCCGGGGAAGACTGATCGTATTTTCAGAAAGAAATAACCAGTATCTCGATAGCCATAAGCC
>NZ_JAUOQQ010000011.1:0-150186 GCF_030547675.1 Photobacterium sp. 2_MG-2023
AGCCAGCCATTGTATTTGAAGAAATGACTTTGGCTACTTGATATTGGAGAGTGTCGCACTTCGAAGTTGAATTCGGGACGAGGGGAAAATTCAGGACGAATTTTCAAGTTGTCGGCGCCGGGAGCGCCAACAACCGCCCCGACCAACACCAAAGAAACCAAAGCATTTCTGGTTACGCTTTGTGCCAGCAAAGAGTAACTGGCGCGCGTTGTACACAGTTAAGAAAAACACCGAACTCAAGCGCGACAAACTAACAACCCCGCTGAAATTGCACTGTTACCTGTGTTCGCTGTGGTCATTGTTGTAGTCATTACGGCCCGATAGCATTTTCTTTAACGAAAGTGATCCTCACCCCAGGGGAAAATTCAGGACGAATTTTCAGGTTGTCGGCGCCGGGAGCGCCTACAACCGCCCCGGCCAACACCAGAGAACCCAAAGGCATTTCTGGTTACGCTTTGTGCCAGCAAAGAGTAACTGGCGCGCGTCGTACACAGTTGAGAAAAGCACTGAACTTAAGCGCGACAAACCAACAAACCAACTGAAATTGAACTCGTTGCTGCGCTCATTTCTCATCGACATGGGAATGACAGACCAAGCATATTTATCTAAGCGAAAGAAATCCCCAACCCCAGGGGAAAATTCAGGACGAATTTTCAGGTTGTCGGCGCAGGGAGCGCCTACAACCGCCCCGGCCAACACCAGAGAACCCAAAGGCATTTCTGGTTACGCTTTGTGCCAGCAAAGAGTAACTGGCGCGCGTACTACACAGTTGAGAGAAGCGCTGAACTCAAGTGCGACAAACCAATACCACTTTTGAAATGGCACTCGGTATCCGGATTTCCACCGTCGTGGTAATAACGGACCAAGCATATTTATCTAAGCGAAAGTGATCCTCAACCCCAAAGAAAAACTCAGAACAAGCCTCAACCCGCCGGCACGGGCGGTGCTTTCAGATCTAACGTTTCTAACGGGTTAGGGCAATACTGCCGGGTCTTCTCCATCACCTGTTTTTGCAAGGCTTTATCAGCCTCGATCTCAGGGTACTGTTTCCTGAGATCTTCCATGCACGTCTGCGTGGCTTCCATCATCTTAGTGAGCTCGTCTTTGGAATTCATCAGGCTGGAAAGGTCATTACCTTTATCTGCTTTCACCGCCTGTAAGGCTTTTTCAAGTTCGGCATAGGGCTGGGCGAGGCAGCCGCAGACATCTTTTGCGGCCTGGTCCAGATCATCGGCCTGAACAGGAAAAGCCGTCAGGGAGGCGATAAACAAGGGGGCTATCAGGAATTTCATCTCTACCTCCTGGCATGTCCATAAAAAAAGAAAAAGTTTGGTGCTATGCATCAGTTACAGTGTCAGAAAAGTAAATAGCCTGACTTCAACGAGTTGCTCAAGGATCCTGTACCCATTACATACTGAGGCGTAATACTTCGAATCGCAAAAAAATCGTAGTGTTATTTTTGAGACGCTGCTCAAAATTTCACCTCCCTATACTCAAGAGGAAAGCACTTGTGACGATGTATTAGATACGTCTAATGAAGGCGTACGGATAACATAAAGCGTGTAGTTTAGGGGGCTGTATGAAGAGCGCACATCGGTGTCGCGGTGTCGGGTTGTCTGTCGTGGTTGTGGCAGTCACTTTACCATCACTTGCATGGGCAGACAGCGATAAATTCAGCTTTGTCAGTTCGGTATCTGATGAGGTGATCGACTCTTTATCGTCAATGGCCAGCGACGTCAGAGTAGATAAACGCAGCAAGAAAGAATCCCTTCACCCAGCCGCCAGTCTCAATACTTCATCTTTTGCTTTATATCCCGGTGATGTCAGTACACGAACAAGCAGTGTCAGGGAAGATAACCGTCTTCGCACATTCAGTTCTTCATACTTTGGCAGTGATTACGCCAATTCATCCTATTTCGAAAATTCGCAGAGCGGTTTGGGCACCTATATGCGAGTCGATCGCTCGCAGCCGCAGCTTCATTTCAAATCGTCGCCGGTTGATCGCACCGTGCCTGTTAATGATGGTTACTCATTGACCATGGGCGGTGACTATCTGCTGAATAATAATTACCTGTTTGGTTTAGCGCTGGGTATGCCGTCGTACCGAACATCCGGTACTGAAAATGAAAGCAGCAGTGGCGTTGAAGGCTTAGTGGCATCTGGCTATTTCAGCTATTTTGAGAACGAGTGGTTTCTCGATTTTTCCGCCAGCTATGCACTGATAGACAAAGACATGAAACGTCAGGTCAATATGTATACCGATCCTGTGGTCAGCAGCATGGATGATGCCGATTCTGACGTGTGGGTATTTACTCTGGGCGGCGGCTATGTGGTTGACTATCCCTATGCGACCATTGCATTAGAAAGTTCGGTGCAGTACACCTTGTCCGATCAGGACAGGTACAACGAAAGGTTGTCGAAAGGCAATTCAAACTATGTGATTTCACAGGTTGATGATGTCAATAACCTGGAAGGGACCACCTTTATTACTGGTGCATCGATTTCAAAACCCTTCCGAACCAGCTTAGGGCTGTTCCAGCCTTATGTGAAAAGCTATCTGCATTATGACTATCAGTTCGATTCAGAGCGTATTATCAGCCAGTTTAAATCTGCCTATAGCAGCAGTAATTTGCCTGTGATTACTCAGTCGGACGATCAATTTTACGGTCGGTTTCACGCCGGTGTGTCTGGTGCATTTAATGACAAATGGATAGGCTACGCTGAAGCGAGTACGCTGGTTGGGTTAAATGATATGAACCCCACTTTATACAGCATGGGCGTGATTATCCCGTTTAAATAAACTGGGATCTTCAGCTTCGCTGAAAACTGTTTCATCCTCCGGGTATTCTTGTCACCTGCAGGCTATCGCATTGATAGTCGTATCGGTTTCGCGCTACCAACTTTCAGGCAGATGGGTGCTCAGGTAATCGAGAAACAGACTGAGTTTACGGGATCGCTTACTTTTCTCCGCCGATACCAATGCTACGATATTGGCTTTAGGTAACTGATAGTCAGTCAGCACCGGGGCCAGCAGACCGGCATCAATTTCCTTCCTGACATCCCATTCAGAACGCTGAATGATTCCGTAGCCATCCAGAGCCCATTGCTTGGCGACCTGACCGACATTGCAGGATAACTTGGGTTCGATCCGAATACTGATAGTTTGCTTCGACGGAAGATTGAATTTCCACATGGTGACATCTTCGTCATTTTCTTTCAGTGCAATACACGAATGATGGTGAAGGTCTTCCGGTGTTTCCAGCGGTGGTGCGGAAGCCAGGTAACCGGGCGACGCGAGAAGAAAGCGTTTGTTCTCAACCAGGTGAATACATCGCAGCGATGAATCTTTTAACCGCCCGATATAGATCATGACATCCGGCTTGATAGGGTGCGACCAGCTCGGTTTGTCGGTGAGCGTTAAATCAATAATCAGATTGGGGTATTGATTCTGAAACCTGGCGATGAGTGGCGCAATGTGGGTTGTGCCAAATCCCAGCGGGGCAAGGACATTCAGTCTGCCTTCGATCATTGACTGGTTCGACAGGAGATCATTTTGAAGTGCTTCGAGTGCCAGCAGTATCTCTCTGCCTTCTCGGGCAAGCTTTTTTCCTTCCTGCGTCAGCTTGGTGGTTCTCAGATTTCTGTCTACCAAAGTGACGGACATTTTCCGCTCTAATCCCTGTAGACGCTGGGTGACACTGGGTGGTGTCACATTGAGTTTTCTGGCGGCAGCCGCCAGAGAGGGACTGTCTGCAATCACACTGAAAAATTCAATATCCTGAGAATTTATCATTAATCTCTATCTTAATATGGCAATAAATAATGATTAATTTAACTTAATATGCAACCTTGTTACAACTATGTCCGCTCCTTCTAACTGATTAAGAGTGGAATAATTACAATGACTCGTCTTGACGCAACAATTGCTTCATTGGCTAGTGAAGCGAAGCCCCTGGCTCCAAGCTTTGGTTTGGAGTTTACCAACAAGCAACTCGCTACTTTAGTATCAGAGCAGTTCGACGAACTGTATTCGACATTGGTCCGGCATAAGTTACTCATTTTTCGCAAGCAGGACACATCGTCTCAGCAGCTGATGCAGATTGCGGAGCAGCTCGGTAACGTGCAACGCTATCCATTTTCGAGCGGCATTGAAGGCTTCCCGGAAATTGTCGAAATCCGTAAAGAGCCGGATCAGAAAAATGTGTTCAGTGGTGTGTGGCATATCGACTCCACTTATCTGGAATCTCCGCCCGATTTCACTCTGCTGGCGGCTAAACAGACACCGGAAGTTGGCGGAGATACGGTATTTTCAGATTCTCAGAAAGCGTTTGCCGCTTTGTCGGAAGGGATGCAGAAATTTCTGCTGTCGGAAAAAGCGGAATTCATTTCAAATAAAATTCAGGAAGCCGGTAATAAAGCCCCGCATCTGGTGAATTTTACAGATATCGCAATGGCTAATACCTTCTTTAGTGCCTCACATTTTGCTGCCAAGCGACATGAAGAATCAGGGATCCCTGGGATCTACGTGAACGCTGAGCACACCAGCCGCTTTACGTCTATGTCAGCAGAAGAGAGTGCGCCTATCCTGGAATATCTCTTTAGCCATATTACCCGTGATGAGTTCACGGCCAGAGTGCGGTGGGAAAACGATACGATTGTATTGTGGGATAACCGTGGCCTTCAGCACCATGCCGTAAACGACTATTACGGCCAGTTGCGTGTGATGCACCGTATTATTGTCCGTTCGGCAATGCGTTAAACAACATACATTTACAGCGCCCGACAATTTGTTGCAGCGCTGTACATGTGGTTGATGAATGAAGTAGTTGAAAAAAGAAAGGAAAGAATATGTTGGAATCCATAACCTTTGTTCCCTCAGACAGTGTATTAATCATGCTGTTCTGTGCGGCATTTATTGCCGGTATTGTCGATGCTATTGCTGGTGGTGGCGGTTTAATTACGGTTCCGAGTCTCTTGCTGGCAGGTGTGCCGCCGCTGACGGCTCTCGGTACTAACCGCTTACAGGCCGTTATTGGTGAACTGACGTCTTTTGTGACCTATTTGTGGCACAGAGAAGTGAACCTCTCCGGCCTGTTGCTTGGCATGATAGCGACGGCAATAGGAGCAACGGCGGGTTCTTTTGCCGTCAGCTTGTTCCCGGCTGATATTCTGAGGGCGCTGCTGCCCATACTGATGGTGGCTATCACTGTTTATTCCATTTTGTCTAAACGTCTGAAAAATGTCGTTGCTGAACAGGCGAAGGTGTCTTCCCGAACTTTCATGCTGTCTATGGGGCTGATCATTGGTTTCTATAATGGTTTCTTCGGGCCGGGTACAGGTGCGATCTGGATGATCGCGTTTGCAATCTTGCTGGGATACACGATCAAACAGGCCAGTATTGCCACTAAACCATTAAACCTGATGGGTAATCTGGTTTCGCTGATTTTCTTTATCTCAATCAGCAGCGTGAATTATCAGATCGGACTGGTCATGGGCGGCGCTCAGGTGCTGGGGGCTGTGCTGGGCAGCAAAGTGGTGATTCGCAATGGCGACAGAGTCGTGCGGCCGATATTCATCACGGTCACTTTATTGATGACGGTTAAACTGATTTACGAAACAGGTACAGGGCCAGTGCTTGCTTTCGTTACCGGACACTGAGCGTCTAACGGCAATATGTCCTGAAAAAAACGGACCGTCATAGTTAATGACGGTCCGTTTTTCTTGCTTTACGGTCTGATGGCTAAGTCAGCAGCCAACAGCCAACAGCCAACAGTCGGTAATCAGTAATCAGCGTAAAGCTCTGGCCCGGTAAGAGCGGCTTTTGATTTTATCGCTGGTGATTTTAGCGAGCGCTTTTTTCATGACTTTTCTGTCAACGGCAACATAAGCACGAAAATCGGTAATGTGAATTTTTCCGACTTGCGTACCTTCAATACCGTTATTGCTTGTGAGTGCGCCCAGAATGTCACCAGGACGCAGTTTTTGCTTCTTGCCGCCATCAATCTGGATAGTGACCATGGCAGGTGCCGCAGGTGTATTGTTCAGTAATGTCGTTGGCGGCAAGGGATCGCTGGTGATCTCGCGCTCGAAATGATCAGCAAGCAACGCCATTTTGTAGCCATCTTTTTCGCCATAGAAGGTATACGCGTTACCCTGGCTGCCGGCACGGCCTGTTCGGCCGATACGGTGAATATACACTTCGGTATCGTGGGCCATGTGGTAGTTAAAGACAGCGTCCAGGGCATCGATATCTAGTCCGCGGGCGGCAACGTCTGTAGCAACCAAAATACAGGCACTTTTGTTGGCAAATTGCAGCAGCGTCTGATCTCTGTCTCTTTGTTCCAGATCGCCGTGCAGCGCTAACACGCTGAAGCCTGAATCGGCCAGCTCATCTGCGACTTGCTGTGTTTCGCGCTTGGTATTACAGAACACCACGGCACTTTCCGGTTGTTTATCCAGCAGCAGCAGACGCAGCGCCTGCATGCGTTCTTTGTTGTCTTCCAGACGGAAAAAGGACTGGGCAATGGTGCTTTTTTCATGCGTCGAGGCGACTTTCACCATCACAGGTTTGTGAAGGATTTGTTCCGCGACAGACTGGATCTGTTTGGGAAACGTTGCACTGAACAGCAGGGTTTGTCGCTGTTGCGGGGCCTGTTCAATGATGGCATCCAGTGCGGGCTGGAAACCCATTTCCAGCATGCGATCGGCTTCATCAAGCACCAGCATATTCAGATTGCTTAAGCTTAAACGGCCGCGATCTAAGTGATCGAGCACGCGGCCAGGCGTGCCGACGATAATATGGGCACCGTGTTCAAGAGAGCCGATTTGACGGCCCATAGGCACACCGCCGCACAATGTCAGCACCTTGATATTATGAATACCACGAGCCAGAGTACGGATGTCCTGCGCGACCTGATCGGCCAGTTCGCGGGTAGGGCACAGCACCAGCGACTGCACTCGAAAACGTTTTACATCCAGTTTGTTCAGCAGACCTAATCCAAAAGCGGCGGTCTTACCTGAACCGGTTTTACCCTGGCCGATAACATCGCTACCGTTCAGAATTGACGGCAGGCTTTGTGCCTGAATCGGCGTCATAGAAGTAAAACCTATAGTGGCGAGGTTTTCCAACAGTTCAGGCTTCAATGACAGTGCTGAAAAAAGCAGCGGGTTATCGTTCGACGGAGTCGAAGCAATGTCGGCATGGCTCAAGGTATGTGTCCTGTAATAGGTGGTTAATATGACTAACCACGAAGAAATAGGGGGTTAGCACGATCTGCCATTAAAGTTAGCTGTGTTCATGATAAACGCCGAACCGTGCTTATAGGCATAATGGCCGCTATTGTACCAACCCAGACTGTGCTTCGCCTTAACTATTCGTTCTGGTACTGATTTGTTACACACTGGCTTTGTGTGGTTTACCCTGCCGTAACATCAGGGGCGGGGAATGCTGCGGTAAAGCTGATTAAATTGCCGGTTTTTGGTGAAATACAGTTCTATTTCGGCCAGAAGGCCAGGGTTGGCTTTATAGTCGAACTCTTCCTGGAAGTTGATAGTTGGCGTTAATTTCATATACAGCCAGTTTTTATGCAGCCGTCGTTGCCAGCTGAAAGCAAGCCAGGCGTTTTCAACCGCGAGATCAGGCCGGCTGTTGGCACTTACGCCTATGGTGTAAGTGAACAGATTACGGTTGCTGACTCTGTCATAAATCTCTGCAAGGTTAACGAATTGCCAGTTATTGTCATCATCGAGAAATTGTGCGCTGGTGCCGGCTCTGAGAATGGTCAGCTCTGTGGGATCGACAGTGTAATAGAAGTCAGCAGAAGTGACGCTGCCGGGGCCTCGGCTGTGGAAATAAAAAAACTCCTGCTGCAGTAAGGCTGTCCAGCCTTCGCCCAGTTTGTCTACGCGCCGGAAATGTGCCCGGGTAAAAGGATCTAACGGTAAACGCAGTTTCAGACCGATATCAAAATCGGCATACCACTCGCCAATCTGACGGCTTTCAAGCCGCACGCCGCCAATGGCCCCCCGATTGCCGGTTCGGGTTGTTTCCACCAGTCCCCGCTCTTTGTCTTCGAGACTTTCGAAGTCTTCAGGATCCGTTTCAAAGATCAGTTTCCAGTTTTTTTCGGTGTGGGGAAGATCCATCCGCAGCGATATGCTTGAATCAAATTCAAAGTATTCCCTGTGCGAGTAGTTAGGCTGAATGCGAATCCGCAGGTAGCTTTCATTGATCATAGGCTCTTCATCGTCTTCCAGACTGAGGAAGTGGTCAATATTTGAGCTCATATCGATAATGGTTTCTGACAGCGATGTTTGAGTTTCTTCCAGCCAGCCTGAAAAAATAATGTCTTCCGGACCGTCTTCAGGAAGCAGCCGGGGATCTGTCTCTGGCGGGTCATCTGCCAGGCATACCACAGGCAATGCAAGCCAGATGGCAGGTATCAGTAGGGTGCTGAAAAGTAGCAGACATCTCATGTAAGCCCTCGAAACCGAATGCTAACAAATTGAAACTCAAGCCAATTGAGTATAGCTATCAGGGATAGGGTGTAGCCATTTAATATTGAGAATAAAAAATTCGAAGGTGATCTAAGTTTTGTAAGCAACAAATGAAATTAACAAGTGGGCGCGTAATCAGGATGCGCGGAAAACGCTTTTGCCGCGGTGAGTTATCGCAAATAGGAATGATTTACGAATATTTTGCCCTTCAATCGGCAACTTTATTGTCACAGAACTGGGCTACACTAATCTGGATTAGAAAATCTATACATGCCTGTATGGGTTATTGTGGTGAGGTGTAAGATGGATATGTCAGATTTTGATGGAATCAAACGTGATATCTCACTAAAAGTAGAACATATTTTCGAAGTCTACGAAAAAGAACATTATTGCATGCCGACAATGGAAGAATTTCGGACCATGTTTAATGAACATATTGATCAGTATGTCGGGCCTGATGATTCGCTGAAAGGCGCCGGGTTGAACATGTCATCTGATACCAAGCAACGACGTGAGCAGAAGGTATGGCGAGTGGTGAATGAGCTGGAAGCAGAACAGCGATTTTTGCGTTCTGACTGACGTTTTCACCGGAGTAGAAAACATGACCAGTAATAAGGCTGGTCATGTTTTTTTATAAGCTATCTGTCTGAGTCGCCTGCTAAAAGTGCCAATGCTGTATTTGAAGCAGGGGGTTTGCCCAATTGCTTGCAAATGAACTCACCCGCCTGAGCCAGCTTCATGAGATCGACCCCCGTCGATATTCCGGATTGCTCACAAAGGTAAACCACATCTTCGGTGGCTACATTACCGCTTGCGCCCGGAGCATAAGGGCAACCACCGAGACCGGCGACACTGGCATCCACAGTGCCGATCCCCATCAAAAGCGCCTGATAAATATTCGCCAGTGCCTGTCCCCAGGTGTTATGACAATGCACCGCCAGTGCATCGGCAGGGATATGGGAGAGGCAGGTGTCCAGCATACGTGCAAAGCGCAGCGGCGTGGCTTTGCCGACCGTATCACCCAGTGACACTTCATAACAGCCCATCTGGTACAGCAGTCTGGCGACATTGGCAACTTGCTCAGGCGTTGTCTGCCCGTCGTAAGGGCAATCGGTGACGCAGGACAGATAACCACGTACACGAAGTTGATGCTCTCTGGCTCTCAGTAACACAGGCTCGAACCGAACCAGGCTCTGGGCAATACTGCAGTTGATATTCTTCTGGCTGAAGCCTTCAGACGCTGAAGCAAAAATGGCAATTTCGTCAGCGCCGGCAGCAATGGCGAGATCAACACCTCTGGCATTGGGGGTCAGGGCTGAATAAACAATTCCCGGCGCTCTGTGAATGCGCTGGAACACCTCGCTTGAGTCGGCCATCTGTGGCACCCATTTCGGTGAGACGAAAGAGCCGGACTCAATGTGCGTCAGCCCAGTTGCTGACAGCATATCAATTAGCTGAATTTTATCGCTGAGGTTGACATTGGCTTCATTCTGAAGGCCGTCTCGCGGGCCGACCTCGACGATTTTTACCCGGCTCGGCAGATCGCTGGTGGCAGGAAAAAAAACTGTCATTATTTACACACTCTGGTTTCAATCGGCTGAATCGGTGGCCGGGCTGAGCTGAACCAGCTCCTGGCCATGCTGTACCTGATCACCTGTGCTCGCCAATACGGACAACACCTGGCCTTGATGGGGGGCGCGCACTGTGTATTCCATCTTCATGGCTTCAATCACAATCAGTCCCTGATCTTTGTTTACCTTGTCTCCCGGCTGGCACAGCACGTCAACCACTATGCCATTTAACGGCGCCGTCGGACTGTCTTTAGCGCCGGACTCATGCGGGCCAAAGGTCGGCCGAAGCTGATAAGCGTACTGTTCCTGTCCGGTGAAGGTCAATACAGTCTGTGCAGCACTATCGAATACCAGACGGACATGTTCGCGTCTCCCTTCGACCTCAAGCGTGACGTCCGTGACATGCTGAACGGATCTTGTCGACAGCAAGCGCAGGGACAGCGGGGATAACACCAGTTCTTCACTGTCAGTATGCTGCGTTCGGGCCACTGAACAGTGGGTAAGTAATACATGATGGTGATCGTCTTTGTCTGTGACGAAGCTGAAAGTGTTGGCCGCCATTTCTGTATCATATAGAGTGATCAGCTGTTGTGCTGCTTGGTTCAGCCGCCAGCCGGACTGGTGGTCGGTATCGTTCTGAATCACGCACAGACTGGCGGCACTGAGCACCAGATTTCGGGGTAACTGATATTCAGCGCCGTCCGGTGTTTGTACATTGATAAGGCTGGCAGCCGCTGCCTGCAGGGAATCCTGATAATGCTCGATGAAATGTGTGGTCAGTTGGCCCTGAGTGAAAGAAGGGTGGGCCAGAATCCGCTGCAGATACTGGATATTGGTGGCAACACCGCCAATCTGGTACTGAGACAAGACAAACTGTAACTGATGGATAGCAGAAGCCCTGTCTTCACCCCAGGCAATGACTTTCGCCAGCATAGGGTCGTAATAAGTAGTGACAGTGTCACCTTGCGCGATGCCACTGTCGATACGTGAGCGGATCGCTTGCGCTTTACCGACAGAAAACGCGCCTGATTCCGGCTCGCTGAGAAAGTGAACCAGACCTGAGGCCGGCAGAAAGTCTTGCTGCGTGTCTTCAGCATACAGCCTGGCTTCCACGGCATGCCCCTGATGACGGATCTCAGACTGGGTAAGCGGCAAAGGCCTGCCTTCGGCTACCCGGATCTGCCATTGCACCAAATCCTGCCCTGTGATCATCTCAGTAACCGGGTGCTCAACTTGTAATCGGGTGTTCATTTCCATGAAGAAATAGGTTTGCTGTCGGGCGTCATACAGAAATTCGACAGTACCGGCTCCGACATAGTCGATGGCTTGTGCGGCCTGAACCGCCGCTTCGCCCATATGCTGGCGCAGTGAGTCGCTGAGGCCGGGTGCTGGGGCTTCCTCAATAATTTTCTGGTGGCGTCGCTGGACAGAGCAGTCACGATCTGAGAGATAAACACAGTGGCCGTGCTGATCGGCAAAAACCTGGACTTCGATATGACGGGGCTCGGTCAGGTATTTTTCTAACAGTAATCTGTCATCGCCAAAAGCGGATTTTGCCTCCCGTTTCGCTGACAGCACGGCCTCGGCGAGATCGCTCTGCTGGCGCACGATTTTCATCCCTTTACCACCACCGCCCAGCGCCGGTTTGAGGATGACAGGAAAACCTATGCGTGCTGCCTCGGTGGTTAAATTTTCAAGGCTGTCGTCATCGCCATGGTATCCGGGTAACAGGGGGACGCCAGCCGTTTCCATGATGGCTTTAGCATCTGATTTTGAGCTCATGGCCGCCATAGCATCCGGGCATGGCCCGACAAAGATAATGCCATGCTGCTGGCAGGCCTTGGCAAACGCCACATTTTCCGAGAGAAAGCCGTAGCCCGGATGAACAGCGTCAGCCTGGGTGGCTGAAGCGGCTTTGATCAGTTTATCAATGGCGAGATAGGAATCCAGCGCAGGGGATGGGCCGAGATATATCGCCTCGTCCGCCATATTGACATGTTTGGCATGGCGATCGGCATCAGAATATACCGCGATAGTGGTTATCCCCATTAACTTGGCGGAGTGAATTACCCGACAGGCAATTTCTCCCCGATTGGCAATCAGCAAGCGACGAATGGGGGTCTGCGCACTGTCCATTTCGCTTACAGCAGTGTGCTGGGCGTGTAGAGCCGGATGCTCGGAAACGGGGTGCAGCAAATCGCCTGGTTTACTCATTGTGCTCTCCTTGCCCTGAGGTGTTGTGTTTCACCCAGGCTGGGCGACGTTTATCAAAAAAAGCGTTCAGTCCTTCCTGTCCCTGAGAGGAAACGCGAATATCGGCGATCATTTCGCTGGTTTGTCGGATAAGGGCTGCATCAATTGGCTGCTGTTCGCAAAGCTTGCACAGGGTTTTGACCTGAGTCATCGCCGCCGGACTGTTCGCCAGCAAGCGGTTGAGGGTCAGTTGCAGCAGGTTTTCCAAGGTTCCAGAGCCGGTAGAGTTATCCGTGTCTGCGCCACTGTCATTGGCACTGACATTACGACTGACCTCATGAAGTATGCCAAGCTGATGCGCCATGTCAGCATTCATGGTTTCAGCGGTCAGCATCAGCCGTCTGGCATGCCGTTGTCCTATGGTGCGGCAGACATAGGGACCAATGGTTGCCGGGATGAGTCCGAGTTTTACTTCGCTGAGGGAAAAGCGCGCATCCTGACTGCCCAGGGCAATGTCGCAACAGCAGATCAGGCCCAGAGCGCCGCCAAACGCCGAACCCTGCACCAGGGCAATGGTCGGATGGGGGAAGGTATCCAGTTCATTCATCAAAAAGGCCAGTGCCTGCGCGTCGTTCAGATTGTCATGGCGTTTTTTCCGGGCCATGGCTTTCATCCAGCGCAAATCAGCACCGGCCGAGAAATGTTTTCCCGCTGCGCGCAACACCAGCACGGAGACCTCTGAATGACTCGCCAATTGCTGAAGATAATGCCGGATTGCCGCAATCAGCTGGTCATCAAAGGCGTTTGCTTTATCCGGGCGATTCAGTGTGAGTGTGGCAATCCCCTGACGGCTGATAGTACAGAGCACAGGGTCACTGGCTGTCGCATGGAGAATTTCTGCGGTATCGCTGTATTGAAATACCGGGGTAATTTTAGAGGTCATGATCCATCCTCACAGTCGTCGGCTGTTACATTCGGAATATGCCAAATTGTGTGCTTTCAACAGGCGCATTGGCTGCCGCTTGCAATGCCATACCGAGTACATCCCGGGTTTGCGCGGGATCGATAATGCCGTCATCCCACAGGCGTGCACTGGCAAAATACGGTGATCCTTCTTTTTCATACCGTGCTTTAATCGGGGCTTTGAAGGCTTCTTCCTCTTCAGCCGACCATGTCTCGCCATGACGCTGTTTGCTGTCCCGCGTGACCTGAGCCAGTACACCGGCTGCCTGATCACCGCCCATCACGGATATCCGGGCGTTTGGCCACATCCAAATCATAGTGGGATCATAAGCACGGCCGCACATGCCATAGTTACCTGCGCCGTATGACCCTCCGATGATGACAGTGAATTTCGGCACATTGGCACAGGCAACCGCCATCACCATTTTGGCACCATGCTTGGCGATTCCCTCCGCTTCATATTTTTTTCCGACCATAAATCCAGTGATGTTTTGCAGGAATAACAAAGGGATGTTGCGCTGGCTACAAAGCTGAATGAAGTGCGCCCCTTTTTGCGCGGATTCAGAAAACAGAATGCCGTTGTTGGCAACAATGCCGATGGGGTATCCGTGTAATCGTGCAAAACCGCAGACCAGTGTTTCGCCGTACAGGGCTTTGAATTCATCAAAATCGGACCCATCAACCAGTCGGGCGATGACTTCTCGGACATCAATTTGTTTGCGCAGATCTGTGCCGACAATGCCGTAGAGTTCGCTGGCAGGATATCGGGGAGGCAGAACAGAGGTTGGTTGCTCAGCCACTGACGCAGGGTGGTGACAACTGGCGACAGCCTGTCTGGCTAATGCCAGAGCGTGGCGCTCATCATCGGCGTAATAATCAGCAACGCCGGATGTTTTACAGTGAACATCGGCCCCACCCAGTTCTTCCGCGCTGACATCTTCACCGGTGGCTGCTTTTACCAATGGCGGACCTGCCAGAAAAATGGTGCCCTGATTTTTTACCATAATGGCGACATCGGCCATGGCAGGCACATAGGCACCGCCTGCGGTACATAAGCCAAGGACGATGGCAATCTGGGGGATTCCTTTGGCCGACATTCTGGCCTGATTGAAGAAGATCCGCCCGAAGTGATCTTTGTCCGGAAAGACTTCAGCCTGATGGGGAAGATTAGCGCCGCCCGAATCCACAAGATACAGGCAGGGCAAGTGGCAGCGTTCGGCAATTTCCTGTGCCCGTAAATGCTTTTTCACGGTAATCGGGTAATAGGTGCCCCCTTTAACGCTCGGGTCGTTGGCGATGATCATCACATCAGCGCCGGACACGCGACCAATACCAGCGACAACGCCCGCGCAGGGTATGGCCTCATCATAGACTTCCCAGGCCGCAAACTGGCCGATTTCAAGAAAGGGGCTGCCTGAATCCAGCAAACTGTCGATACGTTCTCTGACAGGGAGTTTGCCTTTTTTGCGTTGCCTGGCCTGCGCGTTCTGGCCGCCGCCCTGCAACTGAAGGGCAAGGCGCGTGTGAAGATCATCGACCAGCTCAGCCATGGCTTGCTGGTTGTTCTGGAACTGTGAGTCATGTGTCTGGATATGACTGTCTATGATTGCCATGTTGCCGTGTCCCTGTTAACTGTCTTATGGTGACTGTGTTCTGGCGGCTGTCTTCTGCGATAGTCGTTAAAATCCTGTTTAACGGCTTTGCTCAAATAACTCCCGGCCGATCAGCATGCGACGAATTTCCGATGTACCTGCACCAATTTCATACAGCTTGGCGTCCCGCAGCAGGCGACCAGCAGGAAACTCGTTGATATAGCCGTTTCCGCCCAGCAGTTGTATCGCATCCAGCGCCATCTGAGTGGCCAGTTCAGCGCAATAAAGAATGACGCCCGCGGCATCCTGGCGAGTGGTTTCTCCGCGATCACAGGCCGCAGCCACAGTGTAAACATAGGCACGGGCTGCGTTCATCCGCGTGTACATGTCCGCCATTTTGGCTTGTACCAGCTGGAATTCCCCGATGGATTTTCCGAATTGTTTTCTGTCGTGGATATAGGGCAGACACACATCCAGACAGGCTCGCATAATACCCAGCGGCCCGGCAGCCAGCACCACGCGTTCGTAGTCCAGGCCGCTCATCAGCACTTCGACGCCTTTATTGAGCGGGCCCAGCAGGTTCTCCGCCGGCACTTCGCAGTCGGTAAACACCAGCTCACAGGTGTTGGAGCCGCGCATGCCTAATTTGTCGAGCTTCTGGGCGCGGGTGAAACCGGGAAAGTCACGTTCAATGATAAAGGCGCTGATACCTTTCGACCCTGCCTTGGGATCGGTTTTTGCGTACACGACAAAGGTATGGGCATCCGGTCCATTGGTGATCCACATTTTGTTGCCGTTCAGAATGTAGCGATCGTCTTTTTGGTCTGCCCTGAGCTGCATGCTGACCACATCGGAACCCGCGTTGGCTTCACTCATAGCCAGCGCGCCGACCTGCTCACCACTGATGAGGCCAGGCAGATATTTTTCTTTCTGCGTCTGGGTGCCATTGCGGAAAATCTGATTTACACACAGGTTGGAATGTGCGCCGTAACTGAGCCCGACCGAGGCCGAAGCCCGGCTGATTTCCTCCATGGCGACCACATGCGCCAGATAGCCCATACCAGCCCCGCCAAATTCTTCACTGACAGTCACCCCCAGCAAACCCATTTCACCCAGCGCAGCCCATAAGTGGGAGGGAAACTGGTTGTCTTTGTCAATTTGTCCGGCAATGGGAGCAATGGCATCGGCGGCGAAGTGGTTGACGTGATCGCGTAGCATATCCAGTGTTTCACCGAGGCCAAAGTTGAGCGGGGTAAACAGGTCTTTCATAGGATCTCCTTTATCCGGTAACCGGACTGGTCCTGAGAAACGGCTGTATTCTCAACAAGATGTCGTGATGCTCAGTTGGCGATTAGCCAACGGGCTATTTTTCTTTCGTTTTACCGTTCAGTGCCAGTTTACATCGGCTTTTGGCGGCGTTCAGTTCTTCCATGACAACCTTAATGTCGTCTAACTGGCGTTGAAGTTTGTGCTGTTTTTCGTCGATCATTGTGATCATTTGCCGCAATTGGCCGTCACTTTGGTTGGTATCGTACAGGTCAAACAGCTCGCGGATTTCGGCCAGCGAAAAACCCAGTCGCTTTCCGCGTAGAATTAATTTCAGCCGTGTTTTGTCCCGCCGCTGATAGATGCGTATGGCACCTTCTCTGTCTGGCTGGAGCAGCCCCACATCTTCATAAAAACGAATGCTGCGGGTGGTGATACCAAACTCTTTGGCAAGTTCACTGATCTTAAAGGTGTTCACCACGCTGCTGTCCTCTCGTTGCGGATTAAGCGGGACTGAATAACCGACTGTCACAGAGTGGAGTCAGAACGCTGGCCAGGCCGGCATCATGGCAACAATTCTGTACGCCTATCAACCAAATAGAAGTGATACTGTTGTTGTTTTGTTTCTTAACGTTTACGTAAATGTTAGTGCTATGCTTACGTAAACGTCAAGAAAAGTGGAGCCGGGTAATGGAAACCACCACCAAGACAGCCGCACCCCAACGCGGCGAGTCTCAGCAACCGGAAAAGGAAGTCTGGATAGTGTCTGCCAAGCGAACTCCTCTGGGCAGTTTTCAGGGGCAGTTTTCTTCTTTGTCGGCAACAACACTGGGGGCGTATGCGATAAAAGGCGCACTGGAAAGCATTGGTATTTTCGCCGATGAATTAGCCCCCGATCAGCCCGATGGTCTGAACATTGACGAAGTGCTGATGGGCTGTGTACTGCCGGCCGGCTGTGGTCAGGCGCCGGCCCGTCAGGCGGCACTGAATGCCGGTTTACCCATTTCTACAGGCTGCGTGACAGTAAATAAAGTGTGCGGATCCGGGATGAAAACCGTGATGCTTGCTGCGGATATGATCCGTGCCGGCAGTATTCACACTGCGGTGGCCGGAGGCATGGAAAGCATGACCAATGCACCGTATCTTCTCCGGCAGGCAAGGGGCGGTTTTCGCCTCGGGCATCAGACAACGGAAGACCACATTTTTCTGGATGGTTTACAGGATGCTTACGAAGGTGAACTGATGGGCGTGTATGCACAGCAGATTGCCGATGCGATGCAATTTAGCCGCGAAGACATGGATGACTGGGCTGCAATGTCAGTAGAGCGAGCGCGTCTGGCGATAGAGCATGGCTGGTTTGATCAGGAAACCTGCCCGGTGGTGGTGGCGGATCGTCGCGGGGAGCATCTGGTGAAAACCGATGAGCACCCCAGTGAAGTCGATCCGGCAAAGATCCCGCAGCTTAAGCCGGTATTTGCCAAAGACGGCACAGTGACTGCCGCTAATTCCAGCTCCATTGCCGATGGCGCAGCCGCGTTGCTGATGATGGACAGTGAAACTGCCCGCCAGCATGGTTTATCGCCCATAGCGATCATTCGCGGTCAGACAACCCATGCACGCCTGCCGTCTGAATTTACCCTGGCACCGGTAGACGCCATCCGTCAGTTGCTGGATCGTCTGAACTGGTCAGTCGATGAGGTGGATCTGTGGGAAATCAATGAAGCATTTGCGGTCGTTACGCAAATTGCGGTGCGTGAACTGCATTTAAATGCCGACAAGGTCAATATTCATGGCGGCGCTTGTGCCCTGGGGCATCCGATAGGGGCCAGTGGCGCCCGGATCATCGTCAGCCTGATACATGCCCTTCGTCGACAACAGCAGGAAGACGGCGCCGTCTGCAAAGGTATTGCCTCGTTATGTATTGGTGGCGGGGAAGCCACAGCAATCGCAATCGAATTACCGGCTCAGTAACATTCGTGCCTGGCAGCGGTGACGCCAGCTATGGTAAGACAGGTGAGAGGACGTGAAAATGATTGAGAAAGTACCTCTGTTTATTGAAGGAAAATTTTGCCAGTCGCAGTCAGATGAATGGATTGATGTGACTAACCCCGCGACCAACGAGGTCATCGCCCATCTGCCTTGCGCGCTGACATCCGAGATCGATAAAGCCATCGCCAGTGCCAAAGCCACCTTTGAGAAATGGAAAACTGTGCCCGTGCCTGAACGGGCCAGACTGATGCTGAGTTACCAGCAACTGCTCAAAGCACACCATGATGAATTGGCCTGTTTGCTCTCCAGTGAAACCGGCAAAATTCTGGCCGACGCCAAAGGGGATGTCTGGCGCGGAATTGAAGTGGTTGAACAGGCGGCAAACATCGCCAGCCTGATGATGGGTGAAACCACTGAAAACGTCGCCACTAACATCGACACTTACTCTCTGATCCAGCCACTGGGTGTTTGCAGCGGTATCACGCCGTTCAATTTCCCGGCCATGATCCCGCTGTGGATGTTCCCGCTGGCTATTGCTGCCGGTAATACCTTCATACTTAAACCTTCCGATCAGGTGCCTCTGACATCAGTCAGGCTGGCTGAATTGTTTGAACAAGCCGGTGCGCCTCCCGGTGTGCTGCAGGTCGTACATGGCCGCAAAGCCCAGGTTGATCATCTGCTGGAACATCCGGATATCCGTACTGTGTCTTTTGTCGGCTCAGTGCCGGTCGCACGCTATATCTATCAAACCGGTACACACAATCTGAAACGTGTTCAGGCGTTCGCGGGTGCGAAGAACCATCTGGTTGTCATGCCTGATGCGAACAAAGAACAGGTGATCAACAATCTGGTGGGGGCGTCCGTCGGGGCGGCTGGTCAACGTTGTATGGCAATTTCGGTTGCCGTGTTTGTTGACGGCGCAAAAGCCTGGATTCCCGAACTGAAAGAAGCCATGGCAGCCATGAAGCCCGGCGGCTGGGATGAGGAAGATGCCGCTTACGGTCCTCTGATCAGCGCGGAGGCCAAAACGCGGGTACTGCGACTGATTCAGGAAGGCAAAGCGCAAGGGGCGGTGTGCGAGCTGGATGGTACTGAATGCACAGTGAAAGATTACCCGAATGGTAACTGGGTCGGGCCGACGTTATTCAGTGGCGTCACCCCGGAAATGAGCATTTACCGCGAGGAAATTTTTGGTCCTGTGCTGGTCTGTGTCGAAGCGGCTTCGCTTGAAGAAGCGATTGCACTCATCAATAACAACCCTTACGGAAACGGGACGTCTATTTTCACCGCCAACGGCGCGGCGGCGCGCAAGTTTCAGCATGAGATTCAGGTTGGTCAGGTGGGTATCAATGTGCCGATTCCTGTGCCATTGCCTTTCTTTTCATTCACGGGCTGGCGCGGCAGTTTCTATGGTGACTTACATGCTTATGGCAAGCAGGCCGTCCGTTTTTACACCGAGACCAAAACGGTGACAGCGCGGTGGTTTGATGACGACATCCCGAAAGGCCCTAACCTGACTATAAATATGGATCATTGATGATTACCTGTGCCGGAGTAAGCGATGGATTTTGAACTCAATGAAGATCAGCGTGCCTTTGAAGAAGCAGCACGTCAGTTTGCCAGGGAGCAGTTATTACCTATGGCTGCCAGCTGGGACGAAACCTCTACTTTCCCCAAGGATGTGTTGCGTCAGGCCGGTGAAATGGGATTTCTCAGCCTGTATACACCGCCGGAGCAAGGTGGCATGGGGCTGAATCGGCTGGATGCCTCCGTCATCTTTGAACAATTGGCGATGGGCTGCACCTCAACCACAGCGTTTATGACGATACACAATATGGTGAGCTGGATGGTTGCCAGTTTCGCGACCGATCAGGCCAGAACTGAATGCTGCCCGAAACTGAGCTGCGGTGAATGGCTCGGATCTTATTGTCTGACTGAAGCTAACGCAGGTTCTGATGCGGCATCGCTGACGACCAAGGCGGTGCGTATAGGGGATCATTATGAGATCTCTGGCGCTAAAGCCTTTATTTCCGGTGCCGGAGATACGGACTTGCTGATTGTGATGGCCCGAACCGGTGAAGCCGGGCCTGACGGCATCTCGGCGTTCATAGTGCCGGCCGGTGCTGAGGGCATCAGCTATGGCCGCAAAGAGCCTAAGCTGGGCTGGCACAGCCAGCCAACACGCGCGGTGACATTCGATAAAGTCCGGATTCCGGCTTATTACCTGTTAGGTGAAGAAGGCCAGGGATTCAGATTCGCCATGAAAGGCCTGGATGGCGGCCGGATCAACATAGCAACCTGCTCCGTGGGTACCGCGCAGCAGGCGCTGAATCTGGCCCGCCAGTACATGACAGAGCGCAAACAGTTTGGCAAACCGCTGGCTCACTTTCAGGCCCTGCAATTCAAACTGGCCGATATGGCGACTGAACTGGTGGCGGCCCGTCAGTTGGTGCGATATGCCGCCAGCAAGCTGGATCGCGGCGATCCGGAAGCGACGGCGTATTGCGCTATGGCAAAACGCTTTGCAACCGATGTGGGTTTTGCGGTCTGTGATCAGGCGTTGCAGCTCTATGGCGGCTATGGCTATATCCAGGAATATCCGATTGAACGCCATTTCCGCGATGTGCGGGTACATCAGATTCTGGAAGGAACCAATGAAATCATGCGCTTGATCATCGCGCGCCGGTTATTGAACGACGATACTGCACTGCTTTGAATCGTTGTGCTCAGTCCACAGGCAAGAAGTTACCCAAACTACGTAATCACAGAGTACGCAATTAAAGATAAAGAGGGCGGGATGATGCACCCACTGACACAAACAAACGGCCCGATTGAGGTGACGATTGATGGCCATGTTGCAGTACTGACCATGAATAATCCGCCAGCTAACACCTGGACGGCAGACAGTCTTCATCAGCTGAAATCTCTGGTCGAAGCACTGAATGCAGACAAATCCATTTATGCCTTGGTGCTGACGGGAAAAGGTGAGAAATTCTTTTCTGCCGGTGCCGATCTCAAACTCTTTGCCAGCGGCGATAAAGGCGTGGCGGCTGACATGGCGTATTGCTTCGGTCAGGCCTTTGAAACATTGTCGTCGTACCGGGGTGTCTCGATTGCTGCGATTAACGGTTATGCAATGGGCGGTGGCCTTGAAGTGGCATTAGCCTGTGACATCCGCATTGCTGAGGCCCATGCGGTGATGGCATTGCCGGAAGCCAGTGTTGGCCTGCTTCCTTGCGCTGGTGGTACGCAGAATCTGGCCTGGCTGGTGGGTGAAGGCTGGGCAAAACGTATGATTTTGTGTGGTGAGCGGGTGGGCGCCTCGCAGGCGCTGGACATCCGTCTGGTTGAAGAAGTGGTGGCGTCAGGGCAAGGGCTGGAGACGGCAATGAAACTGGCGGCGGAAGTGGCTAACCAGTCCCCGACAGCGGTCACAGCCTGTAAGGCATTGATTCAGCAAGCAAGGTTTGCGCCTTTACATCAGGGGCTCATTCAGGAAAGGGAACGTTTTGTCCGCCTGTTTGATACAGCCGATCAACAAGAAGGGGTGAATGCGTTTCTGGAGAAACGTGCACCTGTCTGGAAAAACGAATAATACAGAAATACTGGATGTCGTGTCCGCCACAATGGTTATGTCTGACACGCAGCATGAAAAGATCATGAATGGAGAGATCATGACAGGAACAATCAAATTTAACGAGCTGGAATGCGCAGACGGCTCCCGCATTGGTGTCGCGGCACTGGAAAACCCCGCAGCACTGAATGCACTGACACTGCCAATGCTCAAGCAGTTAAGCATTCAACTGGCTGACTGGGAAAATGACAGCAAGATCGTGTGTGTTTTTCTTCACAGCGAGCACAGCAAAGCCTTTTGCGCCGGCGGTGACGTGCGCGCCATGTACCATGCCATGATTGAAGCCGATGCCCACAAGCAGGCCGGTGAAAGCGGCGCATCACCTGAAGCTTTTCTGACTGAATATTTCAGTGTTGAGTATCGCTGTGATTATCAGATCCATCAGTACAAAAAACCGCTCATCGTATGGGGTGAAGGCATTGTAATGGGCGGTGGTATCGGTCTGTATATGGGGGCGAGCCACAGGGTAGTAACCCCGACCAGTATACTGGCGATGCCGGAAGTCACGATCGGCTTGTATCCGGATGTTGGCGGCACCTGGTTTCTGAATCAGTTACCTTCCGGCATTGGACTGTTCTTGGGACTGACGGGGGCACGTGTGAATGCCAGCGATGCTCTCGATCTGAAAATGGCGGATTATATTTTATTGTCTGAGCACAAACAGGCCGTGCTTTCCGGTTTGCAGGCGATTGACTGGCAGCAGGCTGGGGAATCAGACCTGGCGGTCACAGCGTGTTTGAGTCAACTAGCGGAAGCCGCGAAACCAGCATGGCCGCCCAGCCAGATGATCCCGTACTTTCCTCAGATTCAGGCTGCCAGCGTAGGGCGAGACCTGAACGAAATCTGTCAGCAAATTCAGGCCATTGACGGCTTAGGTACCTGGCTGGAAACCGCGAAATCAACCCTGAAACAGGGCAGTCCGGTTACGGCGCATATTTGCTACCGGCAAATGACGGACTACAAAGCCCTTTCTCTGGCTGATTGTTTCCGCCTTGAGCTTGGTTTATCTGTTCGCTGCGGCATGCTGGGCGAGTTTCAGGAAGGCGTCCGGGCACGATTGATTGATAAGTGCGGCGAACCGAAATGGATTTTCCCCAATGTGTCGGCAGTAGATAGCAGCGTGATTGATGATCTCTTTGCACCCATGTGGAGTGATGATGATCACCCGCTGCGCAACTTAGGCGCAGAGTAATACCTGCACCCAACGCATAGAGCCGTGCTTACAGAGTCTGAACAGGAGTGTGTTATGGCAGCAATAGCATTTATTGGATTAGGCAACATGGGCAGCCCGATGGCGAGGAATTTACTCAGCGCGGGTTATCACGTCAATGTTTACGATATCAATACTGATGCGGCTCGTAAGCTGGAAAAAGAGGGGGCTAAGGTGGCGTCCTCTTTAAAAGAAGCAGTGGCCGGAGCGGATACCGTGATCACCATGCTGCCGGCAGGTCAGCATGTCCATGATGTCTATCTGGGGCCAAAAGGACAGCCAGAAGCCGGCCTGCTCAATCTGGTTTCATCCGGCACTTTTCTGATTGACTCTTCCACCATTGATCCCGCAACGGCAAAAGAAGTGGCCAGCCATGCCCAGCAGCATCAGCTGGAGTTTGTTGATGCTCCCGTCTCTGGCGGTGTTGCCGGTGCAGAAGCCGGTTCGCTGACATTCATCGTCGGTGGAACGGATTCAGCTTTTCATCGCGCCGAAGCGGTTCTGCAGCATGTAGGGAAAAACATTTTCCATGCGGGACCGGCCGGTGCCGGGCAGATGGCGAAAATCTGCAATAACCTGATGCTGGCCGTCCAAATGGCAGGCGCCTGTGAAGCGATTAATCTGGGCATGGAAAACGGACTGGATCCCAAGGTGTTGTCGGACATCATGCTGCAAAGCTCCGGCCGTAACTGGGTACTGGAGCTTTACAACCCTTGTCCTGGGGTGATGGACAATGCACCTGCCAGTAAAGGCTATCAGCCTGGGTTTATGAGTAAACTGATGCTCAAAGATTTGGGATTAGGCATGGATGCCGCACTGCAAAGTCAGACGTCTGTGCCAATGGGAGCACTGGCTCGCAATCTGTATGCGTTTCATAATGCGAACGGCAATGAACAGCGCGATTTTTCCAGCCTGTTTGAGTTTTATCACGGTGAAGTAAAACAACATTAAAGTGAAAGGAGATCAGTATGGATCTACGAAATGCTGTGATTGCAATCACCGGTGCTGGTCAGGGATTAGGGCAAATGATGGCCGTGACGCTGGCTCAGGCCGGTGCTGACCTGGCCTTGATAGATCTTAACCAGGAAGGCCTCGCGCAGACGCGAACTCAATGCCAGATGTTAAGCAGCAAAGCGTTGACCTATGCAGCGGATGTCACTCAGGAAAGCCAGGTTGAGCGGGTATTCGATCAGATCATTGACGATTTTGGTCAGCTGGATGGTTTAGTGAACAATGCCGGTATTCTGCGTGACGGCTTGCTGGTAAAAGTGAAAGAGGGCGAAGTAACAAAAATGTCCCTTGAGCAGTTCAATGCCGTGATGACAGTCAACAGTACAGGGACTTTTCTCTGTGGGCGTGAAGCTGTTGCCCGTATGATCCAGACGCAACGGCCTGGGGTGATTATTAATATTTCCAGTGTCGCCAGAGCCGGAAATTTTGGTCAGTCCAACTATGCTGCTTCCAAAGCCGCAGTAGCTACTATGGCTGTTTGCTGGGCAAAAGAGTTGGGACGTTATGGCATTCGCGCCGCGGCTATCGCGCCGGGAGTCGTCAGAACGGCAATGGCTGATCAAATGCCGCAGGAAGCGATAGACAGGCTTGAGAAAATGATCCCGTTAAAGCGTGTTGGTCAGGCCAAAGAAATTGCTCATGCGGTGAAATTTATTCTGGAAAATGACTATTTTACCGGGCGGGTGCTGGAAGTGGATGGCGGCATGAGAATGTAGTCAGCGTTGCTCTGTTTGATCAGAATTCAGGTAATACGGGCCAGTTATGGCCCGTCAATTATTGGTCCGTAAAGTATGTCGATAAACTAGGGGCCGTACACGATGGCGTACAAGGCGAGCCCGCCACCAATGACCAGCATCAGCAGCGACAGGTAGACAGTGATTTTAGTCAGTAGTGACATCCATTTAGGCTGGGTATCGGGCATAGTTTTAATATCTTCGGGTTAGTGCGTATGACATTTTTCTGTCGCGGGACAATGCCACAAAATAAACCGGCAGGCGAGTGCTATTCACATTTGATTGCAGTTTTCATCATTGTGATTCCGTGAGGTTTGTCCATCGGCTGTGAATCACATGGAATCACGGGCGGATTGCGTTGAAACGCATGGCTGATCGACTTTGCATACTGGGCCGTCAGCCGGGACTGTGACCGGGATGCCAGTGCCAGCACGATATCAATATTCGGCAGCGATGGCAGCCAATCGGCATGCAGAACCCGTAAATCTGGCGACATACTGCTTCGTGCCATTGCCCCGATGGCCAGTCCGGCCCGCACCATACCGCGTTGTGCTGTTGCACTGCTGCTGCAACTGATCAGATCAAAGCTGATTTCCTGTTTCATCAAACCATCCAGCGCCGCCGCATGAAATTTACAATCTGCCTGGAAAAGAGCAATGGGCAGTGGACGACGATGAAGTAAATCGGTTTGCGATGTGCCGTACCACACTCCCTGATCATGCATCAGAAAGTGGCCTTCTTCCGAGTCTGGATGGCGTGTCAGCATGGCGGCATCTAATTCGCCTTTATCCATCAGTTGCCTTAAACGCACGCTGGATGCACAGGTGACATGTATCTGAACCGGACCAAGTTGTTCGCGAATCAGGAAAACAAGGTGCGGCAGCAAGGTTTCAGCATAATCATCCGGGCAACCGATCAGCAAAGGTTGGGTGTCTGTATTCGATTTCAGGCTGGATACTGCCTCGTCATGCAGGCTTAACAAGCGGCGGGCATAGCTTGCTAATTGTTGCCCCTCGTGAGTCAGCACCAATTGACGACCTTCACGCTGAAACAGGCATTTATCTAGTTCCTGTTCCAGTTTTTTCATCTGCATACTGATAGCAGACTGTGTTCTGAAAGTCTGTTTTGCTGCCCGGGTGAAGCTCCCAGTATCGATAAAAGCGAGAAAGCTGCGCAGCGCATCAATATCCATAAGCGTCCCTGACGAAAATCCATCTACATGTAAGAGTCAGGCAAGCATACAGCGAGTGTGGCCAAAATGTCACGAAGCTAAACCCAGCAAACAACACAGGCAGCCATGAGGGCTGCCTGTGATCGTGACAGGGAGGGATAGAGTTGAGAGACAGACTATTACAGCTTTTCGGATGCAGTATCGGCAGTTTCCGTTGAAGGTGAACTTGCAATGTTATGAGGCGTTTCTTGTTCAAAATAAGAGAGATCACGGACATTTTTCTGAGTCACAATTGCACTGAACAGCGCGAGAACAAATGCAATGGCAAAAAAGCCTTTTTCATTCAGGGCCAGTGTATCGGCGTTCCACAGACCAATGACCATTAACGCACAGGCGATAGCCACACAGGCAATCACCAGCATTTTATATGCGCTGGTGACTTTAATGCCTTCCATTTCATCCCGTACCGTCTTTTGTAAAGTGATCACACTGAACAGGCCAAAGAGCATGACAACAAGATAGTAGCCTTTTTCATTGAGCTGAAGACCGGCATTCAGTAATCCGATGGCATAGGCACATAGTGCAATCGCGAGTGCCGCCCACGATGTGAACACGAACGCTTTGGTTGGCTTTAAAGATGAGTTCATTTTGTACCTTTAAGTAAGAAAACAAGATCGTGACGAAACGGTTAATACTGTAATCAGCTCTTTCAGATAGGCGACTGCATAATGGATGAATGTTTAATGGAATTTTTATCTATTATAAGCGCTATGTAAGCTTTTATTTGTCATACGGCGAACCAGGAAACGGAGTATCGGAGGCTTCGCCAGTGCCGTCGAAGAGTAATACGATCTGAGTGGCATCATTTGACTGATGAATAACCCATCCATTGGGGTCAGCATTTTCTTTCGGGCTGCAGTCCATACGATAAGAAAAGCAATTCATAGTGTAATACAGTCTAACGCGTGGGCCGTCTACAATTAAGTGTAGTGTTGTATTAAATGTCTTATGGTTTTTGTAGTAATTACGCAGTGCTTCAATTTTTTGCTTGGCCAGATTGCTGTCAATGGGTGAAGAGATGCGATAAAAATTAATCAATTCATCTTCGTCAGCATGATATTTGGCCCAATACCCGTCAATGTATTTAGGAATTCCAATACTGCCGATATCTGCACTAGCTCCCGAATAGCTACTTACTGCACCATGAGCAAAACTGGCTCCCCCACCTTGTGTATCTTTTATGTACATTCTTTTGATGCTGTGATCGCCGGATGTACTGCCTGCCGTGCCAGTCGAGGCAATTGGTGCTGAGGTATTTGAACAGCCTGTAAACAGGCTGCAAATAATGGGTATGATGAAGCGTTTGTCATTCATTTATCGTAAGGTGAGCCAGGAAACGGAGTATCGGAGGCTTCGCCAGTGCCGTCGAAGAGTACGACTACTTCGGTGGTGTCATCCGGAGAGCGAACAACCCAACCATTGGGGTCAGCGTTTTTTCTGGGCGCGCAGTCATTAAATTTTGCAAAACAGTTCAATGTGTAAATGAGACGAACACGCGGGCCATCAACAGCAAGTACCATTGCCGCCATATAATCTCCGTGATTTTTGTAATAGTCTCTTAATGTATCGATTTTATTCTCAGCTAGTTTGCTGTCGATAAGAGACGAAATATAGTAGTACTCTTCATACTCATCCCAGCCTTTAGACCAATAACCTTCAACTTTTTTTGGTATTCCTATTCGTCCGATATCAGCACTAGCGCCGGGATAACTACTAACTGCGCCATAAGCAAAATTTGTCCGGCCGCTATTCGTATCGGTCACAGTCATTCGTTTAATAATATGTGGGCCAGTGGTACTTCCTGCATTGCCAATCTCTGCAATTTTCGGACTGTAGGGCGTAAATGAGCATGCAGAGAGGGCAGTGCACGAAATCAATAAGATGGATAACCATTTAAGCATTTTCAAATATGTCCCTTACTATTTTATCGTCGTCGTTACGATTAGGTTTATTCACAAGCCATTCATAGACCTCAAAGTATCCAGGGTTAATGAGTGCATCATGTGGGCGATGGATCCATTTGTGACCGTGTTTTTCTACGTTAGCTTGCCAGTGCTCTTGTGAGATGGTCCCCACCGGAAGAGCGGTTAGTTTCTGCCAAAGTTGCTGAATATCACCATCTGTGACAAAGTCTTTGGGTTGCTCGTAAGCGGATGCAATCCATTTGATCCCGATGCTTTCCGCCTGTTGTTTCATGCGTTCCTGAGTTAGACCGGATAGTGCGTTGTTGACCGGTTGCAGGCGGTAATAATGCAATACGGCTTTATCTCGTTTGACAGCACCATATTGCCCATATGTATCCTGGCAGTGCTGTATCCAGCCAGGCTCTATCTCAGCTATTAAAAACTCAAGGTATGGGATCAATTTACTGTCTGGATTTTCGGGAACCGTTCTCACTCCGTCACTGGTCTGAATCACTTTACCAACCAGTGATTCTGATTTGATCCATTCTCTGTTGTAAGTCGTGAGCATGGGGAATTCATACCGTTCGTCCAGGCCTTTTTTATCATACTGTTCAATAGCGGAATAACCACCACCGACATCCGAGTGGGCGCCGGGGAAGACTTCCTCATAAAAGTTGTCTGGCAGTGTACCCTTGGTTTTCAGTGTCGTTAATGCAAAATTCACTCGGACTTCGTGATGTGCGCACAACTGCACAACGCTTTGCGCACAATCCGGCTGTAGTACAAGTTGGAAGTTGCCCTCATCGGCATTGCCGGGCCAGTAAAACGATCCGACAGTGTCAAACAGTCCGACAAAACGGACACTGACCTGTCGCGATGTATCCAATGCATAGCCTTCTTCACTGTTAAACCAGTGAGCGTCTTCTGTCCCTAACAGGTTGGGAGTGATACCAAGAGAGTCTCTCCCTTGACGCCTGCGAGTGTAATCGGGAAGCCCCTTTAACGCAGCATTGACAAAATGACGGGCTAAAGCCGCGCCTCGACTGAAGCCGAAGACATCAAATTCAATCTGAGTTATTGCATTGTAAGAACCTTTTGTATCTATGATCTTGATAATACTAGCGAGTTGTTTGAGTAAGTTTTGCCATTTGGCAAAGGCTCCTGTTGAATCAAAGACCCCCAGTGCTTGGCCAAAGGTTTTTTCATCATCGCCATCATCAATCTCACCAGGATCTTGATGGGCACCATCTACTGTTCCTACACCAGAGACATAGATTTTAGCTATTTCGCCTTCTTTTTCTTCATAGGCATCGAATAAACGCCCGATATTCGAACGGGACTTGTTGCCATAGGTCTCTTTATACAAGTCATTGTCTTTGTTCTGGCCGGTGCCGTCGAAGAATACGCCGATTCGCAGGATGCGCTGTTTTACCTGCATAGTATTGACGACAGGTGTATGGGCGAGAATTTTACTGTTCGCCTGAATATGCAGCAGGTCCGGCATCATGTAGCGCTGGTTGTAGGTGCCCCACACATTACCAAAAGGATAAGCTTTTCCTGTTTCTATGTCGGTGAGTGGAGAGGGGGCATCGGGTTGTTTGGGCTGTGTGTTACTGCTCAGCTTGGTGATTTGTAAAGTATCGCCGATTTGTAGTTTAAGGGGATCATCGTTGTACTGCGGGTTCAGATCCAGTAATTGCTTGGCAGTCAGACCGTATTGTTCTGCAATATCCGGCCAGCTTTCACGTTGTCGGGTATCCGGCCGCATTTTGACTGTGTGATGTGTTTTCGCGGCGGCGTTTTCTGACGGTGCGGTTTCCTGAGTGCTGCGCTCAAGCAGTGCCTGCGTGCGGCTGGCGATAATACTCTGCATATCCAGCGCAACGGCATGCTCTTGCAGCCAGGCCGGTGAGAGTTTGGCAAACTCGTCGTCAGAGAGCTTTTGTTTGCGAAACAGTATGTACTGGTCTGAGACGGGCTGCCCTTCGATTTTATAAGGCAGCAGCAGGCTGCTGTAATGATGATCAGACAATAATTCGTCGGTCAGTGTTGTGGCGTCAGAGCGGGTAAATTGAAAGCTCCACCTGTCATCACCGGTCAGTTTACATTCTTTAGCCAGCTTGTTGTCGCAAAAATAATAGAAGTAGCCAAGGGTGGGCCAACCAAGCCATTTTTCCAATTGCACGGCTAATTTTACCGGTACAAATTCTGCGTTGATATGGCCGGTGTTTATTGGCTGAGGCTGAATGGTATAAGAGGAGGCTAAGCCCGCCTGCAGGAAAACCTCGTGCAAAAGGTGTTTTTCTTCCTGTTCAATACAGTAAGCAGTCAGCACGCTGTGTCCGCTCTTTCCCGGTGACTTTTCCCAGCTCGTCACCGCCTTTTCTGTGGCGGTACGTTTCAGGGTCCAGCAGCCAACCTGCAAGCTGCTGAGTTCATCGAGAGAACAATAAATCAGCAGGTTACATGCGTACTCAGCGACAGGTTGCTGAGTCTTATTAGATGCAGTGACTGATGGTTTGTTCGACGAGCTATAATCTTCCAGTGGTTTATAACCCGCTTTTACAAACCTTTTGGGTTTATTGTTAATAAGCGACATAGTGTTTTTATCGAAGAGACCAAAGAATGTCTGGCGATTGTACAGGTGTAACTTATTGATGTGAATGGCTTATTTGTAGGTTAAGTGTCGTTTTCCCCTGTCATTTTCACTCTTTTTGCAGGTATTTTTTAAACTGCAGAGCGGTTCGCAAAAAGATTAAATGTTAAGTGTGAAAATGCGCTCAAGGTCATAAACATTCTGGTATACGAGGTATGAGTTGAGTGTATGAGTTCATAACGGCATAAAAATGGATGAATATACATTCTGAATCCTGATATGTGCTATCAGAATTATGCGTTAGTCACTATGCCAAGAAAGGCGTAGGGTGTACTGAAATGTTTAGACGCTATTCAGTATGAGGGCAAGATATGCAATTGATTATCGGCAATAAAAACTATTCAAGCTGGTCTTTTCGTGGCTGGCTGATGCTGGTTCAGAATGGTATACCTTTTAATGAAAATAAGCTCACGCTGTTTACCGACAATTTTTACCGAACGCTGGAAGTTTACTCACCGGCTGCGAAAGTACCTGTGCTAATTGATGGTGATGTCACGGTTTGGGATTCGCTGGCGATATGTGAATACGTAAATGAAACTTATTGTCAGGGACGTGCCTGGCCGCAGGGTAACGCAGAACGAGCGAAAGCGCGGGCAATCAGTTGTGAGATGCACTCAGGCTTTACTGCACTGCGCAATGAAATGCCGATGAACTGCCGTGCCCGACGGCATGTTGAGTTGTCTGAGGCGGCGCAGAATGATGTCGCCCGGATTGATCAGATCTGGCGTGAACAGATGCTGAAATACAGTGACAATGGTGGCTGGCTGTTTGGTGAGTGGAGTATCGCTGATTGTATGTTTGCGCCTGTCGTACTTCGCTTTAAAACCTATGGCATTGAAGTGTCCGATCTCAGCAAGCTCTATATGGATAAAGTGTTGCAGTCGGCATCGGTGAAAGCCTGGCTGAAAGAAGCATTGCTGGAAACCGATATTGTGCCGGAAGATGAAGCGGGTACAGACGTTGCACAGAGGGTTTGATTTAGCCTCGGTTTCCCTCTCAATGTTTAGAGAGGGAGATCGGAAGATAATTCTTCTCACTGGTAAGCAGACTCCGTGGTAAACTCCCGCGCTTGATGTAGGGGCAGCTCTACTTTTACCGCGTTCAGATCAACCAGGGGCGATACATGCCATTTTCTACTCTCGGACTTAGTGCACCACTGAATAAAGCAGTGGCCGAACTGGGTTACACAAAACCGACAACGATTCAGGCGAAAGCCATTCCTGTGATACTGGAAGGGCAGAATCTTATTGCTGCCGCCCAGACAGGTACAGGTAAAACAGCCAGTTTTGTGTTGCCAATACTGGAAAGACTGAGTCAAGGTCAGACCCAGCGTAAAAAGCGCGTTCGTGCCCTAATTCTGGTGCCAACCCGCGAGCTGGCGATGCAGGTGGAAGAAAAGGTCACCCATTACGGTAAGCACCTTGGTTTAACGTCGCTGGCGATGTACGGCGGTGTCGATGAGCAGCAGCAAAAGCAACGTCTGATCGACGGTGTGGATGTGCTGGTAGCCACTCCGGGCCGTTTAATTGATATGTATGGTCAGCGTGCCGTGTATTTCGAAGAAATCGAGATGGTGGTGCTGGATGAAGCGGACCGGATGCTGGATATGGGCTTTATTGAAGCCATCAACAAGATCCTGGATCGTCTGCCAGACAATAGTCAGTTTTTGCTGTTTTCTGCCACCTTGTCGAACAAGGTGCGGGATCTGGCAAAATCGGTTGTCAATAACCCGTATGAAATAAGCATCGCGGCCAATCAGGCATCAAAAGCGAATATTTCACAATGGTTAATAACGGTTGATAAAGACAAAAAATCTGCGCTCCTGAGTCATTTGATTCAGGAGAATCAGTGGGATCAGGCATTGATCTTCATAGAAACCAAGCACGGCGCAGCGAAACTGGCCTCTCAACTGGAAAAGCGCGGTATTGAAGCCGAAGCGTTTCACAGTGGCCGCAGCCAGGCTATACGTGCTCAATTGCTGGCGGATTTTAAAGCAGGCAAGATCAAATACCTGATAGCGACTGGCGTCGGCGCCCGTGGTATCGACATTGAAGAATTATCACGTGTGGTCAATTACGATTTGCCATTCCCGGCAGATGAGTATGTACACCGTATTGGCCGAACCGGCCGTGTAGATGCGACAGGTGAAGCGATCTCTTTTGTGTCAAAAGATAACTTCAAAAACCTGTGCATGATCGAAAGTCGTCTTGGACATTTGATTGAGCGTCGGGAAGTCGAAGGTTTTGCGCCGAAAAAACCTGTGCCGGTGACTGTGCTCAATTACGTCCCGAAAAACAAACGCCCCCAAAAAGACTGATGCAAGGCTGATATTGTTGTCACTTCTTATTTATTAGCGATACGCCCTGGCCGGACAGTCAGGGCGTATTGCTATTCACTCTCGCTGGGTTACTGAACTGGCGCGACTGATTGAGTATCCCGGATAGATTCCAGAGCTTGAACACGGCGGATCTGGCTGGCAGTAAATGTGGTCTGCCTGAGGTCATTCAGCGCCTGCTGCTCTTCCTCCTTCGCCAGGTTGTTATCCGCTAAAATTGCATCCCGCTGCTGAAAATAGTGCTCCAGCTTGGTTTGAAATGCTTCCCGTGCTTTGCGCAAAGTTACCAGTCTGTCAGCGGCTTCAGACCCCACTAATGCTTGTGTTCCTCTAGCGAGTTTGTAGCTTGCAGCTGCGACAACACGGCGGCATTTTGGTAGCTCTGCTGCATGACAGGTGGAAGGGTATTGATTTCCTGCTCCCAGGCATTGTAGTAATCGTCCTGATTGATTATGTGATCTTTTAATTCAAGCTGCCGTAAGGCGAGTTGGCGCTGCATATTTTCTTCGCCAAACAGCCTTTGCTGTTCTTCGATACTGAAAAATGCAGACTGGATTTGCATCACCTGCTCGTTCAATCGCTGCAGGCTTTCAGTATTTAATGGATGCCTATTGTCAGGGTTAAGATTGCTCAGTGCCGCCCGATATTGAATGAATCGCTCGAACAAGTCGTTGTCCAGCTGATAAGCCTCCGGCTGTCCGGTATTGTAAGTGTTGAAATGTGCCTTTAGTGTTTCTAGATCTGCCTCGCCAAGTCCCGACAGAAAATAATCAAAAGTATCGCGAGATGAATAAGTGTCTACCTTTGTGTCTTGCTGGGAAGGCACTTGCATAACGGGTGTATCGGAGGTCGTTGGGTAGTAGAAACAGACCGCACTCGCTGCTGCAACTACACCTATGAGTGAAAGTACGGTCTTTTTCATTATTTATAAGCCTTGTAGCTGTAAACGGTTCGCATGCTGGCGGTAAAGTGTGGTGGGCGCGGTTTCGAACAAATGCGTAATGCCCAGCAAACCGTTGATTTCATCGAGATGATTCATCTTATAATCATCACGTATCACTTTGCCCAGGTGCGAACTGCAACGGCCTACCAGACCATCATTCGGTTCGTCAAATGCCAGACCTAATACAGCCATTGCGGCATCGGTCGGGTCCAGCGCATTAGTGAAGTTACCTGTACCGCTCCACGAGAAGTAATACACGCCATTGTCAGCGATATAGTCTCCTTCACCGCATCGGGTTGTGGGGATACCTTCCGGATACTTCTGGTTAAATGCCAGCGAGCCTCCAGTGGTGAGAGCAGCCAGTGATTCAAGCGGATCTTGCGGTAATTCACTGCCGCCGGATAGAAGGTTGATCAAGGTGACCAGTCCCTGTGCCAGTTTAACGGCGATGCCTTCCGGCAGGGAGTTTTCCGGTATCGTGCCCCGGACAATATCAGCAATGCGCGAACCTTTATTCACACCGCCGATACTGGTTACAGAAGCAACCAGTTCAGGTGCAACTGAAGCGACGTAGCGGGCGGTCGGGCCCCCGTGGCTGTGTCCGATCAGGTTCACTTTTTCAGCGCCGCTGATGGCCAGCACGTCTTCCACTTGCGCCAATAGCTGCTCACCGCGTAATTCGCTACTGTTTGTGGCAGAGACCTGGGCAACATAGACGGTCGCACCGTCTTTATTGAGCGCATGTGGAATACCGTAGAAATAATCAATTCCAGCCAGGGAATCAAAACCAAACAAACCATGAACCAGTACGATGGGGTATTGGGTTTCTGTGTAGCCTTTTTCTGACACACCAGCAGTACTGGTACCTGCCTGACTGGTAAAGGTTGCGATACAGCAGATGAATAAGCTGATTAACTGTTTCATTGTCACACTCCTTGTTAGACCTCCGATGAGTTGGAATCATAGTGGCAAATTTCAGCCTCGCCTCATGGATGTTTCTCATTTGTGATCATTGTTTTGTTTTTGTTGCATATTTGTGTCTTTGTAAGAGGCTGCTTTTCATCTGTCATCACTCCACTTAGAATCACTTTGCTCAGTAAACTCTTCGTTGTCTTTAGTTACCAAAAGGAAGCCGCAATGACTCCCAATGATGTGGAAAAGCTTAAGGCTGATTACCCATTGCTTAATCAATTGATCGCTTTGGAGGAAGTGTGCTGGTTTAATCCGGCTGTCACCAGTGTGAGTGAAGCCTTACCTTACGTAGGCTTAGATGCTCAGGATATTCAGGATGCCAGTGACAGGTTGGCGAGATTTGCGCCATTTCTGGCAACTGTATTTCCTGAAACGGCAAAGACAAACGGTTTGATTGAGTCTGAGTTGGTTGATATTCCTGCGATGAAGCAGTGTCTTGAGGCTTGTTACGGCACTGAGATTGCGGGTCGTTTGATGCTGAAAAAAGACAGCCATCTGCCTATTTCCGGCTCGATCAAAGCGCGGGGCGGTATTTATGAAGTCCTGACACACGCTGAAAAACTGGCGACAGAAGCCGGGCAGCTGTCTGTTTCCGATGATTACAGTAAATTGCATTCGGATGCTTTCAGGGATTTTTTCAGCCAGTACAGTATTGCGGTCGGCTCGACAGGTAATCTGGGGATGTCGATTGGCATTATGAGTGCCAAACTGGGCTTCTCTGTGTCGGTTCACATGTCAGCGGATGCCAGGGAGTGGAAAAAGCAGAAGCTCAGAGACCATGGCGTGAATGTGGTGGAGTATGAACAAGATTATGGCGTTGCGGTAGAAAAAGGGCGCAAAGAATCAGAGAAAGATCCGCGCTGCTTTTTTATTGATGATGAAAATTCCCGTACCTTGTTTCTTGGCTATTCTGTGGCCGGTGAACGTCTGAAAAAGCAATTCGAAGAGCAGGGGATTGTTGTTGATCATGCGCACCCGCTGTTTGTTTATCTGCCATGCGGCGTCGGGGGCGGGCCGGGTGGCGTTGCCTTTGGATTAAAAATGGCGTTTGGCGATCACGTTCACTGTATTTTTGCTGAACCCACTCATTCACCCTGCATGTTACTGGGGGTGCATACAGGTTTGCATGATGCGATCTCTGTACAGGATATTGGCCTGGATAATTTAACGGCAGCCGATGGGCTTGCAGTGGGCCGGGCGTCTGGTTTTGTCGGTCGGGCTATGGAGAGAATGCTGGACGGGTATTTCACGCTGTCGGATGAGCACATGTACCGTTTGTTGGGGCAGTTAGCCCAAAGCGAGGGCATTGAACTGGAGCCGTCTGCCTTGGCGGGTATGCCCGGTCCCGTGCATGTCAGCCGGGATCATGACTATGTCGCTAGCATGCTGTTAGATCACCAGAAAATGAAAAATGCGACTCATCTTGTCTGGGCAACGGGCGGTGGCATGGTACCACCGGAAGAAATGGCGTCATACTTAGCTAAATCTGGTGTTGATACTGTGTCTTAAGTGGATGAAATCTGAAACGTCAGGGGGCTGGACTCAGCCCCCGGTTGACCACCCGTCATAGTAATATCAATGCTGGTCTTATCGTGAATATCGAAGCTTGTCAGACTCACGTTCATATTGATGGGGTGTATGAGGTTACCTTGTGATGTCCGCAGATCTGCTGCGATAAAAAACTTGTCACTCAGCAGAAACGAAGTCTGAAAGCCATTACTCAATGCGTTATTCGCAATGACGCGATTGTTCTTCAGTAACTGAATACCTGTATATTTATTATCAGTGGTTTTCATCGCACTGAGAATATTACTGTCTTGAGTAATGAGCAGGCCATGTTCATCGTGGTGGGGGAGTTTCTCCAGGGATACATTTCTGGCAACACTGTAATTACCATGGTTATCACAGAGCCGGTAACTGTAACTTGTCTCTACTCTGAACGGGTGACGCCATCGGAATTGGCAATACGGAATGACTTTCCATGCGATGCATCTTGTTTCTTCATCCAGATGATTGTGCTGAAAGATGGTGACACTCGGTAAATGAGTGTTCAATGATAAATTGCGAAAGCAGATATCCGTTTGCATACTTCCCCCACTTAATTGAACGATTGAATATCTCAGTCGGCACTTTGTAATAAAGCACTGAAGCCCATAATGTAACCGAGTTCTTCTTTCTGAAAGGGGTCGAGACCGTACATAAAATGCACCCTCAGAAAAATATCCATGGTATTACTTTCCAGAGCAATCCATCCTTTAACGGTAAAATCGTTGCGTTTGTTACCACTTGAATCCAATTGTACATCCTGGCTATTTTCCGGCTCAGCGCTGGTTTGGTCTGACGTGGCCTCTACCGTTGTTGTATTGCTGCTATCAGGCGCAGTAGCTGATTCTGGATCTGAATGTGTCGTTTCATTGCTTTTGCCAGAGTCAGCGGAATCTGTCGGAGCTTCAGGTACAGGAATGTCCATTTGTCCTTGAGCGATCGTTAATGCCTGAATGTCACTGCTGATGCCAGCCGGATCATTCGTATAATCTGTAATGGTAATGGCCGCTGAAATAAATGTGCCATTATCACTATATTGCGGATTGCCGGTGATCTGAATGCCATTGTACGGAGCCTGAATGTTGGCTTTTTCTTTCCAGTCGCCAGACTGCCAGGTATGTGGAGCCGGGCTTGTTTGATTATCAGTCATAATAGTGTCTCTTCGCAGAAAAATGGATTGAAGCAGGTGTTACAGGCACAGCTGTAACACCTGGGTTATTCAGTCTTATTTGTTGATGTTTTCCAGATGGAATTCAAAAGGTGAGGCGGTTGGCCCTGAACCACCACCGGTCATAACAAGATCGGCACTTTGAATACCGAACAGGTTAATTTCAGTGTTGACTTGCTGGATAATCGCTGAATTCATCACTTCGCCTTCAACCACCTGTGAAACAACCCCGACGAAAATGCTTGGATGGAATTGGAAGACCCCTTTCTGACCCGGTGAAACATTGGTTTTAGCAGCCAGTAGCTTTCCGTCACGATAGATATTGGCATTAATCGAACCACTGCTCAGGTTATTACGTACTTCAACTTCTTGTTGAGATACGGCGGGTGTACTGGCAAGCCGCAGTACATCACCGGATGTATCTTTTACCATTTCATAGGCCTGCCCGTCGTAAGCTGTCATCTGTGGTGTGTAGTTACCGAAGGAATCACTTGCACAGACTTCGAATTTCAAAGGATAAACGAAAGGATGGTTATCATTACGCCCGCAGTTTTGGATAACACGCCAGGCAATGGCTATTTCGTCAAAACTCTCGGCGACATTTTTCTGGAAAATAACCACTTCGCTGTTGTTGACATCATTAGAGCGGTTAATGAAGTTTAAGTTGATTTGTGACTGTGACATGTTCTTTTCCTCATAGATTAACTGACGTTTGTGTTCGTTGATTTTGGTGCTTGAGTTGTTCAGGCACAGGTTAAAGATAACGGTATTTTCTACTATTAACCTTTGTTTAATACCTTAATTTCTTTCCGATATCATTATTTTTGATTTTTAATGTGATGAACTTTATTTTTAAAATAAGAAAGCCCATAAAATGGGCTTTCTGTTTGTGCGGGAGACGGATTGATTATGGCGCTGTACCTGTAACCTGATAGCTTGCAGCATTATCAAAGCTTTGATTCAGTGCTGATTGCACTTTTCTTAATACCCCCTGCTGGTTGGGCTGATCGTTAGTCATTGTTTCTTCAGAAACATTGACGTGAGCAACAGTGCTGTTACCATTCACACCATTGACCTGAACCTGAAGGTTATGAAAACGATAGTTACCTTGCATAAAGGTTCCCTGCATATCCAGACGCATGGTTTGGTTTTGGACAATCGTTCCTGCGTTGTTACGGTAGATATCTGCATAGGTCAGTTGTCCTATAACATTATAAACTGCTTCTTTCTGATTGTTATTAAACACATTAGGTGAGCCAGGGTATATATTGTTGATAGCTCCTGTTTGTTGTACGTTAACTGTCATGATAAAGCTCCTTCTCTGACGTTGTAGTAGATAGTTCTATATATTGTTCTTTGGTCCGGCCTTTACTTGGTCAAGAACAACTTAATGTTATGTCATGCTGATTTATTTTCCTTTCATGAAATCATCTATAACTTTGAGTTAAGCATGATTCATGGCCGTTTGAGCCAGAATTTAACTTTGCATAGAGGATTTAAATTGTTTTCTAAACTGGCTAGGGCAGTTATGGTAAATACGCTTAAATGCCGTTGAAAAATTATTTGAGTCCATGTATCCCACTTTTTCTGCGATCTGAACAATGTTGAGAGAGGATGTTTCCAGTAATTCTGCTGCTTTATGCATTCTCTGTTTTCTTAACCATTCAAAGACAGTCATACCTAAGTGATCCTTAAATACTTGATTGAGCTTGTTTCTGTTTGTTCCAAGTATCCGGCAAAGCGTTTCTAGCCTGACATCTTCTGATATCGCACCATTGAGGTGTTTTATGCATTTCTCAATTAAAATAAGTTGTGAATCCATGGAATCCCGGTTGTTGTTTATTTGTTCAGGTAGGGATTCATTACTTTGGTGTGTGTTGTTTGTTTTTTCATTGGAATGCAGTATATGCATTATTCTGTAGTTAATTTCTTTGCTAATGAATGGGCAGCTAATGTAATCAGTGATACCTATGTCAAATAATTGCTTCTTGTGATTGTATTCACTGTTAATGATTGCAATGAAGTCAGGTGGTGTTGTTTGTTGCAGTAGAAAGCGAATTGTTAGCGCATTTTTTGTGATCTTTATGAGTTCGAAATCATTGTTGATAGCATCAATGATGATCAAGTCAGGTGTGTCTCTAAATTGTAACTGTGATATGTTTTTTATGTTTTTATGAGAGAAAATAATATTTCCTTTAAATAAGTTCTCTTGCAATTCTATGGAGTAAGTTGGTTTTACACTCAGTACCCATGCCAATGAAAAGTATTTTTTTTACAGTTTGTTATAGTCATTTTGATATTCCTTTATTAATTTTCTTATATTGGCGTACTGTTAAGTAACGCTCTGACGTTGTATGTGTTAGCAATTTAATTACTGTCACAGTCGTAACTGTAAGAGAGTTCTCTCTATATTGCCTTTGAAAAAATCACTAACAGCTTTGTATTATGCACTAGGATTCTACTGTCTATAAGTTTGAGAGATTTATAAACATTGCGATTGGTATTTTCTTGTCTAATGATGGCTTATGGCAAGGCTGAGATAGATTTAATTGATGGCTGCTAACACCGATTAACGTGTCTGCTATAGAGGTAATAAGGAGTTTATTTAACATTTTAAATTGCAATATACAGCGTGATATCCTGCTTAAAAATGGTATGTTAACACATGTTATTGTTTAAGGTGAATTACTCGAACTTACGTTTTTTTTCGTGCCGATACGACTTTGCACTATAGCTGGATACCATGGTTTCAGAAACTGACTTACCTATGGAGGTTTTTAGCCCTTCCATTAACAATATTTCATCTGATCGATCTATATAGTCTGTGATGCCTTGTGCCAGCTCTTCAATGATCTTATCGGCCTGCCGAATTCTGAAACTTGTGGACTCTGCCAGTTTTAACAGATGGTGTTTATCCGGGAAGACTTTGCTGTTCGCCATTTTGAGTGCCATTTTATTGTCAATGGTGTCGTAAATCAGAGTGTGGGTGATATCAAAAGGCGGGGAGACAAATATGTGTTGCATGTCTTGTGTGTATTGCAATGCGAAGTTTTTCAGATGTGCATCACCGTTGCCGATCAGGCAGTTAAAGACAATGTACTTATACATTTTCTCCACCTCAGCCAAACTATTGGTGTACAGGTGGGTTGCTTTGAGCAGAGTTTCGTAGCTGCCGGTATATTTGGCGTCCGGGTTGTTGGGTTTTTTCAATAAGGTGGTGAAGTCCTCATATCCCAGTAACTGGTCATCTGGTTTGTCAAAACGTTCGACAATAAAGGTTTCCATATTGTCGGACAGATAGGTGGCTGGCGGCGCTAAGCCGCAATGGCGTGCCGCTTCCATACAGACATATTCATTGACCGTCAGTAACGGAAACTCCGCATCGAAAGATTTAACGATCAGATCTTTTTGTTCAACCGTTCGGCCTGTTTTGGGAATGCTGACCTTAGGCTGCACACCGGCCAGCGCATTGTGCAGGTAATATTTCTCGAGCAGTTGCGGAAACAAAGGCGTGCTACCCTGATAAGTCAGAATGTCAGTCAGGGATACCGAGTCGGCTTCCGGAAGCTGCAATTCGCTCTGGTAGCTGAGCATACCTATGCTGTGTTTGCCCTGCAGTGCGAGCAGATACATGTCATTGACTCGGGCATATCTTGCCAGTTTTTCAGCAATGAACCGGCGATTGAAGCCTTCGGGCAGATTCTGCGCGAAAATAGGTGTAATGCACCGGAGGAATAGCCATCCAGATTAGGCTTTGTCATGGTAAGAGAGACATGGCGCGGAGTTTGTATCGGCTGATAATGATGAACGAAACCATGTGTTAACACGCCTAATTCGTCTTCATCCAGGCGCACCGTTATCTTTTCTATTTTGGCGGGCAGGTGATCAAGAGCCATGCTCAGTCCTCATCAAACAGTGTGTCGATATCATCCCAGTCTGGCAACTGATGTTGCTTGGGTGATACTTGCAATTGCAAGTCAACGGCATCCAGGTAGCGCTCGAAAATGTCCAGGGAACCGGTAAAGCGGCCATTTTCAATTTCTGACAGGGTGGTTTTGTTAATGCCTGTCTGTTCTGCCATGGCTTTCTGTGTCGCGCCTCTGGCTTTTCTCGCTGCGGCTATTGCTTTACCTATGCTCTCTCTGTTGGCCATGTTGAAATCCTATTAGCTATATAGCAAACAGTGTAGTTGATTGTTTGTAAGTTATCTATATAGCTAACTTGCAAGTGAATGATTATGAAGTTAGCTATATGGCTAATATCAATGATGTGAGATACAAAAATTGTGGCTTGTTGTCAGATCAGACCCATGACCTGTAATTTCAGAAAGACTGCCAGTGTTTTGGCATCCTGGATCTCATTGCTGGCCACCTTTTGGATGAAAGCCTCAACGGTCATAGTCACGACTTCGAGGATTTCATCTGCATCAAGATCACCTTCAGCCGGCGAAAGCCCTTTAGCCAGAAAGACATGCTGAACCTCATCACAAAAACCGGGAACAGGCAGGAGTTCACCCAGAGCCAGCCACTCACTGGCGGCGAGTTGTGTTTCCTCCGCCAGCTCTCGCTTCGCGCAATATGCGATCTCTTCACCTTTTTCCAGAGTGCCAGCGGGAAATTCCAGAATCCAGCGTCCGATTGCTGGACGGTATTGGCGTAACAGAACCAGTTCCCCGTGCGCCGTGACAGGCACAATGACCACCGCGCCCGGATGGCGGACTGTGGTAAAAGTGATGTCGCGTCCATCCGGCAATTGGTGTGTCCCTTGTTCTACGGAAAAGCCTTTCCATTGGCACAGGGTCTGTGATTTCATATTGCCTCTATGTGTTTTCATAACTTAATGTGTCAGCCAGTGTAACACTGAAGGCTGGGCAGAGTGTTTATCGCTGCAATAATGCCGGGTATGGATTATAAAGAAATTCTCGATTTGTGGGCCACGAGCGAAGCGCCACAAGCCATGCGTCAGATGACGGTTGAAGATTCTCTGATATACTCAGCATCTGCAGCATAATGAAGAACTAAAAAACAAGGAGATTGTATGCGCGTACTGGTCACGGGCGGTATGGGGTATATTGGCAGTCATACCTGCGTACAAATGATAGAAGCGGGAATGACCCCAATCATTGTCGACAACCTGTATAACAGCAAGAAGACTGTGCTGGAGCGAATTGAAAAACTGACCGGCGTCAGACCGGCGTTTTTTGAAGGTGATATTCGTGATCGCGTATTTCTGGATAAAGTATTTCGTGAGAATGATGTTGAATCAGTGATTCACTTTGCAGGTCTGAAAGCTGTGGGTGAATCGGTTGCCAAGCCACTGGAATACTATGACAACAATGTTCACGGAACGCTTGTGTTGGTTGAAGCAATGCGTGAAGCCGGTGTGAACAGCATCATCTTCAGCTCTTCGGCCACAGTATACGGCGATCCGGCGAGTGTGCCGATTCTTGAATCTTTCCCGACCAGCGCGACCAACCCTTACGGCCGCAGTAAGCTGATGGTAGAAGAGTGCCTGACGGATATTCAGCATGCTCATCCTCAAATGAGCATCACACTGCTGCGATACTTTAACCCGGTAGGGGCGCATGAGTCTGGAGAAATGGGAGAAGATCCTCAGGGGATTCCCAACAACCTCATGCCTTTCATTGCTCAGGTCGCTGTGGGTCGTCGAGAGTTTTTGTCTGTGTTCGGCGATGATTACCCAACGGTTGATGGTACGGGTGTACGTGATTATATCCATGTTGTCGATCTGGCGGATGGCCATGTGGCAGCACTGACGCACAAAGGGAAAGAAGCCGGTCTGCATATTTATAATCTGGGAACTGGCAATGGTCTGAGCGTCTTACAAATGGTTGAAGCCTTTGCAAAAGCCTCAGAGAAAGCGGTGCCTTACCAGATTGCACCACGACGTCCCGGTGATATAGCAGAATGCTGGGCAGATCCAGGCAAAGCAAAGAAAGAATTGCATTGGGCAGCATCCCGTACTGTCGATCAAATGACGCAGGACACCTGGCGCTGGCAGTCGCAGAACCCGCAAGGCTACCCGGACAGCCACTGACAGTAGCGATATGTATTGCAAAAGCGGCCCGACACAGGCCGTTTTTTTATTGTCACCCCTAAACCACCGCCGAAGGCGGCTTTTTACTTGCGCAATACGATTAACTCACTGCTTTTCAATGCCTTTTCATCGTTAAGACACATAATCTTCATGAGTTTGTAAGATTTAGTGCATATGCTCCGCTCGTTAAACCTATTTGGATATGCGAAGAATAATAAGGAGCATACAATGTGGAAGCGTGATGAGCAGGACTCGCAACTAACTAACATGATTGAGGCGAGATTATCGCGCCGTCATTTCCTGACTGGAACCGCTGCTGCAGGTGCAGGGGCATTTCTGGCATTAAACCCGGTAGCCAACGCAGTGGCTGCTTCACCGACATCCTCCCTGCTGAATTTTGAAGCCGTACCCGCTTCTACCGCAGACACAGTAGTTGTACCAAAAGGCTATAAAGCAACTCCGCTGATGTCATGGGGCGATCCTATCTTTCCCGGTGCGCCTGAATTTGACCAAAGCGGAAAACAGGATTCACATGCACAAGAGCGCCAGTTCGGTGATAACACAGATGGCATGAGCTTTTTTGCAATAAGTGAAGATCGCGGCGTTCTGGCTATCAATAATGAATACACCAACTACGAGTATTTGTTTGATCACCAGGGCGACAACATGACGGCGGATGATGTGCGTAAGGCACAGGCAGCCATCGGTGTGACTATCGTTGAAGTCGTGCGCAAAAACGGACAGTGGGTTGTTGATCAGAGCGGTAAACGAAATCGCCGTATTACTGCGAATACACCTATGATGCTCACAGGGCCGGCCGCGGGTCATGAACTGATGAAAACCAAGGCGGATCCGGCAGGAATCAAACCATTGGGTACATTCAATAACTGTGCAAATGGCCTAACGCCCTGGGGAACGTATCTGACTTGTGAAGAAAACTTTGACGACTTCTTCGGCAGTGATGCAAAGGGGGATGTTAACGCGAATCAGGCCCGTTATGGCATTTCAGCGTCACCCAGTGATTACAAATGGCATCAGCATGATGAACGTTTTGATGTACTGAAAAATCCGAATGAAGCCAACCGCTTTGGTTGGATCGTCGAGATCGATCCAAATGATCCACAGTCAACGCCAATGAAGCGTACGGCATTAGGCCGTTTTAAACACGAAAATGCCGAATTGACGCTGAATAAAGATGGTCATGTTGTGGTGTATCTGGGCGATGATGAACGTGGTGAGCACCTGTACAAATTTGTTTCTAAGCACCGTTTTCAGCAAGGTAACGATGCCGCTAACCGCAAATTGCTGGAAGAAGGCACTTTGTATGTTGCCCAGTTCGGTATGAATGACGATCAGCTGAAAGGTCAGGGGAAGTGGCTCGAACTGACGTTCGGTAAGCATGGTTTAACACCGGAAAATGGGTTTAATGATCAGGCTGAAGTGCTGATTTTTGCTCGTCGGGCTGCCACTCAGGTAGGTGCAACTACTATGGATCGTCCTGAGTGGGTGGCTGTGCATCCGGACAATAAGCATGTGTTTTGTACACTGACAAATAATAAGAACCGTGGAAAAGAAGGGCAGCCCGTTGGGGGGCCGAATCCACGGGCTAAGAACAACTATGGTCAGATTTTGCGCTGGATGCCATTAAATGGCGATCACACCAGTGAAGGTTTTGTCTGGGATTTGTATCTGATTGCGGGCAATCCTTCGATTCATAATGGTGACTTGTACGCCGGCAGCGACAATATCAATGCCGGTAACATGTTTAACAGCCCGGATGGCATCGGGTTCGACAGCGCAGGCCGCTTGTGGATTCAGACTGACGGTAACTATTCGAACAAAGGCGATTTTGCCGGGCAGGGCAATAATCAGATGCTGTGCGGTGACCCTATGACGGGCGAAGTGCGCCGCTTCCTGACCGGACCGGTCGCTTGTGAAATTACAGGGCTGGCATTCTCGCCGGATAACAAAACCATGTTCGTGGGCGTTCAGCACCCAGGCGAAGAAGGTGCGCCATCGCATTTCCCTTACGGTGGTAACACCAAACCGCGTTCGACTATCATGATGATTACCCGGGAGGACGGGGGCGTGATTGGTGCCTGATGGCGCGTGATAGCGAAACATTAACAGCGTACTACTAACCAAAACGAAAATGGCCTCAATGATGACTGGGGCCATTTTGTTTCAGGCTTTACTGTCTTTGACTACGGTTTAACACAGTAGCGATGATCAGAATGTGTTGTACGGTGCTCTGTTATCTTGTCGTGGTTAATCAGGATAACTATGGTATAATCCGCCGCTAAATTTTCTTCCGGCTGTGAGCCAGGTCACAAGCAATCAGCGGGAAATTTTCTTGTTTTAGAGCGTTTTACCGGAGCAATACTTTGCACTTTAAAGATCTTGGTCTTGATCAGCGACTGTTGAAAAAATTGAATCATATGGCCTTCTCGCAGGCGACAGAAATCCAGCAGCAAGCCATTCCTGTTGCTATTGCTGGAAAAGATTTGCTGGCTTCCTCGAAAACCGGTTCCGGTAAAACTCTGGCATTTTTGCTGCCGGCCATGCAGCGCATGTACCGCGGTAAACCTTTTACCAAACGTGACCCGCGAGTGGTCATTCTGACGCCGACCCGTGAGCTGGCAAAGCAGGTTTATGCACAGCTACGCACCCTGAATGCCGGTACACCTTATGACAGCACGCTGATCGTAGGTGGTGAAAACTTTAATGATCAGGTAAAAGCGCTGCGCAATGACCCAATGTTTGTGGTGGCAACACCTGGCCGCTTAGCGGACCATCTGGAGCACCGCAGCACGCATCTGAACGGTCTGGAAATGCTGATCATGGATGAAGCGGATCGCATGCTGGATCTGGGCTTTGCGCCGGAGTTGCGTAAAATTCACCAGGCCGCTGATCACAGACGCCGTCAGACCCTGATGTTTTCCGCCACGCTAGATGATCCGGAAGTCATTGATATCGCATCTGAAATGCTGAATGAACCTAAGCGTATTGCTGTTGGTCATGCGGCACAGGATCATGGTGATATTGAGCAACGTTTTATCTTGTGCGATCACCTGGATCATAAGCAGGCTATTTTGGATCGCTTGCTGGAGCAGGAAAATTATGACCAGGTCATTATTTTTACCGCGACACGCGAAGACACAAACCGCCTGACTGAGTTGCTCAATGAACGCAAACTCAAAGCGGTGGCCCTGAGTGGTAATCTGAATCAAACGCAACGTAATAACATCATGAGCCAGTTTGAGCGTAATGTTCACAAGATTCTGGTGACGACGGATATTGCATCGCGTGGTTTGGATATCAGTAAAGTCTCACACGTTATTAACTTTGACATGCCCAAGCACGCTGAAGAATATGTTCACCGTATCGGACGAACTGGCCGGGCCGGTAACAAAGGTGATGCAGTGTCGCTGGTGGGGCCGAAAGACTGGAAAAGCTTTAAGAATGTGGAAGTTTTCCTGCAGAAACAAATCAGTTTCACCGCTCTGGAAGGGCTGGAAGGCAAGTTTAAAGGGCTGAAACCTGCACCTAAGAAAACCTATCAACCGAAGAAAAATACCAAGGCGAAACCTCAACAGGATAAAGCCAAAACGGCGTCTAAACCGAAGAAGAAGCTGGATAAACGCTTCTACGACAACATGGCCGTTGGGGATAATGTCTTTATGCCGAAGAAGAGAAAACCGGCAGAGCCGTCAGCAGATGACGAATAACTGAAGAAAAACAGGCCAGCTTTGCACTGGCCTGTTTTTTATGCGTTAACCATGCGGTTTTGACAGGTGTTGAACAAGGGCTCTCACAAACCGAGCGGCTTCGCCCCCTGTACAGGCCCTGTGATCAAAGGTCACTGACAATGGCATGGCTTTTACAGAAAGCGGTTTGTTATCTTTCATCACGAGTTTATCAATGAGCCGGCCAGCTCCCACTATGGCCACCTGTGGCGGAGTGACTACCGGCGTTGCATAAATGCCCGCAATCGCACCGAAGTTAGACAGTGTGATAGTGGCATGCTGAAATTCTTCCCGGCCAATTTTTCTGGCCCTGATACCTTCTGCTGTTTCGTTTATCCAGCGTCGGATGGCTTTGGGATTCAGACTGCCCGCATCCCTGAGTACCGGAACATACAGACCATGCGGACTGTCTACCGCGATACCGATGTTGACTTTATGGTGTACGCAGCGCGTCATGGTTTCGGCATCAAACCAGGCATTCAAAGCTGATTCCTGTTCACAGGCAGAGACAATGGCCTGAATAATACGGGTGGTGATGTCTTCGTCTTTCGGCCATTTGTCCAACAGTGCTTCTTCTGTGATGGTAACAGCGGCGACCTGCTGATGGGCTTCTGTCATGCTGCCGACCATAGTGCGGCGAGCACCTTTTAGCACTTCAGTGCCCGGCAGTTGCTGATCGCAGGCCCGGTAGACATCGGCTTCGACAATGACGCCATTGGGCCCGCTTCCGTTGATCTGCTTAAGGTTAACCCCCAGTTTCTGAGCCAACAGCCGGGCGGCAGGTAAGGCGCTGATATGTTCAGAGGATGGTTTTACCTGACTACCAACCCAGAACTCATCAACGCTGACGCTCTGTGCATGGTGGGAGACGTTGCCTACCACTGTGGCTGCATCGGCACGTTGTTTTTTTTCCGATTGGCTGGCTTCTTTGACATCGGTATCGGTAGAATTTGTTTCGTCGATCTCCAGCAGCAGACTGCCGATAGAGATGACATCACCTTCACTTCCGTGACGGCTTACAATGGTGCCACTGTATGGCGCAGGCACTTCAACAGTGGCTTTTGCAGTTTCAACGGTTAGCACGACCTGGTCGACTTCCACGGTATCACCGACACTGACATGCCATTCAATAATTTCAGATTCGGCGAGTCCTTCGCCCAGATCCGGCAAGGAAAACGTCTTCATTTCCACCCCTCCACAAGTTGTTTGGCCGCAATGACAATGTCGTCTTTATTAATCATGAAATACTCTTCATTGCGGTAATAAGGCATGACAGTATCCATACCTGTTACCCGAATTGGTGGCGCTTTTAACAGGCACATTGCTTTCTCAGAGACTTGCGCCAGTAATTCGGCACCGACACCGCAGGTTTTACTGGCTTCATGTACCACCAGTAATCGGCCGGTTTTTTCCAGCGAGGCAATAATGGTGTTGATGTCGATGGGTTTTATTGAGGCCAGATCAATGACTTCTGCTTCAATGCCCATTTTGGATAATTCGTTCACAGCGTCCAGGCTTTCGACAACGCAGGCTCCCCAGGTAACTAATGTCAAATCTCGTCCTTTTCGCAGTGTGAAGCAGGTATCCAGCGGAAGGGCTTCACCGTTGTCGATGACATCAGATTTCACCGTCCGGTAGATGCGTTTGGGTTCGAAGAACATAACAGGGTCATTGCTGCGGATAGCCGCGAGCAACAGGCCATAGGCACGTTTCGGCGATGAAGGGATAACCACTTTCAAACCCGGAGTATGGGCAAAGATCGCTTCAACACTTTCGGAGTGGTGCTCCGGGGCATGAATTCCCCCTCCGAAGGGAGCGCGGAAAACGGCAGGGCAGGTGAGTCGCCCCCGGGTGCGGTTACGCCAGCGAGCCGCATGACAGATCAGATGTTCAAGTGCAGGGAAGACAAAACCCTGAAATTGAAATTCAGCGACCGGGCGAAGCCCCTGACTTGCCATTCCTATGGTGACACCGCCAATCAGAGATTCAGCTAACGGTGTGTCTATCACACGCTTCAAACCGAATTCTTGCTTCAGGCCAACAGTGGCACGAAATACACCGCCGTTATCACCCACATCTTCACCCAGTATGACCACATTAGGATCTCTGGCCATTTCGTGATGCAGAGCGAGGTTGACGGCTTCCAGCATGGTAATCTCAGCCATGGCGGCCTCCCTGCATGCGCATTGCTTTATTGATAATGGCATCCCGCTGGGGATGCATGTCATCAGTTGGTTGTTCATACAGATAATCGAAAGCTGCCTCTGGGGGCTGAGGAGCAATGGCAAGATAGCGCTCTACTGCTTCTTCCACGACTTTACGGCAGTGAGCCAGCCAGTGTTTTTCATCGTCTTCAGACCAGGCGCTTTGCGACATGAGAAACGCTTTCAGGCGTTTTACTGGTTCATACTGCCAGGCTTGCTGCAGCTCATCTTCACTCCGGTAACGGCTGGCATCATCAGCAGTTGTGTGATCACCTAAGCGATAACTGACGGCTTCAATTAAGGTGGCACCTTTGCCTTTTCGCGCTCGGTCCAGACTTTTTATAATGATGTCATACATGGCAATGATGTCATTACCGTCGACGGTTATGCCGGGCATGCCTGCGCCTTTGGCTTTATCGGACAAAAATTCGGCGCCGCACTGCAACTTGCGGGGCACAGAGATCGCCCACTGGTTATTGTTAATGACAAAAACTAACGGGATGTTCCAGGCGCCCGCGCAATTGATGGATTCCAAGAAATCACCTTTAGAGGTTGCGCCATCACCACAGGTGACGAGCGCAGCATGATGGCCTCCCTGGATTTTCAGTGCAGCTGCAACGCCTACGGCATGCGTGCATTGCGTGGCAATCGGCACACAAAAAGGAAGATCACGACAGGGCTGATCGTTAAACGCAAAATCGCTGCCTCGCTCGTCACCGCCCCAGTATTGGAGATTTTTTTCCATTGCTATTCCGCGCGCCCACATTGCAGGCATGTCTCGGTAGTAAGGCACAAAGACATCGTCTTGCCTGAGGGCGCGACCAACAGCAATACCTATGGCCTCGGATCCTAAATGGGATGGGTAGGTCCCAAGTTTACCTGTACGCTGAAGCGCGACAGCTTTGTTGTCATAAACTCTGGTTAGCACCATGTCACGGTAAAAGCCTTGCAGCGTTTGGATATCCGCCCATGCTGGCAGAGGCGAGAGTAACTGCCCCTGATAATCCAAGTAGCGGTGCATGCTTGTGGCTTGAACATTCATATCAAGCTCCTTCTGTCACTGCCCGAAACCATTAGGGCAGAAAAGTCACTATTGTTAATTGTGTATTGCTAACCCTGGCTATCCCCTTCATCCTTGGTGTTGCAATTAGTTTCGCTTCAACCTGGCATTTTTGGGTATAGTAGGTGCTTTACATACATGGAGTGGCGAACACTTCTAATTGTAATCAAAGTGTTAAAAAATGCGCTGGTAGCACATTGCTAACTTAGTAAAGAATTCGGTACAGCAGGTGATTTACCAGTGTTAAATGCTGTATTTTGATGAGTGTTAGGGAGATGTTTGGATGAAGTTGATTGGAATTGCCAGACGCAAAGCGTCACGTGCTGTTATGGAAGAATTAAATCAAGTCAATGTAACCTGTGAAAGCGGTGTAGAAGATGACTTTCGTGGTAAACCCGGTAAGCGACAAGTGACAGTATTGTCCCTTGATTCCTGGCAAGATGCCTGTGATGAAGTGGGGGAGACATTGCCCTGGACCATTCGTCGAGCCAATCTGCTGGTGGAAGGGGTACGTTTTTCTGAGCGCAATGTCGGCGACATCATCGCGATTGGCAGCTTGCAGCTTCAGATTACAAGAGAAACCGATCCCTGCCCCCGTATGGATGAGCAATTTCAGGGAATGACTCAGGCACTCAGGTCGGAATGGCGTGGCGGAGTATGCTGCCGTGTGTTGTCTGACGGAGATATTCAACTGGGAAACAGTGTTCAGCTTGTCACACAGGTTGAGTCCTAAGTTTCTCAGTCCAGTTTTCTCAATAGATAACAAGGTGTCTCAGTGCTAAGAAATCGCGGTCTTTGCACGTGTTGAAAAAGGTATTTCACGCATACTTTTCTATATATTGAAGGGCAGCATTCTGCTGACGCTGCCCGGATTCAGGAACGGGAAGTGTGTAAAATGAAGTTGTATTTTATTGTCTTTATTGCCTGCTTTACTGCATCTGCCTGCTCTTCTCAACGTGGCAGCGATAATGTCTATGCCCAGCAAGAGAGATATGTGCAGCAGGCATGTTACAGCCATTCAGCAATAGACAGCTATGCTGAGAACTTCAACATATTTCTGACTGAGCGCAAAAAGGAATTGAAAGTTCTTCGCCCAGAGTTGAGTTCGGAGAATTACCAGCAGTTGGATACAGCGTTGAATCATTTTGCCGACTATTGGAAAACGCTGAACGATGAGAGGGATCTTGCGTGTGAAGAGCAGGCTGCCTGCGAGTTCATGCAGCTGAAATCGCCCCAGATAAAAATAGTCGATTCTGAAATGTGTGATGGTTCAGAGTTCATGTACAGTGTCAGCCGAGCCAAGATCATCTCATTTTTTAGTGATATTGAACGGCTCCAGTTACAGCGCACTGATTTTTGAATTTGACGGCAGAAGCAGCGACTTGTCCCACTCTGTGATATCGAGTTAAGTTAACGGGGCTGCCACTTGCCGTTATCCTGGTTTTTTATAAGTTGTGGTATACTGGCGAAAATTTGTATCAGACGGCCTGTCTGAATAACAAAGAACAGGCTGGGGAAATAGGGAAAACATGCCAAGTTTTACTGTGAGCTGTCCGCATTGTCACAAGGCAGTGTCTCTGCAGACCACGTCATTATCCAATACCGTTTCTTGTGTACATTGTTCTAAAGCCGTATTGGATGGCAGCCCGGTTGAGGCAGACAGTAATAACTTTGCTATGCTGATTCAAAGTCCCAAACCTGTGATAGTGACGTTTTGGGGTAATAATTGTGCTCCCTGTCAGGCTTTTAAGCCAGTGGTTGAGCAAGTTGCTAAACAGAAAAAGCAATACCGTTTTGTCAGGGTGAATGTTAATCAGCATCCGGATCTGGCAAAGCGCTACAGAGTAAGAGGTGTTCCGACTGTTCTGGTTTTCAGAAAAGGGCGCCAACAGGCGACCTTGAACACCGCATTACGAAAACCTGCGTTTTTGCAATGGCTTGAAGATACACTCGACTGAGTGCCGGCCACCAAAGCGAGTTTCGCAGGTTCATTAAATCGTCATGCTTCAATGGTTGACTGGCTATAGGTCAACAGTTTAAAGCTGATACTAATATCAACACTTTGGGAAAAATGAGGAGGAATTTATGGCTATCAGCCGTAAAATTAGTAAGGAACGTCTGGCACTGAAAATGTCTCTTGCCGGTACGGTCCTGCTTGCCACTATGGGTATAGGTTATGGGCTGTATGTGGGATCTAGTGCGATTCTGCTCGACGGTATGTTCTCTTTTCTGAGTATGGGTATGACAGGCCTGAGTCTGTATACCGCCTACCTGGTCTCAAGACCGGACGATAACCACTTTCAGTTTGGTTACGCCCACATCGAACCTTTGATCAATGTCGTCAATGGCTTGCTCATCTTGGTAACCTGTCTGTTTGCATTCGCTAGTGGTGTGCAAACCATTGTCAACGGTGGCCATGAAGTTGTGCTGGAGCATGCAATGGTATACGCAGTGTTGTCTACCATCAGCTGTTTTGGCATCTATTTCACGGAAACTCACATTGCCCGTAAGGTAGACTCGGAACTTGCTCGGGTCGACTCACAGGAATGGTTGGTCGATGGCATCTTGAGTGCTGCAATTTTAGTTGGTTTCATGCTGGTAATGGTGTTCGACAAAATAGGCTATTCGCATTGGAATGCTTATGTCGATCCCATTCTGGTGTCTGCAATGGCGATTGCTGCGTCGGTTCTGCCGATTAAGGTATTACGCCGTAACTTGCGTGAGGTGCTATTGGTTGCTCCTCATGACCAGGTGCAGAACCGGGTGGATAGTGTGATTGAAGATCTGTCTAAACAGTACAACTTCGATGACTATACTCACCATTTCGCTAAAACAGGCCGTCAGTACGATCTGGAAATCAACATCCTTGTAAAAGACGATAAATACTGGACTACAAAACGTCAGGATAAGATTCGTCAATTATTGTGGGATAAATTGAAAGGCGAGCTGGGTGATACATGGCTGTCTGTCACATTTACCGGTCAAAAACGCTGGCTGTAATGCGTCAGGCAGAGAGCTGAATGAAATGCGGCCCGTGCGGGCCGCATTTTTTATTAGTTAAACTTATATCAAGTTCAAAGAATCGTAAGGCAAATTTTGCTGGAAATTTGTGCAAATAAAGCGCAGAATACGCGTGGCTAAAAACTAGTCGCCGGGATGTTATAGCAAACTTTCAGTTGGAAAGCCGGATTTGAACCTTTTTCTCAGTATGCTATTGATACTGAGTCCCTTTCGGATATGCTGCCTGAACTGATAACCGCCAAACCGGAGACGGAAAAACTACTTTTATGTAGATTTTAGCTGCTCTGTTTATTTTTTCTTGGCTGGTCGTTTAAGACTGCAGTGATTATCTGAATTTGGGGAAAGTTATGTTCGAGACACTACTGGTAATGGCGTTTATTGTTGGCGGGATTGTGGTTGTATTAAAAGAAAAGAAAACCTGCAAGAACATTAACTACTCCAGTAAATCACTGTAAGTTAGCACAAAGATTCACTCGCGCATGGCGGCTTAAGCACGCCTACTTACACATCAATCCCTGAGCACTGCTCGGGGATTTTTTTTACACATTATAAGGCATTAAAGCAGGCAATTAACTGTACGAAAATTCATCTGTCAGGTTGCAAATGTTTGTCAGTGAGAAGCTCTGGGCTGGTAAGTGTGGGCATGCAGACCAAAAGTGAAACACTGGAGTTTATGTAATGAAGTGTTTTCGATATTATTGCCATGAATGCAAACTTTTACTTTTCATAAACATCAAGGATAAGTCGAGATGGCAGCTAGTTCTCGAAAAACAACAAAGGGAGAGCTTACCCGACAAAAAATCATTGAAGCAACATTGGATTTGATTGCGACTACAGGCTTAAACAGTTTGTCACACCGGAATATTGCCAATGCTGCTCAGGTTCGGTTATCACTTACCAGTTATTACTTTGAAAGCATGGATCATTTGATTCTGAGCGCATTTGAAGAGTTTGCCCAGCGAGAAGTGAAACAGATTGAATGGATTCAGGAACAGGTGGACACGATACTCAGGGAATACCTGATAAAGGGAGCTTCCGGGGATCGTGAGTCATGTGTTCTGAAACTAACCGAATTGTTAACACAGTACATTTCGACGGAGCTGACGGACGAAACGCGCAGAAAACAGCTGACAATTCGCTGCCATTTCCTGTTTGCTCTCGGGCAGTCTGAGATGCTGGTCAAGCGAGTCAGTGAGTATAAATTACAAGTGCTGGACCTGATCAAAAAGACGGCTGAATTGATTGGCAGTCCGAATCCGGAAATTGATGCCAATCTGGTCATTTTCACCTTCAGGGAGTTTGAGTTTGCTTTGGTCAGTGGTGATCAAAACTTCAATCAGGAAATTGTTTCTAAAACCCTAAAGCGATTATTGTCGACACTTATTGCTACTGAATAACCCAAGCTTTTGAACTGATTTTTTCATTTCCTTTCCCTTCTTCTTTTTCGTAGCTAGAGCGATAACAGCCGCTGTGTGTGACGACACAGCGGTTTTTTCGCTGAACTCCGCATTTTCACTGGCTTCATCAATCAGAATTGTTTGAATCATAGTCACATCTCATTGAGATGTTTTTGTGATCAATCAGCACATATTCAAAATAATCGGACGTATGACCTATTATGTATGGACGTTCAGCTTTGATTCAGTTAACCTCATTTCGAAACAAAATAATAACGAAGTGTTAACAATATTGTTGAGAACTTCGAAGATGAAACGACAACGGATGTCTCGTCTCACTGAATTAGATAGCAGGGTTGTTGCTAACCGTTTTTGCTCATGACTGCCTTAAGAGCAGTTCAAGCAGGTTAGCAATAGGGGGAATAACCCTTGTTATCACACTGTGGTGAGCACGGGTTCACATGTAGAGGTATTCGAACAATGAAGCTGAAGTATCAATCAATACTCATCGCAATTTTGTCAGCAACGAGCTTTTATTCTCATGGTGCGGCCTATGAGTTTGGACGCTATAGCTACAGTAATTTGTACAGCCCCGATGATAAGGTGGCGGCGTCGTATTCCTATTTTAACTATGACATTCAGGGTAACCACCCTACCTTTGGTAGCACTGGTGATATCTTCAACGATACTCACTATGTCCAGGGTGCAGTAAATTACTTTTTTACTGATAACTTTTCAGGAAATGCGCAGTATTATCTTTCAAATAATATTGATACTCAGCACACGAGCGGTTTTTGGCAAGGCTCTAGCGCTAATGTAAAAACCCGGACCGTAGCCTTAACGGGCAAGTACCAAACTACCCCTTCATTTTCAGCTTTTGCTGGCCCTACCATCAATCAAACTGAAATTAATGCGAAGTTTAACACCAACATGAATGGTGGTTTTGGTGGTTTAGATTTGGATCTGGGTGATGACATAGGTTTCGGTTATACAGTGGGTGCGTCTTACCACATCCCTAAAATCGCGTTACGCGCTACTGTAGCGTATCAGTCTGCGGTTAAGCACTCGTTTGATACGACCGAATCCGGTGCCTTAATTGTGAATAAAACAGGGGGGAAGGCAAGCTCAGTATCAAGCCAGGCGGAAATTGAACTACCAGAAACCATAGATTTTGATTTCCAGACGGGGGTTGCCGAGAATACATTACTGACTTTTTCTGCTCACTGGCGCAGATGGAGCGAGCATGTGATAAAAACCCAGGTGCGCGGAGAAGTCGTTACCTTTGATCGCGACAGTGTCACTTATGCGCTGGGACTGGCTCGCCAGTTTACGCCATCCTTTGGTGGTGGCATCGAACTGAATTATGCCGAAGGAGCCGGTGAGGGTAATCTGAATCCTCTGGCGCCAGGAAACGGTGCGAAGGGTGTGCAGGTAGGAGGAAAGTATTCCTTTGGCAACACCTCGTTGTTTGGGGCTGCTCAGTACAAAATGGTCAAAGACGGAAAAGATGTCTCAGGGACGATTTACGAAGATAACAGCCTTTATGGCCTGACTGTCGGGGTTGAACACAAGTTTTAACTCAGCGGCATGTCCTGTCGCGATAACAACGCCCGGTCTTCCGGGCGTTTGTGTTCAGGTAAGCGGAATGGGATACCAAACAGTTAAAAAATGCACTAGTGCGTTTTTTCCTGCCATTGTTGTTGCAGTCGGCGAATGGCTTCAGAGCGCTGTTTCCATTCAGCCGTTCTCACCATTTCTGCATACTGTGCAAATGGCTTTTTGAGTAAGCTATTAAGCACGGGAGCCTGCGTTTGCGGCAATGCTTCAAGTGCCTCGATTGCTCCGCTGCGGTTGTTACATAACATCACCATATCGCAGCCGGCTTGCAGAGAAGCAACAGCACGATCGCCGTAGGAGCCCAGTACATCGGCACCTTTCATATTGAGATCATCTGAAAAGACAACCCCTTTAAAATTAAGCTGTTGCCGAAGTACGTTCTTTAACCAGTATTCAGAGCCGCTGGCGGGCTTATCGTCGTAGGAAGGATAAATCACATGGGCTGGCATCATGGCATCCAGTAATTGTTCCTCGATCAATGCTTTAAATACCGACATATCACGAGCGGCAATATCAGTGCGTTCATCAACAGGGGTTTCATGATGTGAGTCTGCGATAACGCCACCGTGTCCGGGGAAATGTTTACCTGTTGCCGCCATTCCCGCCTCTTTCATACCGCGTATGAACTCACTGGCAAATTGAATGATTTGTTCGGGCTGATCTGAAAACGCACGGTCTCCAATGGCTTTACAGTCAAAGCCGATATCCAATACAGGTGCCAGGCTGAGATCGATATCCATAGCCAGTAATTCTGCAGCCATCAACCAGCCCCCCTGACGGGCAAGGTTGGCACCATTGTCGGCCGCTGCATATGCCCGGGCAGGAGGCAGTAAAGTAAAACCCTCACGAAAGCGTTGGACTCGTCCGCCTTCCTGATCCACCGCAATGATCAAAGGACGTTTTGCTGCCTGACGAATGGATTGTGTCAGAGCAAACAGTTGCTCTCTGTCGTGGTAGTTGCGGGCGAAAAAAATGACTCCGCCTACTGTGGGGTGTTGAAGAATTTCACGCTCTTCGGCATCAAGTTCGAAACCTGACACATCTAGCATTAAAGGCCCCATGGTGGCACTCCGTTTTGACTGCATCTCAGAAGAAACATAGGTTTTAGAAAGCATTAAGTTATCACAAGCTGATCAGACTCAAAACAGCATTTTGCTGATTGAATCTGGCGTCAGTTAGCTGATTACTGTGTCATTGTTCACTGTATAAAACATTGCGTTTCATTTATTTCATTTAATATGTGATTTTAATCAATTTATTGAACGGGCAGAGTGATTAGACTTCTTCCTTCATTGCATCGAAGATATCACGTTAGCGTTTTCAGAGGTCTTAACATGTCAGCATTAATCGCTATAGCAATAACAACCGGTTTGTTATCTGGTCTGTGGGGCTGGGTAGCTGTTTCACTTGGATTGTTGAGCTGGGGCGGATTTCTGGGGTGTACCACTTATTTTGCGGCACCTCAGGATGGCTTAAAGGGCATGGGCATCAGTATGGCGACCAATTTGAGTGGTGTCGCCTGGGCAATGCTGATCATTCACGGCTCAACATGGATAGGAATGGAGCTGTTCGGCTATATTGCAACCGGTATTGTTTCATTTCTGATGTGTGTGCAGGCAAAACGCGAGTGGCTGAGCTTTATTCCGGGGACATTTATCGGCTGTTGTGCGACATTTGCTGCGGCGGGTAACTGGCAACTGGTCATCCCTTCGCTGATGCTCGGGGTAGTGTTTGGTTATGCGATGAAAACATCCGGTTTGTGGTTGAAGGCGCAAAGTGAAAAACGCGCGCAGAAGACAGCGTTTAAGTCTGAACTTACACCCGCTGCCTCTACAAAATAAATGGTTACAGTGAGGGAAGTACCTCCCCCTTGTGCTGCTGACAAAAAGCAGAAAGTGATGCAGAAGTCCTTCCTTTTCTGACCAGAATACAGACGCGGACAGCCTGGCTGAGCAGGGCATCCGCTTTTTGTAACAGATTCTCCTCACTGCAAGCTTCGCGATCAGCATCTCTGCGGCAAAGATCAATGAAACCAGCCTGACTCACTTCATCGGTGTAAAGCACCATTTCGGCCTGCTGCATCAGTCGCAACGCTTTCAATGTCAGCATTTCAACATCTGTGCCGGTTTCTACAACACATACCGTCCCTTTTGCCTGATTGTCTTGAGCCAGTAACTGGACAAAAGCCGCTTCAAGTACCTCAACTGACTGGGCATTTTCTACCTGAGGCAAGCGGAAAAATTGCTCCCAAAAGTGTCTTCGTTTATCGACGGTATCGTAATGTAGTTTCAGGCGGTTTCTTTGTTTTCCAGCGAAATCTGCCAGAAGAGACAAGTTTTGCGCGAGCTGGGTTTCCAGCTTTTCTCTGAGGTAACGTACGAGTACCGGTGAAGCGCCACCACTGGATATGGCCACCTGAATGGGGGAACGATCTATCATGGATGGGGTAATGAAATCGCAATGGGCAGGATCGTCGACGGCATTGACCCAAATTTTCTTCTGTTGGGCATCACGAAAGATACGCTTATTCAGCTCGCGATCGTCTGTCGTTGTCCACACCTGATAATAGCCCCCCAGACTTCCCGGCTGGTAAGACTCTGCCAGCCAGCGCAGTTTTTGCTGGCTGGCCAGTTTTTGTAAGGCAGGATGCAGGCGTGGTGATATCAGTGTGATTGCCGCTCCGGCCCGTAATAAAAGATCGACTTTACGGCAGGCAACTTCTCCGCCACCTATGACCAGTACTGGTTTGTTATGTAATTGGGTGAAGACCGGGAAATAGTCCATATTCGCGTCCTTGCAATAAATCAGAAAAGTGCTGGCACCGAGTTCAGGGACATTAACCCGATGAACAATCGGATTCAAGATCAGCCTGCTTGTGTTTGCTGTGGCAAGTGGCTGGATTACAGAGAAAAAGGTTTAGTCTGGCCGTATAACCTGCTATCACTATCACAATATAAAGTTGATAACCGAAATGACAGTGATGAATATGGTTATCTGGTTTAACACAAACAGCTGAATTTCATAGGGATAGGTGATTAGGGTATGACAAAGAATTCATTACCGTCGTCTGTTGTCAGTGCTGACTGGTTGCTGGAACATGCCGATGCGGGAAATATCGTGATACTGGATGCGAGCTGGTTCATGCCGGGCAGTGGCCGTGATGCCAGGGCTGAGTGGGAGAGTGAACGCATTCCAGGTGCTGTTTTTTTCGATTTCGATAAAGAGATATGCGATAAGGCATCCAGCCTGCCGCATATGTTACCCGGTGCAGAGCAGTTTGCCAGCCAAGTGTCGGAATTAGGCATCAGCAACAAAGACACTCTCGTTGTTTATGATTCTCACGGACTGTTCTCATCACCGCGCGTATGGTGGATGTTTAAAGTGATGGGGCATGACAAGGTCGCGGTGCTGGATGGCGGATTGCCTGCCTGGAAAGCAGCTGGAGGCTCGTTAGAATCGGGTGTTGTAACTGAAGTGCCTGAAAAAGGGCAATTTTCTGCCAATTTCAGATCTGAATGGGTGATTGATGCCCAGGCATTGATGGAAAAATTAGCCGACCCTCAGGTTGTGGTGCTGGATGCACGCCCGGCAGCACGTTTTTATGCCCAGCAGCCAGAGCCGAGAGAGGGCATACGCAGTGGTCATATGCCGAATGCTAAAAGCCTCCCGTTTGGTCAGTTGGTGAAAGACGGCAGGTTAGCGTCGCAATCAATACTGAAACAACGTTTTGATGCATTCTCAGAACAAGATCAACAACTGATTTTCAGTTGTGGGTCTGGGGTTACGGCATGCATTCTTGCTCTTGCAGCTGATGTAGCAGGCCGGAAAAATCTGACTGTCTATGACGGTTCCTGGACGGAATGGGGCGCAGGCATGAAATACCCGGTGGTGTCCTGATCGAGCTTTGGCTTACCTGAGTGATCAGGTAAGCCAGAGAGTGTGTATTGTTTAATGCACAACGGGAATGTAACCGCGATCATGCAGTAATTTCTGGCTGTTTTCAGACAGGAGATAATTGAGGAAGTCACGACCATCTGATGTGAGCTTTTTGCTTTTATAAAGCATGATGAAAGGTCGGGAGATTTGATACTGTCCAGACTCCAGGTTTGTCAGGCTGGGTGATACACCTTCGAAATCCAGTGGTTTTACTGAATCATCAACTGAGCCAAGTGACAGATAGCCAATGGCGTGTCTGTTTCTGGCAATCAGGCTTTTCACCATGCCATTGGTGTTAACCACCAGCGCTTTCGCATTGATATCTGAGACGCTTTTATCACCGATAGTACGTGTCAGACCCATAAAATCTTCGAAAGAAAATCGTGAACCAGAAGCGTTCTCTCTGCTGACAACTGCAATGGGGAGGTCATCGCCACCAACTTGTTTCCAGTTGGTGATAGTCCCCTGATAAATCCCCATAACCTGTTCTTTGGTCAGGGTGTCAATCGGGTTGTTTTTGTTGACGACCAGTGCGATACCATCATGAGCAATTAATGTGGTCGATACATCCGGACGTATTTCATCCTCCTTTAGAAATCGCGAACTCATTCCAAGCTCAGCGGCCTCTTGTTTGACGGCAGAAATACCCGCAGATGACCCAGTCCCTTGCACAGCAATGGAAGCATCGGAATGTTGCTGCTCATATTGTTCAGCTAATACTTCAAGTATATGACTGACAGAAGTCGAACCGGATACGGTAACGGTTTTGGCATTAGCCTGAATGGGGAATAGGGTGATAACGGCCAATAAAGAAGCCAGGCGAAGCAACATTGCGTCTCTCCAAATTTGAACTACAGGGGTAGCCGCTATGGTATGACGAGGATATGACAAAATTGTGAATCTGAATCGAAGTTACTCGACACGACTTTTTTGTTCTTTTTCCTGATACATGGCGGTATCTGCTTTAGCGAGCAGTAAGTCAGGATCGCTGAGGTTACCAGGATGAAACGGAACAAGGCCGACACTGATGCCTAATTTGAACGTATCTCTAAGATCTTGAGTTTGCTCATAGAGCTGGTCAAGCCATTCCTGGCTTTGACATTGGTCTTCGCTGGGCAATAGAACAATGAATTCATCACCCCCTATGCGATATACCTGACTACCGGTAGGCGAATGCCTGAAGATAATGTTGGCTATTTCAATCAGTACCAGATCTCCCTGGCGGTGACCAAGACGGTCATTAACCTGTTTGAAGTTGTCTATATCAATGTAAGCCATAATGCCGCGATTAAGGTTAATCGCCATATGATCAAATCGTCTGAAAAGTGAGCGCCTGTTCTGCAGTCTGGTCAGATCGTCTTGCAAGGCCTGTCGGCTGAGTTCCAGTTCCAGTTGACGGGATTTAGCAATTTGCTGTCTGAGTTTTTGTATTAACTCGCGGCGTTGATGTAAGAGTTTAATGAAACAGAAACACAGTAAAAAAACACCAATATTGCTGAATACATCATCGGTGCGCGTCAGCAACCAATGATTTGCAAGTTCCGGAATATCATCAAGAAGATCTGCAATTACGCCAATTCCGTAGGTACAGGCAGACAGAAGTAATAAAAACTTCATTTCTTTACTGGCGACTTCGCGAACCAGCAGGATAATCAGCACCAATGTCAGGCTTGAAGTAACGGCATCCAGGTTACCTTGCATGGGGATAAAGGTGGTTATCAGCACCCCAAAACATACAAAAATTGTCAGCCTGACAGGCAATTGAGAGATCTTTTTCATAATTGACTAAAATATTATCACGATGATTTGTGTTGAGGTAGCGCTATGTAGTAACAAATCGAGACATAGTCCGCATCCCTCAACATGCATCGCAATCCATTACATTCTGTGATCTTGTGCTCATCCTGAGTGCATCAAAAGTGAAATCAATGATTGATCTATGTTGGTTGCCTACCCAGTTTGATATACCCTGTTTGTAACAAAGTATGTATGTTAACATACTTGTAACAATGTGTTTTTTACGGCTATTCTGTGGCTAGAATGAGATTTTTCAGCTCCACCCATTTCATTTCTACATCAGACCTTTTTGCCTCGAGGAAATGACCAATATGCTATCTATGGCGGCCAATAGTCTACCCAATAAAGCGCTGCTTGCTGAGCGGGTAGAAAAACTTATCCAGGCTCTGTCAAACGGGGTCTATGAAAGAGAGCATACCATTCGACTCTGTTTGTTGGCGGCACTGTCTGGTGAGAGTGTCTTCCTGCTTGGCCCTCCCGGAATAGCAAAGAGCTTGATTGCTAAGCGACTGATTGAAGCCTTTGATGGCAGCCGCTTCTTTGACTATCTGATGACACGTTTTTCGACCCCGGAAGAAGTGTTCGGACCTCTATCGATTCAGGAACTGAAAGACCACGGTAAATATGTTCGTTTGGTTGATGGCTACTTACCCACAGCGGAAGTCGTTTTCCTGGATGAAATCTGGAAAGCGGGCCCTGCCATTTTGAATACATTACTGACTGTTGTTAACGAGCGGACATTTAAAAATGGTCAGGACACGCTGAACGTACCAATGCGTTTGCTGATTACGGCATCCAACGAATTACCGGATGAAGACAGCGGTCTGGAAGCTTTGTACGACCGTATGCTGGTTCGTGTTTTCGTTAATCGCATACAGGAAAAACAAAATTTCAAAGCCATGTTACTGGGCGAAGGCCCAGAGATGGCGAGTTTACCTGCCGAGCTCAAAATCAAAGAAGAAGAATATCAGCAATGGCAGACATTGATCGATCATATCCAGCTTGATGAGGCGACATTCGAAACCATTTACCAGCTGAAATCCATGATCGAGGAGAAAGTCGAATCGGGCAGCAGCGAGCTTTACATCTCAGACCGGCGATGGAAGAAATCGGTCAGGCTGCTCAAAGCCAGTGCTTTCTTTAATGGCCGTGACAGTATTAATCCGCTTGATTTGCTGTTGCTGCAGGAGTGTTTGTGGCACAGCCCGGAATCCAGACAGGATATCCGGGAGCTTTTACGCGACTTTGCCGTCAACCAGGTTTTCGGACAGCAAGCAGCAACTCAGCAGGCTGATACGGCGCAGCACCAGATAGAGGAAGTCCACCAGGCTGTTGCCGGCAAGCTTTGTGTGATATTCGGACATGACACGCTGATGGGCAAGGAAAGATACAAGTACGATTTTTCCGGCGCCAAGCGGTACACGGTCAACAACAATCCGCGCATGATCAAGCTGGTGATGCTGCAGCATAATCCTTCCGTTTCTGAACAGGAAACCGGCGATAGCCGCTGGGTGTATGTGGATGGGGATGAGTTCGAGAAAAAGATCAAAGCAGGACAGTGCGATATCTATGGCTTTGTTAATAAGAATACGCATTTATGCCGGCTGCATTTTGAGATTGATGCCACAGACCGCCTGGTGATCAAAGATATTGCGAACCGGAATGTGCTGGTCGGCATGGCCGGAGATTACGGCGTCAGCCAGGAACAGTTGGTTGGCTGGCAGCAGAAAGTCGAGCAAGCTACGGATGCGATCAGCGAGGCGGCGCATTTACTGAAATTGGCACGGAGCCGTTTTCACGGGGCATTGCCGCACAACTTCGTTGACCCTGAATTTCCGGTGCTGATCGAACAAAGTCTGGCTACTGCAAGTGATGAGATTGCGACAATTCAGCGGCATTTAGACAAGAGTGCCATGCGTTTAACCCGCCTGACTGAATACTTCGCATAACTGGGAGGAGACGATGCCAGTCACCGAAGGTATTAACCTGGCTCTGATGCTGACTGAGTCGGGTATCATTGAAAATGCAGTGAACGAGCTGATGACCCGGCCACAGCTGATGATGGCTGCGGACTCCAGTCCGGGAATTAAGTCGTCTATGAAGCTGCAGGTCGGTAAGTGGCGCAGTTATGTACAGCATCGCATCGCAAAAGTGGATGTGGCCGATCGGTTCAGTCAGGAACTGGCCTTATACCAAAAGGTTCGGCAATGGTCTGCGGACACTTTTATGGACAATGCTGAACAGGTAGTCAGTGAACTTGAAACGACGTCCGGCTTTTATTTTAAAGCGCGCCGATTGCTCGACCATGATCAGAAGAAACATAACCCTATGTTCCACAGCTACTTTTGTCATCAGTGGTATGAACATTTGCAGGTAGCACTCAAGAAAGCGCAGGAATCTGAGTTAGAGCATCATAAAGAAGCACTGTTGAAAGACCTGTATCAGCGCATTGAAACCATGCAGCAAATGGAAAAAGTCGATGAAGCAGGCGACGAAAAACGCGCTGGCCGGCTTTGGGATATGGCGAAAGCCAAACTGACCAAAACGGATGTGGAGCGGTTAAAATCTATCGCAAGATTTCTTCAAAAAAATAATGAAATTCAGGAGATTGCCGACAAGCTAGGCCGGATGGCTAACGAGGTCGATGATCCGAGTCAGGCCAGAGTTCAGACGGAAGAGCTGAAAATGGTCGAAGAGAAGAGTGACAACGTCACCGATGATATTGTCGGCGTGCATCCCAGTGATGATCTGGCGCGCTTACTGCCTAACGAGGCAATGTTTCTAGCCTATCCTGAGCTGGAGGTGGTGTTCTACAAACACCTTGTTGATAAGCGTTTAATGAATTACAGAATGCAGGGTGCCCAGCGCAAACTGCGTAAAGTGAAAGCCTACAGGAAGCAAAGTAAACAAGTCGAACAGGACAAAGGGCCGTTTATTGTTTGCATTGATGCTTCTGGCTCAATGTCCGGCTACCCTGAACAGTGCGCGAAAGCGTTGGCTTACGGATTGATGCAGATTGCACTTGCCGATGACAGAGACTGTTATGTCATGCTGTTTTCTACCCAGCACATCACGTATGAGCTGACCCGGCAGGATGGTTTGAGTGAAGTGTTAAATTTCCTTTCTTATTCTTTTCATGGCGGCACAGATTTAACGCCTGTGTTGGATCAGTCCTTGATGCTGATGAGTGGCGATAAGTATAAAAATGCGGATCTCATTGTGCTGTCCGATTTTATTGCGCCGTCGCAATCGCCGGAGATGCAGGAGCGGGTAGCTAAACTGAAAGAGCATAAGAATCGATTCCATGCCGTTTGTCTGTCACGGTATGGCAACCCGGCTTTGATGGACATGTTTGATACGCACTGGTCTCACCATCCCTCGGCGCTTGGCCGACTATTCTCTCGTCATATTCCCTGAGTCGCCCGCCGCTGTGCAGGGTGTCATGGCTCTGTACAGCGATCAATCCTGCACCGAATTCTGTGCGCTATGCTTAAGGTGGTGGATAACCAACGCCTAAGAGTTCAGGTTTTCCTATCTGGTTCAGTCTGGTACACCTACTGGGAGCATGCGTCATGAAGCTGTTTTCCATTCTGACATTATGGCTGGCTGCGCTTTGGCCAATGTGTTCTCAGGCATCCAATGTATGGTTAATTGATATCAAAGGCGGGATCGGACCTGCAGTCAGTGATTTTGTCTCGCGTGAAATTAATCATGCTCAGGAAGAACAGGCTGCGCTTATCGTGCTAAAGATGGACACACCTGGCGGTTTAGATACCTCTATGCGGGAAATCATTCGCGCTATCACAACATCTCCGGTTGCAGTGGCAACCTGGGTTGGCCCATCGGGTGCCAGAGCGGCGAGCGCCGGAACCTATATTCTCTATGCCAGTCATATTGCTGCGATGGCACCGGGCACAAACCTTGGTGCAGCTACCCCAGTATCTCTGACCGGTGGGTCGCCAGGCGGGAAAAAAGACAATCCTTTTGATGACTCTGATGAACAGGAACCGGCTGGAAAAGATGACGCGGCTAAACAGTCTGAAGAGGGTACACAGTCAGGTAAGGAAGTAAAAGCCGAAACAGCCATGGAGAAGAAAGTCATCAATGATGCGGCTGCGTATATCACCAGCCTGGCTAAATTGCATGGCAGAAATGAAGTCTGGGCAGAGAAAGCCGTTCGGGAAGCGGCAAGTTTAGATGCCGAAGGGGCATTGCAAGAAAATGTCATCGATTTTATGGCAACAGATCTTGATGATCTGGTTAGTCAGATTAATGGCCGTACCGTGCTTATAAACGGGGTACAACAGACTTTATCACTTGAGAATGTTGCATATGTAGAGCGTGAACAGGACTGGCGGTTTAAGTTTCTGGCGGTCATTACCAATCCGAACGTGGCCTACATACTCATGCTGATAGGCATCTATGGCTTATTGTTAGAATTTTACAACCCCGGGGTTGGGTTACCTGGCGTACTCGGCGGTATTTGTCTGATTCTGGCTATGTATTCGCTGCAACTCTTGCCTGTCAGTTATGCGGGGCTGGGATTGATTATCCTGGGGATCATTCTGATGGTGGCAGAAGGCTTTAGCCCCAGCTTTGGCATATTGGGTCTGGGCGGTATCGTTTCTTTTGTTATAGGGTCAGTCATGTTAATGGATACCGAAGAACCAGGGTATCAAATTGCCGTCCCTTTGATCGTGGGTCTGACAGCCACTTCCGCGCTGTTTACCTTTGTCATTCTTACCTTATTGCTAAAAACCCGCCGTAAACCTGTTTCAACCGGGGTAGAAATGCTCCTTGGCGATCACGGTAAAGTGGTCAGTGGCTTTCCCGGAGAGGGGCGGGTGCTGGTAGAAGGCGAAATCTGGCAAGCCCGCAGTGATACGCCGTTGCGGGTGGGTCAGGAAATTGTCGTTAAGCAAGTCGAAGGCTTGTGTTTGCATGTTGCGGCCAAAGAGAAGGAATAAACCATGATTACGTATTCCCTGGCAACCATCGTTGTGCTGGTACTCGTGCTGATTATCAGCATGTTCAGAGTGCTGCGTGAGTATGAGCGTGCCGTCGTCTTTCTGTTGGGGCGCTTTTATGAAGTAAAAGGGCCTGGGTTGATCATCATTATCCCAATCATTCAACAAATGGTTCGGGTTGACCTGAGAACAATTGTGCTTGATGTGCCAACTCAGGATCTGATCACCAAAGACAATGTATCGGTTAAGGTCAATGCTGTGGTTTACTTTCGGGTTATTGACCCCAAAATGGCGATCATCAATGTCGAAAATTATCTTGAAGCCACCAGCCAGCTGTCCCAGACAACATTACGATCAGTACTTGGTCAGCATGAGTTAGATGAATTACTGTCGGCAAGAGATGAACTGAATAAAGATTTGCAGGGCATTCTTGATATGCACACCGATAACTGGGGCATAAAGATAGCCAATGTTGAAATCAAGCATGTTGATCTGGATGACAGCATGGTGCGTGCATTAGCTCGTCAGGCAGAGGCCGAACGTTCACGTCGTGCAAAAGTTATTCATGCTACGGGTGAGCTGGAAGCCTCTAAAAAGTTGATGGAGGCCGCCGAAGTGCTGAATAAAGCCCCGAATGCGATTCAACTTCGTTACCTGCAGACATTGACTGAGATTGCCAATGACAGGACATCAACCATAGTATTCCCTTTGCCTATCGACTTAGTCGATAAAGTTAAAAATATTGTTAATAGGAATAATGAGTGAGTTTCTGAACAATAATAACGATATTGCGTTAAGCGACTTCGCCCAGATTGGTTATTTTTAACTCAACTAAAATGGGCGGTTTTTTTAAAAAGTGGATTTTGAGCTAAGAAAATGTAAACAAATAACTTTTTGCCCTGTATAAATTGAAATATAGCTTTAAGTTGTTATGATTTTGGACGCATAAAAATGATGCAAGCAATTTGTGTTAATTAAGTCTAAGGAATAACAATGAAAAAAGTATTTGCAGTGGCAGTTTTCGCGGGCATGATGCCTTTCTCTCAAGCAATGGCTGACCAAGATATCGGTTGTGGTCTGGGCTCTATGGTATTTGCTGGTCAAGAAGGCAAAGTATTTAAAGTACTGGGTGCGACAACGAACGGTACTTCAGGTAACCAAACTTTCGGTATCACTTTCGGCACACTGGGTTGTGACGGCAACGGCGTGATCACTTCTCAAGAAAAACTGGCTATGTTTATCGACGGTAACATGGACAATCTGGCTCGTGATATCGCACGTGGCGAAGGTGAAACGCTGGCAACTCTGACTGACGTTTGGGGCATGAGCGATGAAGCAAAAGCGGAATTTAACGCGACTGCTCGTAACAACTATGCGTCTATCTTCGCTTCTGAAAATGTTACTTCTACAGATGTTCTGGCTAACCTGAACACTATGGTTGCTGATCAGAATACGCTGGCCGCTTACGCACTGTAATTTATTACAGGTGTGAACCGCTCAGATACAGCGCCAAAAGGCGCTGTATCTTTTTCTAATCTGGTGCTTTGTTTATTCAATGTGCTTGACTGAACCTATTTGATCCCATCGATGATTTCATGAAGTTCTGGCTATCTCTGCTTCCTCTCAGCGTTTTCAGCAGCACCGCTTTTGCGTATACCCAGCAAGATCTGGTGCATCTTTCCACCTCTGATTATTGGCTTACCCTGGGGCATTATCAGCCCGGACTGACCGGCTCGTTCACAAGCCTGGTCGATTCGCCTTCTTTCTTTGTCAGTCCGCAGGGAAAAGATGATCCTCTGGCCGAGCTTAATGCCACCGTCGAAGGATTTGAACGCGAAGCGAAACACTCCGATAGCTCACCCAATGACCAGAGTTTGAGCTGCCGGTATCCGGCCCGTTTCCATTGGTTAAAACAAAAATTACATACAGATTGGCCAGTAGCCGTCTGCCCTGAGCAGACTCTCTGGAAGCAGGCGCTGAATCCCAAGGGGCTGACACTGGTCTTCCCGACAGCATTTATGAACAGCCCATCGTCTATGTTCGGGCATACTTTGCTGCGTGTTGATGCTAAAGATCAGAATCGAAACCGCGAATTAGTGGCCTTTGCAATCAATTTTGCCGCCACGCCGGAGAGTAATGACAATGCGTTTCTGTACGCAGCAAAAGGGCTGTTCGGGAATTACCCCGGCACGTTCAGTGTCATGCCGTATTACAGAAAAGTACGTGAGTACAACGATTTAGAATCAAGAGATATTTGGGAGTATGCGTTAAATCTGGATGAGGAAGAAGTTCAGCAGGTGCTGCGCCATCTCTGGGAAATGAACGGTGTTGAATTTGACTACTATTTCATCGATGAGAATTGCTCCTATCAGCTGCTGGCACTGCTTGAAGCGGGCAGGGAAGGGCTGGATCTGACATCCGGTTTTGATTACCGGGCAATTCCATCAGACACAGTCAAAGTGCTCAGAGAGAACGGACTGATTGAGGTTCCCAAATACCGGGCTTCTTTTGGTACACGTTTAATGCACTATGCTGAGCAACTGGATGATCAACAACTGTTGGCCGCGCGGGCTGCCATGACGGGCCAGTATCCGACTGAAGGATCATTGAGCGAACGGGCTGCCATTCTGGAAATGGCCTATGAGTGGCTCAACTATGAGTTTTATGATCAGGCGCTCGCCCGGGAAGACACTGCGCCTCATCTACAAAAATTGTTGATTGCCAGAAGCAAGCTGAATACCTCATCGCCATTTTCTAAACCCGTAAAACCTGCCATGTCGCCTGATGAAGGCCATAATTCAAGCCGGTTAGGATTGGGATATCGTTACAGCAATCATAACGCCGATCAAGCGTTGCTGGAATGGCGAGTGGCCTATCATGATTTACTGGATAACGCTGGCGGTTACATTCCGGGGGCACAGATCAGCTTTTTCGACCTGCAATTAGGGGTTGATCAAGATGGCGATGTGGATCTTAACCAGCTTTATCTGCTCGATGCCATGTCACTGGCGCCTGATTATCGGGTATTTGACTCCTTATCCTGGAATATCCGTGCCGGCTATGATCGACAGCCAGATACTCGCGGTTTGACTGGCCGATACTTCATGCAGGGCGGGTACGGTAAATCCTGGGGAGATGCTAACCGTTTACACGCTTATACGTTACTCTCTTCTGAGCTGAATTATTTTGATGCTCAGGGTGAGAACCTGTCGTTGGGTTTGGGGATGGAGTCGGGCTTGGTCTGGCAGGCTAACGAAGAGCACAAACTGGCCTTGTCCGCACAGGGGCTGTACCAGTGGGATGCTATGCGCTGGCGTACGGAATCACAGGCAAGTTGGCACTGGGCGCTTAGCCAGCAGTTGGGATTACGCACCGAAGTTACCTATCAGCAGTGGCAACGTGATGAACTGTCCTCCACATTGCGGTTCTTTGTCTATCTGTGATTGCCTTTCGTGATGATGCCTTGCGGTTGTTTGCCGCAGGGTGTTTTACGGGCAGTCAGATCGTTCTTCTTTTATTGATTCACCGCATGTTTCTGCACTCGGTATGCGGTGAGCTGGACTGTGAGATTTATCAGTGTAATGTGATAATTTTGCTACCATAAAACACGTAAACCCATTATTCTTGGCGCCGCTTGATTCCCGTGTTACTGAATGCGTTCGTATAACCTGTTTTTTACTCATTTTTGAACGTTATTTTCTGTTAAACATTGGGATGTACATACACATGATCACCGCATCAATAGCCATATTGTTGGGCTTTGCTCTTTTAGTCTGGAGTGCAGATAAATTTGTCGACGGGGCTGCTGCCAGTGCCGGCTATCTGGGGATGCCACCACTGTTAATCGGTATGGTTATTGTGGGCTTTGGTACTTCCGCACCAGAAATGGTTGTATCGGCTATGGCATCCATCGACGGTAAACCTGAGCTGGCTTTGGGTAATGCTCTTGGATCCAATATTGTCAATATCGGGCTTATTCTGGGTATTACGGCAATCATTGCGCCTATCGCCGTCCAGTCGAACATCATCAGAAAAGAGCTTCCACTACTTATACTTATCGGTATCCTTGCAGGTATTTTGCTCTGGGATGGCGAGTTAACACGCGTTGAAGCGGTTGTCTTGCTGATTGGATTTTTTGGCTTGATTGGCTGGTCTATATATTCTGCTCTGAAAGGTAAAGGCGATACGCTGGAGTCAGAGACGGCAAACGAGCTGAAAGCCAACAACATGCCTTTAAAGAAAGCCGTGATGTGGCTGCTTATTGGTCTGGTGCTTTTGGTGGTGAGTTCCCGAATTCTGGTTTGGGGCGCGGTGACCATTGCTCAGTCACTTGGTGTCAGTGATCTTATTATTGGTCTGACTATTGTTGCTCTTGGCACTTCACTGCCAGAACTGGCGGCTTCTGTGGCTGCTGCACGTAAAGGTGAACACGATATCGCTATTGGTAATGTTGTCGGTTCAAATATGTTCAATATACTGGCAGTTATTGGTATCGCTGGTGTTATTTCTCCGATCAGCGGCATTGGCGTTGAAGTGTTTGCTCGCGACTGGGCCGTCATGATGGGACTGACCGTAGCCCTGGTTGTGATGTGCATGGGCTTCCGGGGGCCGGGCCGCATCAACCGCTTAGAAGGTTTACTGCTACTGATTGCCATCGTCGCTTACAACTTATTTTTATTCAGCACGGTAACGGGCTGATTATTTTACAGGCAGCAAAAAGAGAGGGGCTATAAAGCCCCTTTGGTTGTTCTTCTATATGCTTTTCCGTCAAAAGTGATCTTTCTTCGGTCTTTCTGCATTGATTTTGTATGCGCTACTCTGAAAATGAGAGTTCACAGAGGATTGTATTCAATACTCTTTTGTCTTATTTATCATTACTTAAAAAGTCGTCCATGATTGGTTTGGATAATTTTCTATCTGAACCAAGTAAGTATCTCTTTGGGAAAATCTTCATTTGAGAGAATAAGGACGCTAACAATGCGAAAAACCCTCATTCATACAGCAATTGCATTGGTATTGGTGAGCCCAGTATCGGCCTATGCGATTGACTGTACAGCTTTTCCAGTCTGGGCAAGTGGAACTCCGTATAATGGAGGGGCACAAGTACAGCATCTTAATAACGCCTATCAGGCAAATTGGTGGAACCAGAATAAGGATCCTGTTCAGTATTCTGATCCTTACGAAGAATGGTCTTTGCTGGGTGTGTGTGATGCTCCTGGCGGTAATCAGCCCCCGACAGTGACTTTGACGTCACCATTGAATAATGCTCAGTTTGGTGTCAATGAAGCCATTTCTTTGACCGCTAATGCGGCGGACAGTGATGGTCAGTTGGTTGACGTCACGTTTAAAGTGGACGGCAATACCATAGGCATTGATGATACCGCCCCGTATTCAGTGCCGTGGAATACGGTTGAAGGTAGTCATTCTGTCACCGTCGTGGCAACCGATGATAAAGGGGCGAGCCGAACCGATTCCGTGACTATCACCGTGGTGGCCGAAGGTAACAACCAACCCCCTAGTGTGGCACTGACTAATCCGACGACCGTATCACAAACCAAGGAAAGTGACGTTGTCACTATTAGCGCTGATGCCTCGGATCAGGATGGCACAGTGACTTCCGTTGAATTTTATGTGGATGACCAGCTGGTGGGGACAGCAGGCTCCTCGCCTTTTGAATCTGTCTGGTCTGCCACCGCGGGCAGCCACGAATTTAAGTCAAAAGCCACAGACGATAATGGTGCGGTAACCTGGAGCTCAGTCGTTACTGTCGCGGTTTCAGGTGCTACTGGTGGCGGATGTGCTGGCGTACCTGTTTATCAGGCTGGCACCAGTTACCAGGTAGGTGATCTGGTCCAAAGTGCAAATTACAAATATAGCTGTGATGTGGCTGGCTGGTGTTCGTCTGAATCGGCCTGGGCATACGAACCGGGAACCGGTCTTTATTGGACCGACGCCTGGACAGAGCAGGGGATATGTGCGGTTGTGCCGACAGTCACCTTTAGCTCTCCGGCCGACAATGCAACAGTGTTAAATGGTGACGTTGTCACGCTGGCGGTGGATGCAACAGATGCTGACGGCTCCGTGTCGCAAGTGGAATTTTTTGCGGCTGGACAAAGCTTAGGCATCGATACCTCAGCGCCCTACAGTGTTACTTGGACTGCGACGGGAACAGGGGCTGTCAGTTTGTCGGCTGTGGCAACAGATAATGAAGGCAATCAGAGCAGTGCGGGCGTTTTGGTCAATGTCAGTGACGAGCCATTGGTTGTCACCCTGACGTCACCGGCATCCGGCACTTCTGTTGGCTTAGGTAAGGCTGTTGTTGTGTCTGCAGATGCGGCATCACTGAACAGCACAGTGAACAGTGTTGATTTCCTGGTTAATGGTGCAGTGATCGCCACGGACTCTTCCTCACCATACAGCACCCACTGGACGCCAGGCGCTGTGGGTAATTACACAGTCTCTGCGAGGGCAACAGATGCAACCGGACTGGCCGTTACATCTGCCGCCTCTACCGTCAAGGTGCTTCAGCAGTCTGTAAAAACCCATAAGCTGATTGGTTATTGGCATAACTTTGTCAATGGCGCGGGTTGTCCTATCAACCTTAGCGAGATGTCAGACGCATGGGATATCATCGATATTGCCTTTGCGGAGAACGATCGCAACAGTACGGGCACTGTCCATTTCAATCTGTACAGTGGTGATATTCACAGCAGCTGCCCGGCACTGGATCCCCAGAAATTCAAGCAGGATATGGCCGCACTGCAGGCCCAGGGTAAGAAATTCGTCTTGTCTCTTGGTGGCGCCGAAGGAACCATCACCCTCAATACGGATTCTGATGAACAGCATTTTGTCAGCAGTCTGACTGCGCTGATCAACGAATGGGGATTTGACGGGCTGGACATTGACCTTGAGAGCGGCTCCAATCTGGTTCACGGCTCTCAGATTCAGGCCCGTCTGCCTCGCGCGCTGAAGCAGATTGAAGTGAATATGGGCGGTGATATGTACCTGACCATGGCTCCTGAACATCCGTATGTTCAGGGAGGTATGGTGGCGTATTCCGGTATCTGGGGCGCTTATATTCCACTGATTAATGCACTGCGAGATACCTTGGATCTGCTGCATGTGCAGTTATATAACAATGGTGGTTTGCCGAACCCATATCTGCCAGGTGCGGCACCAGAAGGCTCAGTGGACATGATGGTGGCACAGTCCAAAATGCTGATCGAGGGATTCACGTTAGCCAATGGCGAGCAGTTTGCGCCACTGCGTGATGATCAGGTCGCCATCGGTCTGCCGTCCGGTCCCAGCTCTGCTAACTCAGGCCAGGCACCGACTCAGAACATTCTGGATGCGTTAGACTGCCTGACCATCGGTACGCATTGCCAGACTGTGGTTCCGGCGTTTAATTACAGTAATTATGCCGGGGTCATGACCTGGTCAATTAACTGGGATAAACACGACGGTTATAACTTCTCCGGTCCGGTTGGTGCGAAACTGGATGCGATGAACGCGCAGTAAAAAGCTTTTTATAACCATTAAGACATACGGGTTGCCGCTGGCAGCCCGTATTTTTTTGTCATACCTGAATCGTTCTCCATACCGGCAATGCTTGCTTAGTAGGCTTTTACGTCCGTCACAAACCCTTTGGGCTTGAGGGCAAGAATGGAGCATTTAGTATTCTGGATAATGTCTTCGGCAGTATTTCCCATGATAAAACCGGGTATGCCAGATCTGGCAACTGTTCCCATAATCAATAACTCAATGCCTTCGCTTTCAATGATGTCGGGGATGCACTTCTGAGGAAGACCTTTAGGGTGGAATTCTTTCACTGGTCCGCCAATGCCAGATAGCGTGATCAGTGCTTTCAGTCCATTAATATGTTTGTGTTCCGCGTCTTTGATGGATTGCTGAAGTTCTTGCTCAGGGACATGAATAAACGGGTTACCGGCAATTTCTTCGTACGGGAAATCCCAGCAGGAAATGATATTCAAACTTCCGTCACAACTGTCTGCCAGTGATCGGGACAACTGAAGCAGCATCAGATCAAGATCTGTCTCTTCCCTGCTATCGTTTTCAGCATCAATAGCAACGGCAACATGGACCTTCTTCTGCGCATGCGTAATGGGACGGCATAGCCAGACCGGACAGGGGCATTGCCTGAGTAGTTCCATATCAATGGCTTTCAACCCAGTCTCGCTTTGATTGAAATTGGCGGATTTCAGCACCAGATCGTAACTGTCTCTGAGCACATGTTGAATGACGAGTGTGGAGGGCGTTTTGCTGCTTTCCGCCAGAATGACGGGCATAACAGATTGTTCAGACAGAGACAGCGCTGACGTCGTCTGCGCAATCTGCAGTTTGGTACTTTCAATGAGTGCTTGTTCCCAATTGGGTTGGTAACTCCCCAGCGTTTCAGGTAGCTCAGGGTAAATAATCAACACGGTGAGGTTACAGTGGTGATTATTTGACAGGCTCAATGCCTGTTTTAATCCATCTGATTCATCCTGCACACCATCACTAATAAAGAGCAAGTTTTCAAATCGACGCATAAGCATGATCTCCGGTGCTTACAGAGGTGTATTGTTAGCCTAGACCAAAGTGCCGGGGTTGAGTGCATCAGGTTGATAATAACCCGCGGTATAAAAATCGTGCTTTAACTACTTACGGTTATAACGAAACCTGCTTTCTTAGTGTGATTAGGTATTTTTATCTGCAGTGGTGCTTAAACAATAATGAGCATCAGGAAAGATAAAAGTAGTAATGACTTAGATGGATAAGACAAAGAAATGGGTAGCTCTGGTGTTGCTGCTGACATTAGGCGCAACAATGACGACAGGTGGTTGGAGCGCTTTGCTGAGTCTGATGGCTTTTTCGCTGCTTTTTTATCTGGTTGCCAGAAGAGCCTGGACTGTGAAAAGCCAAAGCAGCGAACAAGAGACGGCACCGCAATGGGATACCGACTAAGCCATTCAGGCCGCCCCGAGCAATATAGCAAGTAATGAACCCAGGCCAATAATTAACCACAGCAACATACCCAGTAACAGCGGTTTAAAGCCTGCCGCACGCAGTTTTTGTACCGTAATTCCCGCCCCAATCATAAATAAACACACCACCAACAGGCGTTTCGAGAGTGCGAAGATCCCCTGATACAGCTCAGAGAATTGGGGGAGCCAGTGTGCCGTCAGCATAGCGACACAATAGAAGATGATGAACATTGGCACGGTTAGCTTTTTCTCTTTCCCCCGAAATATCAGAGCACTGAGAAACGCGAGCGGGATAATCCACAAGGATCTGGCTAACTTAAGCGTGGTGGCTGTTTTTAACGCTTCGTCGCCATAAGCCCCTGCCGCACCAACCACTGAAGAGGTGTCATGAATGGCAATGGCAGCCCAGACACCAAACTCATGTTGCGTCATATCCAGCAGATGGCCAACAGAGGGAAACAAGAAGAGAGCTGCTGAGTTCAGTATGAAAACCGTCGCCAGTGCCAGCGAGGTCTGATGGCTGTTAGCGCTGATTGCCGGAGAAACAGCCGCGATTGCGCTACCGCCGCAAATGGCTGTTCCGGATGCAATCAGATGACCGGTTTTGCTGTCAATCTTCAGCCATCGGGTGAGTAACCATCCCATGACTAAAGTCACGACAATGGAAGCCACAATGAGCCCTAAACCTGCTTTGCTCGCTGCAATGGCGACATCAAGCTGAATGCCAAATCCCAGACCGATGATCGCCAATGACAGCAATTTCTTTGTGATGGTGGCGACAGGAATATCTGCAGGGACAAACCCTAAGGTAGCGAGCGAGAAACCCAGAATCAGCGCCACAGGGGAGTTGATGAATGGCATCAGGCAAATCAGCGCACCCAGCCAGAATAGAGGATAGCGCGTTAACTGTTGTTTCAGTAAGGCAGGTTGGAACAGCATCTTTCTACAGCACACAGAAAATGAGAGCTGAAGTATACCTCTTCTTGGTAGTGAATATGACTGAAAATTTCAGTCGTTAAGACGTGTTATCTCTGGATGGTGACTGAATGGCGAGCAGAAAACATGTTTACTTTTTGACCCACAGGCCACTTGGGCTTTGATAAAAATGGCCGCTTTCGGTTTTTTCTATCGCTTTTTTGTACGCGAGTCGGCTTACTTCGGGCAATGTCAGCCCGTGTGATACGGCGATACGCTGGTAACTTTCTTTTCGTTCACTGTTAACAATTTGAATCAGCTGGCGTACTTCTGCTGAAGGTGACGGTGCCAAAGCGGCTATGTAGCCATTGTTGGCTTCACCGACTAAGCCTTGTGCTTTTGCCTGTTGTAAATCGAGAGCAAAAGCATGTGCACAAAACAGCAACATAGCCAGGTAAGTCAGTATGCGTTTCATAACAGGCGCTCCGCCTTGTCAGAAGACATCATCGTCACTGAAAAGATCATCGATTTCCTTATCCACTTTAATCCTGATTTCATGTTCAATTTTCACGTTCAGATTGACTTCTATAGGCTTGTCAGATGCGGCAACCTGTACAGTAGGTGTACATCCGACCAAACCAGAAGTCATTAATAAGAATATCACTGCTAAACAGCCTGTCATACAGTAATACTTAAACTGAATATCCATGGGCGTCGACCTTTTCAAGTCATTTGCAATAAATTCAGCGCAAAAGTCTAATTTTCAAGACCAAGCTGCTTCACAAAAATCCGCTCAAACTGAGAAGTATTTATCGTGTTGAGCGTTTTGATCAGTGCTGGTATATCGTCTTCAATGTTCAGATTGATGTTGACCGGTCTTCCATTCTGAAAGTGAGGATTCCGGCCTTTGAACCTGGCACTAGCATTTAATTGACCCTCTTTGGAATAGTCTATATCAACCGCAAGAGAGTCGTATTGATAATTTCTGAGAATCCTGGTGATCACTTTGAGGCTGTTTTCGCCTCCGGCTCTGACGTTTTCATCGATATTTGCCCCTTCTTTATATCTCAGAACGCCACCCGGACTTCTTGAAAATAAAGCACCTTTTTCAATGACGGGATTTCCATTCACAATGCGGATGGGGAGTAATCCATCCAGTGTTCCTGTTAACTCAACATCTTCAGGGTTAAATAAATCCATTAATTTCTTAAGATTGAGACTCTGGATGCGCAAGGGAATCACGTCAATATTGGTCAAAGAGTGGCTCACTACGTTGCGGGTGCTTAATTGACCACCAAGCACCTTGGCGGTTGCTCTGTGCAGCGTATAGAGAGGCTCATCTGTGTCGAAATGAAAGCTGGCCGTGACGTCCTGAAATAAGGTGCCGAAGTGTAGCCAACTGGCGTGAACCGTCAGCGGCTGACGGCTGCGTATCGTATTGTTAGTTACCAGGCTGGTCAATGACACATTGAGATCGGCAAAGTGGGTGTCTTTAATATTTCCGCTTAAATGGGTTGTGAAGATATCCAGCGAGCCTGACCAGAGAGCATTCTTATATTTCAGATCGGCTCGGAGACTCACACTGCCATTATGCAGATCAGCGCTAACAGGCAGTGGCGCGAGATAGTACTTTTGTAAGCTCTGTTTTGCGGAAAAAGAAATGGGTTTCTGTGCTATCTGAATGCGGCTGATCCGGCTTTTCCATTCCTGAGTGAATGAAAAATCTAACCATGGCTGACTTTGCTCGGTACTTAACAAACCTGTTATTGCCAGTGTGTCTGCATTGAGTGTCAGTTTTCCCTGGTTGCGGATGACAGGCAGCACCTGATTATTCACACTGAGCGCCAGTTGTGTCGAATAATCGCTGCTAAGCTTCCATGCCTGAGTGTTTTTTACTGCCCTCAAGCTGTTTAACGTGATCGCGAGATTACCCTCAAATTGTTGTGCAGGGAGAGAGCTTTGATTCTTTCTCGATTCAGTGTCTGTAGTCATAGTGCGTAAACTGCTGAATGCCGCATTCAGTGTGGCCGGTGATTCCCCGACATCGACTAACCATACTTGTGGTGACGCTGGCGCTGATGAAAAGAGATTGTCCAGTTGAATGCCAGTGTCGGGCATATCTATGCGTACCTGACTTAAGTAGTTTTGCTTTTGATCAGCATAGTCAGGTAAGGCAACTGTTTGTGCGCTGATCCGGGTGCTGTCCAGATTCAGTTTGAGTACGTTGCCAGTGCTTTGTATGTCGATACGCTGTGACAGCTGCAGATTACTGATTGTCAGTGAGTCGATTTCAAGAACTGCTGCCTGCGCGGTAAGCGAATTAGTACTGCGGCATTGAGGCCGGGCCGGTATTGTTAGCGGCACATGGCAAGAGAGAGTGTTTATAACAATTTTTCCCTGCGCAGCCGGGTTTTTAACGCCAATGTCTAACTGTTTCGGAGTGGTTAATCTGAACTGTGCCTGTTGCTGATCAAGCGACAGGGCCCAACTCCAGATACCGTCATGGTTTAACGCTACGGCACTATAATCGTCTGGCCCGCTGTGTTGGTGTGAGTGGGGTAATCTGAATTGAATGCTGCCGGGCGCTCTTATCTCAATCGCATAGTGCCATACCGGCGAGAGCGAATCTGGCTCAGAGGCTGAATCAGACTGGTGGTCTTTATTCTTTGGTTGCTTTTTCTCAGATTGCTTTTTTTGGGGTTGATTAGTTTCTGTTAGTTTTGCCACTAAGGCAGCTTGTTGTTGATTCGGATCAGGGAGCGATATGGATTGGATGGCGAAGTAATCCAGCACTTTAGTGACATTGTCACTTTTACAGTTGAGAGATTGCGGCATGTCTGACGTAAATTGCCAGCTGGCATGACAGCTTACTAAATCAACGCCAGAAAGACTTGCCTGATCAGCATCAGTGAGCTGTACAGTAAAAACAGCCGGTTTGTTTTCAGAAGCCAGAAAGTGGCTGGTGACAGGTAATAACGTATTGTTGGCTGTTTGTACCTTTCCCTCTAATTCAAACCGTGTGTTTTCTGTCCCTCGCTGAAATAAAAATCTGGCCTGGGATAAGTAATCGACGATTGCCATCGATGCGATTTCAATGTGTTTAACCGGAGCCTGAAACAACAGGCGGGTGATTTGTCCGAGGTGGGGAAGGTCGGTTGATGTTGAGGTCTGTTCTTGAGACAGGAATGGCGCAGGATCCCAGCGTAACCTGCTGATGCTCAGTTCAAGTGAGCTCAGCGGCGATAATAAATCGACAGACAGAGATAACTGGCGAATCCCATCCTGTTCAGATTGATCTGAAGATGCTGTTACTGGCGCAATGTGATCAACAGAGACCGAAAGGGGCTGCGTGCCATCCTCTGGTGGTAACAATGCAAATGAAAGTGACCTGAACGTGACAGGGTAACTATTTTGGGGGTGATCAGCGTTGCGGAACTTGTCTCCATGCTTGTCATCTTTGATGAAAGCCGCCAACGGCGGCTGAAAATCGCCGCGCCCGACCGTACCACTGAGCTGTAGTTTTGGTGTTGTTGAAACGCCAATACTGATGTCATGTAATGCCTGCTGATAATCTGTTTTCGATGATGGCGTAGCCAATATTGCTTCGGCAAAAGCAGCGGTAATAATGAACCGTCCTTCGGTCAGTGCTCCCTGCGTCATCAGTTTTACTTTGTTGAAAGTAACGATGTCAGCGCTGAGCCCATTTTCAAATAGAGCCCTGTGAACTACCGGTGGGATCACCACTGTCAGCTTGTCGGCCTTAACTAGCCAGCCGGCAGCAAGAGAGTTCTGAGGGGAGTCTGGCATGTTCGGCTGTTGATCCCCAGCGTAGCGGTGCAACAGCAAAACGTTATTCAGCACAAACTCATTGTCTTTGATCTTGATACTCAGTTTTTTAACTGAGATGCCTTGTTGCGACAGGCTGATGCCAGAGACAGATCCTAATTGAATACCTTCACCGGCTAACCAGAAAGTCACACCTACAGCTAAAGTGGCTAACGCGCAGGTGACGAATATAAAACCCCATAGCAGTCCCCGCCGAATCCGGCGAAGGATACCTGATGAAGAGGAAGCTTGCGCGCTGTCATTGTGTTTAGCTGTTGGCATAAAGGCTCAAGCGAGTATGAAAAACCTATGGTGCTTTCTTTACAAGCATAAGCCTAAGCGAGTGGGAGTGTGGAATATTTGGGGTAAATCATGATTTTATGGGGAGCAGGCATATTCTCAGTGCCGTCAAGGAATGGTGCACAGGAGTTATGAAATAGGCATATTTTTTTATCGTTTTTTTAACATGATTCCTAATATTTACTGATGAAAATAATATCAGGAGTAGAGACATGTGCTTGGTATCGCCACTTTATAGTGTTTCACACTGAATTCAGGCGGACCAGGGGATTGCACAACTGATTTAAACCTGAGACAAAGAAGCTCATTACTATAAAAAACTACATAGGACGTATTGAATGTCAGACACAGTAACTATCCCGCCGAAATCCAGACAGGGAAGTGGCTTCAAGCAATTAATCAAATCGTTAGGTCCCGGGATCATGATGGCGTCGGCCGCGGTTGGCGGGTCACACTTGGTTGCATCAACCAAAGCCGGGGCCATATACGGCTGGCAACTGGCCGCGATCATTTTGCTGGTAAACCTTTTTAAATACCCATTTTTCAGGGCAGGTATTCAATACACTATGGGAACAGGCAAAAGCCTGGTCGAAGGCTACGACCAATTAGGACGTGGCTATCTTTGGGTGTTTTCAGGGCTTAACCTGTTATCCGGTATTGTGAACACAGCAGCGCTGTTGCTATTCAGTGCAAGCCTGCTGGGTTATTTTATGCCGGGCAATTTACCTCTGCCGGTTCTTTCTGCCATTGTGCTTGTCGCATGTCTGGCCATATTGATGGCTGGTCACTATAAAGCGCTGGATGGATTGTCAAAAGTCATTATGTCAGTGTTGGTTATCGCGACCATTTCTGCAGTTGTGATAGCCGCAAGTAATGGCAGTGCCGCACCCGCCGACTATCAGGGGCCTTCTGCCTGGACTCTGGCGTCTTTCGGGTTCATTGTCGTGATGATGGGTTGGATGCCGGCGCCGATTGAAATTTCTTGCCTGACATCACTCTGGCTGAAAAGTCAGCGTAAAGAGCAAACAGTGACAACACGTTCGGCACTGTTTGATTTCAATGTAGGCTATATTGGCACGGCAATTCTGGCGGTTGTGTTTCTTTCACTGGGTGCCTTGGTGCTGTATGGAACGGGTACCGAACTGAAAGCGTCAGGAATCGGGTTCTCTCATCAGTTAGTCAGCATGTATGCGTCTACCATAGGTGAGTGGTCTCGTTACCTGATCGCAGTGATCGCTTTCTTCTGTATTTTTGGCAGTACGATTACCGTTATTGATGGTTATTCGCGCGCACTTGCTGAAGCACAACTGGTTATCCAGAAAAAACCACTGGAGCAAAATAGCTATATTAATGCATGGATGATTGTTGTCAGTGTGTTTGCGATGGCGATCATTTTGTTCTTTACCTCAGCGCTAATGCCAATGATGGACTTTGCCATGATACTGGCCTTCATGACGACACCTGTTTTTGCCTATTTGAACTATCGCCTGGTGTCCACGGCATCATTGCCAGAAGATTTGAAACTGACCAAATCAATGAAACTTCTGTCATGGGCAGGTTTAACTTATCTTTACGGTTTTCTCGCTATCTTTATCTGGTGGAAATGGTTGATGTAAGCCACATTCTTAGAATCAAGTATCAAAGCCCTCAACCGAGGGCTTTTTCTTTTGTTATGCTTTTAAAACAATATCTTGTGATCTACATGTGAATAAATATTTCATTGAAGCTTGTCAAATAGAGCATTTGCTCTAATATGAGCAGTCATTCTTGAGGTCATTAAGGATATATGATGAATGTAAGGCCGACTCTGGCTAAACCCATCTCCCTGGCACTACTGATAAGTTCCGTGTGTTTTCCTGTGAAAGCGGCGACTGTCAGTTTTGACGATGCGTGGCGAATTGTCCGAAACAATAGCGATGAACTGGCGGCAGAAAAAAGCAACGTAGAAAAGGCCGCATACCTGCAAGAGGCGTCGAAAGCACTGTCGTTACCCAGAGTGACAGTATCAGCCAATTATACCTATCTGGACGGTCCTATTGAGATTGCGCCTTCGGATTTGATTGCGAGCACCCCAGCCGGGCGCAGTCAGGCAAACAGTTTAGGTGGTCTGGCCCAGCTCATGGGAATGACACCGGGGCAATTCGACAAAATGTTTACCTCGCAACTTACCGACAGAGATATTCTGACCAGTTCAGTTCGTGCTATCTGGCCGGTATTTCTCGGGGGAAGAGTGATGGCGGCTCAGGACATCGCGAAAGGAAAAACCCAGGAAGCCAGATATATGCTTGAGATGAAAGAGCATGCCAAGTTTGAAGATCTGTCGACCTATTATTTTGGTGTGGTGTTAGCGCAGCAAGTGCTGGACACGCGTCAGGAGGCGGAACGTGGGTTGGAAAAGCATTATAAAAATGCCCTGAAGTTAGAATCGCAAGGGCAGATAGCCAAAGTCGAACGTTTGCAGGCACAGTCGTCTTTTGATAAAGCCCGTGTTGAGCGTCTTAAAGCCCAGCGCGATCTGGAAATTGCGCAAGTTGCCCTGACAAGGCTACTTAAATTACAAACCCCCGCATTGCCTTCAACGTCCTTGTTCGTTAATGAAGGGTTACCGGCAATGACCACCTTTATTGATAAAACCCTTAGTGATTACCCCGGTCTTCATATTCTTGATGCCAAGAAAACGCAGGCCAATGGCGTGTTAGATGCAGAAAAGGGCAAATATTACCCTGAGGTTTTTCTTTACGGTAATTACAACCTTTATGAAGAAGACACGCTCGCAGCGAAAACAACGCCAGACTGGGCTGTGGGTGTTGGTGTCAGTATACCGCTACTCGACTCTTCAGGCCGTTCAGACAAGGTAAAAGCGGCTCACAGTGCAATGACACAGGTGAATTACCTGCGCGCACAGGCTGAGCAGGATCTGAGCGTGTTGGTGGAGAAAACATACCGTGAAGCTTCTCAGGCACTGGAAGAATATGACGGGTTGGCTTCCAATATTGCACTGGCCGAGGAAAGTGTGGTGTTACGTGAGAAAGCCTTTAGTCAGGGGCTGTCGACCTCTCTGGATGTGGTCGATGCCGAATTGTATCTGGCGAGTGTAAAAACGCAGCGCCTGGCAGCGGCTTATCACTATGTCACAGCATTGTCGCGATTACTGGCTGTCAGCGGTGATATCAATACCTTCAACCAATATGAAAATTACAAAGGACTTAAGGTTAACTGAAATGAGTAAGCTAAAAACTCTTGCCGTCGCATTACCGGCTGTTGTGCTGGTCGCTTGGTTGGGATACCGGTTCTGGAACGCCTATCAGCCGAATGCTGAGCGATTACAGGGCCAGGTTGAAGCTCAGCAATATAATATCTCCTCAAAAGTCGCCGGTCGTATCGATCAGGTACTGGTGCGAAAAGGGGATAAAATCACCGAAGGGCAATTGATCTTTACCTTACTGAGCCCTGAAATTGATGCCAAGCTCGAGCAGGCAAAAGCCAGTCAACAGGCGGCCGGGGCACTGGCTGACGAAGCACAAAATGGCGCACGTGCTCAGGAAGTTGCGGCGGCCAGCGATCAGTGGCAAAAAGCCAAAGCGGCATCGGCGTTGGGTGAGAAAACCTATCGACGGATAAATAATCTCTATCGCGACGGCGTGGTAGCTGAGCAGAAAAGGGATGAAGCCTATACGCAATGGCAGGCGGCCCGTTATACAGAGCAAGCGGCTTATCAGATGTTTGAAATGGCCAAAGAAGGGGCGCGGGAAGAAACCAAACGCGCTGCGCAGGAAAAAGAGCGTATGGCTGCCGGGGCTGTCGCAGAAGTCGAAGCCTATGCGGCGGATACCAGAATCTCCAGCTGGCATGATGGCGAGGTCAGCCAGATCCTGCTTCATGGTGGCGAATTGGCACCACAGGGGTTTCCAGTTGTCAGCATCATAGATATGGACGATGCCTGGGCGGTGTTTCATGTCCGTGAAGACAGGCTGGCCGATTTTGCCAAAGGCACTCAATTTGAAGCTAAGGTGCCGGCATTGGGAGATCAAACGTTCCCGTTTACTGTGACGCATGTTTCCGTCATGGGAGATTTTGCGACATGGCGGGCAACGGATACCCAGCAAGGATTCGATATGCGCACTTTTGAAGTTGAAGCGCGTCCGTTGCAGCCCGTTGATGGATTGCGTGTCGGTATGAGTGTGTTGGTAGAGCGCTGATATGTGGTTAAACACAATGCAGCGAGAGTGGCGGCTCATACGTCAGGAACCCTGGCTGAAGGCGATGCTGTTCTTTTTGCCTTTAAGTCTGTTTCTCTTGTTGTGGTGGATATTCTCGCAAGGGATCGCCCGCGATCTGCCCGTCGGTGTGGTCGATCTGGATCACAGCCGCCTGTCCCGCGGATTGATCCGATACTACGATGCCAGCCCGACCCTGTCGGTTGCCCGACAATTGAGCGAGGTGGAAGAAGGCACAGCGTTAATGCGGAGCGGTGAGATTTATGCGCTGGTGGTGATTCCTGATTCTCTGGAAAAAGACACATTGCTCGGGCGATCTCCGTCTGTGACAGTGTTTTATAACGCCCAGTTTATTTTGATTGCCAAGCTGATAAACAGCGCTTTCGTGTCGGCGCAGACTACCTATGCCGCCAGTATAGATACGGTAAGTAATATGGTGTCTGGCACGCCAGTACCGCTACAGGCGCTGGGGCAGGCCTTGCCAGTCCGCAATCAGATAACCCCGTTATTTAACAGTAACTCGCACTATGGGCAGTTTCTGGTCTCGGCGGCTATTCCTGCCATGTGGCAGATATTTATCATTGCCACGACTGTCATGGCACTGGCGGCAGAGCAGCGACGGCAAGGATTACTGGCCTGGCTGGGGCAACACCCGGTGAAGCAACTCGTCGCCAAGCTTATACCTTATGCGGCGGTTTTTATTCTGCAAGGTGTGTTGTTTCTGTGGGGCATGTATTCGCTGCTGGGCTGGCCTATGCACGGTAGCTGGAGCATTTTGCTGGTGGCACAATGTTTAATGGTGATTGCTTGCCAGAGTGTGGCTGTGCTGTTCTTTTTCCTTGCAATGGATGTTACCCGGGCAATGAGCTTCGTGGCCGGGTTTTCAGCGCCGGCGTTTGCTTTTATGGGAATAACCTTTCCTGCGACAGATATGCCAGCCATTGCGACAGGCTGGCGGGCGCTGTTACCTGTCAGTCATTACATTGAAATTCAGGTTCAGCAGGTTAACTATGGGACGGGTTTACAGCAAGCTATGCCTCAGATGATGGCGCTTGCGGTGTTTCTGCTGGCAATGGCACTGGCTATGCTGAAAATGCTGGTCTGGCGCAAACGCCAGCTGGAGGGCGGTGTATGAGCTGGCGTCAATTGTTTCTGAGTGAATTGAAAGCGGTGTTCACCAACCCTGCGATTATCTTCACCGTGTTTGGCGGCGTTTTAATGTATTCGCTTATTTACCCGCTGCCTTATTCAAACCAGCTTCCTCGCGAACAGCAGATTGCAGTTGTTAATCTGGATAACAGTGCAGTTAGTAGGGCACTGATACGCATGGTTGATGCGACACCTCAGGTGGCCGTGACGAAAACAGCCGCCAGTATTGAAGAAGCAAAAAACTGGATTCAGGCACAAGAGGTGAAAGGGATGCTAGTGATCCCTGAACACTTTTACCGGGATCTCCTGCTTGGTACCAGCCCGACAGTCTCTTTCGCCGGTGATGCGGCGCTGTTTCTTGTTTACGGTACTGTTGTTGAAGGGCTGGCGACAGCCACAGGAACGCTCAGCGCTGAAGCAAAAGTGGCCCGTATGATTCTTGAAGGCGAGAACCTGGCGTTAGCTTCCGAAAAGTACGCGTCGCTGAAACTGAATATGCGTCCGGTATTTAACCCGACCATGGGTTACATCAATTATGTTGTCCCTGCCGTGTTCGTACTGATACTCCATCAGACACTGCTGATTGGCTCTGCATTAGTTGGGGCGGCTCAGAATGAAATGCATCGTTCCGGCGTGTCGGGTTACTGGCACACCTGCTCACCCTGGCGAATGATTTTCACACGTATCTGCTTGTTTTCCGTGATCTATCTGCCTCTGTCTGCTTACTACTTTGGACTGAGTTTTGAGTATTACGGCATCGGTCGGCAGGCTTTAATCGGCGACATGCTGATGCTGACAGTGCCGTTTCTGATCTCAGTAACTGCGTTAGGTATAGTCATCGGTGAGCTGATCCCCCGTAAGGAACTGGCTACGGTTATCGTGCTGCTCAGCTCACTGCCTTTGGTGTTCTCGGCTGGTTTTGTATGGCCCGTATCCGCACTGCCGGCTCCGGTTTACTGGCTGGCACAATGGATACCTTCTACGCCGGCGATTAACGGATTCCTGCGGTTAAATCAGATGGGAGCGAGTTTTAGCCAGATTAGCGCCTGGTGGTTTCAGCTTTGGGGGCTGGCTGTTCTGTATTCACTGGTCGCTTTAGGCTTGGTATACAGAAATCGCCGTCGTCGAGGACAGCTTTCGCAGGCCTCGGCACCAGTTTGAACCTGATGCATTGAGCGTTATTGTACAGATAGGCATTTTAAGATGAATGTGTTAAAACAGCCTCATAATAAATGGCTGTATTGGCACAGGGATTGAAAGTGAACCGGTTATTATCCTTTGAAGCATTGATGGTTTTAGATGCTATTGAGCGTCGCGGCAGTTTTGCTGCGGCCTCAGAAGAACTCGGCCGAGCGCCATCTTCCCTGAGTTACCAGGTTCAGAAACTGGAACAAGATCTGGATCTGGTTATCTTCGACCGTTCCGGTCATAAAGCCGCGTTTACCAAAGCTGGCCGGCTGTTGCTGGACAGGGGGCGGTTATTATTATCCGCGGCGGATGAAATGGTCTCGGATGCAACAGCGCTGGCACACGGCTGGGAATTAGATCTCACGATTGCCTACGACGGTTTGATTAAGCTCGATCTGATGTTTCCGCTTGTTGATGCATTGGCAAAGAAAAGTAAGACCCGTCTGAAGTTTCGTGAAGAAATTCTGGCCGGATGCTGGGAAGCGCTCGCACAGGACAGAGCCGATATTCTGATTGCTCCTCCGCCAAGTGTCGCGCCACCGGAAGTGAAAATTCAGCCTCTCGGCAAAATGGATATCGTTTGGGTTGCTCACCCGGATCACCCGATTCATAAACATGATAACCCGCTCGATCCTGTCATTCGTCAGCAATACCGAGGCATAGCAGTTGCAGATACCGCACGAAATCTGCCGCCGATAACGCACAACATTCTTGAAGAGCAGCCGTTACTTACAGTTTCCAGCATGAATGACAAGTTGAATGCCTTACGTGCCGGCCTTGGTGTAGCGACAATCCCCAGTTTTTTCATTCAGGATGATTTAGCAACAGGCAAGCTGGCCATGGTGGGGGATAATCCTGTCAGAGAGTTTGAACTGGTCCTGGCCTGGAATCGCAGCCGCATGGGCAAGGCAAAAGCCTGGGCGATCAAACACCTTGAGCAGTTATGGAAAAAGCATCTGAACTGACGTATGTTTGTGTCGATATTTTTCGACCCGCTTGGTCACTCAGTATGCCATGAAAAAGCAGGCTGACCTTTGGCATATGGTCAGCCTTTTTATTGTCACTTCTAAACCACCGACTATGGCAGTGGTGATTATTTAACCGTGGTCAGACTGGCTGTCTTCTTGTAACGCCAACAGAAGTTCCGCCGTTTTGTCTTCAAAATGAATCTCTACATGAAAGCCACTCTTTCTGGCAAGTGACAGCATTCCCTGGTTATTGGGCATGGTTATCCCGGTCAACCGCTGTAAACCCCGCTGCTTACAATATTGAATTATGGTATTGAGCAAGATGCTCCCCAGCCCTTGCCCTTTGAGATCAGAGCGAACCAACACCGCAAACTCCGCTTCTTCGTTGGTGGGATCGGAGACCGCACGACTGACACCAATAATGTCGGTTTCGGTGTGTGAATCAGGCGCAAGCCGCACCGCAATAAAGGCCATTTCACGGTCGTAATCAATCTGAGTGAGATTCGCCAATGCTTCATGATTGAATTCACCGACTTCAGAGAAAAAACGGCTGTACAGGTCATCATGTGAAACCTGCGCAATGAAAGCTTTGTGGCCGGGTTCATCTTCCGGGCGAATCGGGCGAAGTAATATCGGCGAACCGTCTTTCAGTGAAGTGTAAATTTCCAGCTCTTTTGGATAAGGCCGAATAGCCAGCCTTTGTTGTGTGTCACCATTAAAGGGGTGAATGGTCATGGAAGCATCGATCACTGTCATGTCTTCACCCGCTGCCAGTAAGGGGTGTATATCCAGTTCAATGATTTCCGGGCAATCAATGATCAGCTGTGAAAGCTTAACCAGTAGTTTGCAGAGTGCAGGGATGTCCAATCGATCCGGCAAACTGCGCTGTTTAATTTTTCCTGTTTTCAGGGCATTGATGACAAGGTATCGCGCCAGCGCCATATTAAGTGGTGGAATAGCAACGGCGGCATCACGATGGATATCCCACTCTGCAGCTTCATCACCAATAAGAATAACAGGCCCGAACACGGGATCGGTGTGAACAGCAATGCGTAATTCCTGTGCACCGGAACGGTTGGCCATGCGCTGCACCAGCAAGCCGTCAATACGGGCTTTCGGGAAGTTGTAGGAAACACGATCCAGAATCGCCTGAGAGGCATTGGCAACCTCTGCTGCCGTTCGCAGATGCAGCATGACACCATGTACTTCTGATTTATGGCGAATATCAGGAGAGCGCAATTTGACGGCAACCGGATAGCCAATCTGCTCGGCAATATGTGCGGCTTCAGCGGGCTCTGACGCAATCCAGGTCGGCAGAGTATGAAAACCATAACTTTCCAGCACAGGGCGTACTTCGTGCGTTTCCAGATGATAGATTTTCTGATCGAGTAACTGATCCAATAATTGATGAACCAACCCCGGGTTGCTCTGGGTCTCACCGAATGAGGACGGGGTTTCCATCAGCTGTTTCTGGTTGCGCCGGTACTCCACCAGGTGCATGAAGGCGGTGACAGCACTTTCCGGTGTTCGGTACGCTGGAAAGCCGGACTGTGTGAAAACCTGCCTGGCTTTCAACGCCTGATTTTCTCCGGCCCAGTTACTGAGGATGTTGAAATGCAGGGTACGGGGGTGCTGTTGCAATACTTTGACCATGTGCTCAGCGGTCTCTTTGCTCGGTGCAATGGCAGAAGGAGAGTGCATAATGAGCAGGGCATCGAAATCGTCGCTGTCTAACAGAATCTTGGTTGCCGCCTCATAACGAGCGATATCGGCATCCCCGACGATATCAATCGGGTTAGATTGAGACCAGCAGGCCGGCAATACAGAAGAAAGTTTAGCGATAGTCTCCTGGCTTAGTGTCGCGAGCTTTCCGCCACGTTCACTGAGGGCATCAACGGCCATAATCGCAGGCCCGCCACCATTGGTTAGTATTGCTAAACGTTCGCCTCGCAAAGGCACAGCGTGAGCCAGTGTCTCCACTGCCGCAAACAGATCATGGGTATTATGCACCCGCAGCATCCCCGAGCGTTTGATGGCCGCATCATAGACAGCATCCAGACCGATTTCTCCTCCTGTGTGAAGATGGGCAGCAGCACTGCCAATTTTCGTCCGGCCACTTTTCAGCACCAGTATTCGCCGGGTCCGAGCCGCTGCTCGTGCAGCTGACATGAAGCGTCTGGCATCACGTATTGAGTCGATATACAGCAAGATAGCCTGTGTTTTGCTGTCACGACACAAGGTATCTAACAGTTCATCAAAACCAATATCGCAGGTATCTCCCAACGATATAAAGGTCGAAAAGCCAATATTCTTGTTCTTGGCCCAGTCCAGAATCGTGGTACAGACTGCCGCAGACTGTGAAATGAAAGCAATATTGCCTTTGTTGGCGGAAACCGGTGAGAAAGACGCATTGAGATTATGCCAGGGTAAGATCATCCCCATGCTGTTTGGCCCGATAAGTCGCATTCCGTATTGTCTGGCGGTTTCATACATGCGCACATCTTCTGTGACACCGTCACTGTCGGGCTCTGCGTTCATTCCTGCCGCTAATACTACGGCCAGTTTGACGCCTTTACGGCCTAATTGATCGATAATACTGACGTTTCTGACACTATTGGTACATAAAACAGCCAGATCTGGTACGCGAGGCAGACTCTCGATGTCTGGGTAGGCTAATACCCCTGCAACTGCGTCATATTTGGGGGTCACTGGCATGATGGGCCCATGAAAGTTAGCGGACAGCAGGTTTTTGATAACCACATAACCGGCACGCTTGGGGTTATCCGATGCGCCGATAATGGCGACAGAACGTGGCTTCAGTAGTGACTCGAGTCCTTTCATGGCATTTTCTCTCAGTATTTCGTAAAGAATTAACACTCAACGACAGACAATCATTTTTCTTAGCTTGGTTGTATGATTGAGCTGCTGATTATTCACTGCTGTGAGTGTAATGGAACCCATTCGACATTGTTTGAAAAAGAAGAAGGTGCTGCGCTTCATTCTTTGTATTTTTATATTGCACAATTTTATTTAAAACTGGAATTCACATAAAAAATCAATCTATTATTGATATAACGTTGAACCTGTGACATAACGCCAATTCTATCGCATACAGAGTGATGCAGGCTTGATTGGCATCAGGTCGGGGTGCAAAATCTTTTTAAAGACAAATTTGATCAGGCACGATGATAATGAAAAAAATTGCCTTAATGGTTGCAATTACATCAGCTTTAACAGGCTGTGCGCTAGATAATGAGCGTCAGACAATGAATGGCACTGTGGTTCCAACATTGGATGAACAGGAACAAGCGGCAATGGCCGTAGAACAGGGAGCAACGGCTGAACCGATGGCGGTTGAGCAGTTAAATGAACCGATTCCACCGCTGAACCCTGTTGATATAGCAATCACAGATGAAGTTGTCCCACTTGATCAGGAGATTGCCCCCGTAGACGCACCAGCAGCGGCTGAGGGAACATCCGTGGCTGTAATCGCAGAGCCTGAGCCAATGACTGACTCAGCCGCGGCAGCTTCGAAGAACAATGAGTCACAAACGGCGAAAGCCAGCTATGAATATGTGACGGAACCTGTATTGGGATTCACTGTTCAGGTGCTGGGTGTAAGTAAAAATAGTGGTTTTGCCTCATACATTGCTAAGTTGCCAGGACAGCAACCGGTGTGGGTGAATCAGAAAACCTTCCACGAAAAGCCTTGGTACACTTTACTTTACGGACACTTTGATACTGTTCAGGAAGCCCAGGCTGCCATCAAAGATTTGCCTGCAGAGATCCGTTCGTTCGGCCCCTTTGTTCGTAGTCTGGCCAAGATTCATCAGTCACCTGAGCCTAAGCTGACCAAGATACATTAATCCTCCCGATAAGCTCTTCCCTGGAAGAGCTTATTTTTTGCATCGTTGACCGCTTTCACGGCAGGGAATCAGGCCAATGGCTTGATGCCTGGTAGATAAGATGCAATAGTTGATGCCCTGAAGGCTGCCGGGGGCACTTCGTAATATCATCCTTCAGAACAGATGAAACCCGGTGGTACAAACAAATTTCGGCCTGCCATGATCGGCAGGTTACGTTTTACAAGGGATCAAGATGAATCCAATTCACGTTTTACTTCTTTGTGGCGGCGGCAGCGCAGAACACGAAGTGTCTTTGGTTTCTGCCAATTTCATAGAACAAAACCTACAGGCGATTGATGGCATTCGCTATATCCGCATAGAAATGCAAAAAGACGGCTGGTTTGACAGAGAAGGCCAGCGCTGGCAGTTGAACCTGGATCGCAGTATCCAGTCTGAATCTGGCGAGAAGCTCCCCGTTGATTACGTCATTCCGTGTGTCCACGGCTACCCCGGCGAAACAGGCGATTTGCAATCTTTACTTGAAATAGCCGCTGTGCCTTACTTCGGTTGTGGCCCTCAGGCCAGCACAAATTGTTTCAACAAGATCACGACCAAATTGTGGTTTGATGCGCTGGGTATTCCTAACACACCTTATGTGTTTCTCAGCGAGCAAGACGAAGAATCGTTACGTACTGCCCAAGATGCATTAGCCCGTTGGGGAAGTGTTTTTGTTAAAGCGGCCTGCCAAGGGTCATCAGTGGGCTGTTATAAAGCGACAGATCAGGAAAGCCTGATCGAATCGCTGAACAAGGCGTTTACCTTTTCAGAACAAGTTTTGGTTGAAAAAGCCATCAAGCCCAGAGAGTTAGAAGTCGCTGCTTATCAGTATGGCGATGAATTGATTGTCACCAAGCCAGGGGAAGTGACCTGTCCGGATGGTAAATTCTACACCTACGAAGAAAAATACAGCACAGAAAGCCATTCGACCACCTCTGTTGAAGCGTCTGGTATTACAGACGAACAGATTGAAGCCATTCGCAGTTATGCCAGAAAAGCGTTTGTCCATATGAAGTTAAAAGATCTGTCACGGATTGATTTCTTCCTGAGTGAAGACGGTGACATTCTTCTTAATGAAATCAATACTTTCCCTGGCATGACACCGATATCTATGTTTCCTCAGATGCTGGCTCATCATGGACACACGTTTACGGATTATCTTGAGAAAGCTATCAAAAGTGCTGTTCATCCATTCAACCAGTGATTTTACAGTTTTAAAAACGCCAGCCTGACTGGCGTTTTTTTCATTGGCTGCAATACTGACGATGAGACTGAAAAAGAACCCTATGCTGACGAACAAACAGAAAGCTGCGCGTTTTAAAGCTATGCAGAACAAGAACTACAGAGCCAGTTTAAAGCTGGAGGGCTTTGAATTAGATGGGGCGCCAGGTACAGAGTCGCCACATGAACCACCCGTGTCCGAATATGAACAAATCGCTCGGTTAAAGAAGCATTATGCGAGATAAATATGGTGTTCAGCAGGATCCTGATTGCTACCCCGGTTCGGCTGTTCTTATCAACTTACTGAATATCAACGATGAAGAAGAGCTCGCTCTGGCTGAGCGGGATTTCACACGGGTCCGGGCAGAGCACTTTGTACCTGAGTTCGACCGATTTGATTTAGCCTATCTGAGACAAATACATTTCACTCTGTTTCAGGATTTATATCCCTGGGCCGGTGACATACGAGGTGTTGACATCACCAAAGGCCAGAGTCGTTTTTGTCATGCAAGGAATATTGAAAGAGAGGCGACTCGTCTTTTTGCTTCACTGGCTGATGAGTCACATCTTTGTGGGCTGGACTTTGATCATTTTATTCGCCGCATTGCCCATTATTACTGTGAATTGAATGTCATACACCCGTTCAGGGAAGGGAATGGGCGCGTCCAACGTATTTTCTTTGAAATTCTGTCCCTCAATGCCGGGTTCGAAATCTGTTGGGAAGGCATTAACCTGAAAGAGTGGGTCGAAGCGAATCAGGCGGGTTACTTTGGCATTATGGCTCCTTTGGAAGGCTTGTTTGAAAGAATCACTCAACCGATTCATGCAGTGGTTCAACCTCAGTGGGCATCCGGCCCGGGCGCTTAAATCTACACTTACTTTTCCCAGTCTTTTTTCTTCACGTATTTCGCAATTTCCGTATCGTGTTTGTCTTTATGGCCTACATACTGTGCTGGCATAGCTGGGCTCTTCCAGCGGCCTTGGGATTGGATGTCAGGAATGGATACGCCAGCATCAGATAAATCTTTGGCGGCTCCCACCCTGGGCGACTGACCTGAAAAAATACTGTCCTGACTGAGTCCGAGTTCTTCACCAGCCCGGCGAAACACCCGGTAGATGGATGAATGGTCAAGCTGTTGCTCGCCAATATTGCCATGACGATCAATTCTTCGAAAAATAACACCTGATTCAATCATGCCTACCGTAAGCCAACGCTGCATACTACGAGATGCGATGGTACTTAATGCAATCGTGTACTCCTGGATATGCAGACTGATAAGTCCAGACGCATCAATGGAGATATTTTCAATGGTCAGTGCTGCCAGTTCACTCCGCTTGAGCATTGCTTCAAACATGACAGCCCAAATCGCCAGATCGCGAATGTCTTTAGGTTTGGTGGAGAGAGAGAAAACATCAACCAGTTGCTGTAAGTGATCGTCTCTGAAGGCGTTCGCGTTTTTATAGTCGTCTTTTTTTTCAACGCAATATTTATTCAGTACCAGCCTGACTTCAGTATGACGGCAGGGATCGGGTAGGGCATGACAGCGGTGAACCAGCCCGATTGTGACAATGTAACGCTTAAGGCTTGCCAGCTTGCGTTTCTTGGCCATCGTATCAATAAAGTTATGTACCGTTTTCACCGTTGCCGGCAAAGGAATCGCGTGTTTGTCCAGGCAGTATTGAAGGAAATTATTCCAGTCATTTTTGAAAGCAAGCAATGTGTTTGGTGAATACTGCTTATGCGTTAAAACTTTCCAGATATCAATATCTTCTATAGGGAGTGTGAAGACCTTGATACTGTCTTTTTTCTTGTTTTCATCTGTAATGGAAGGAATATTCTTCATTTAATGCACTATAACTTATTCGTCAATAACAAATACTATATACTAAGCCGCCTCATAAACAAGACGGCATGTAACAAACATTAAATAGCTAACTAATACAGGAGGTTAATCGTCTTCATCTGATTTTTCTACATCAACCAAATAGTCGCCCATCAGCCAGTTTCTGCCGAGCAACAGTTTGTATTCCAGCTTACTCCGGTTTCGCAAGTTTACTGTGACTTGTTTATGCTCACCGTTCCAGCTTAAATCCATTTTTACTGCATAACGGCGTTCAACACCTTGAGCATTACGGATTTTACTGACTTTAACTATTTTGGCTTTGTGGGTGGTTGTTTCACCTTTTTCATTTTTTGTCTTGAATTCCACCATATTGCCTAGATTTTCACGCATATCCTCGCTTTTATCACCTAATATACGGATATCGTAAGCATTGATCGAAGACGTGTTCGCGCCAGTATCAATTCGGGCTTTATATTCGAGTTCTAAATCCTGGACGTTGATAGTTTCAACCTGACCAACAATGGATTTTTTTTCGAGAGGTCGACTGTCAGCCAAGGAAGAGGGGCTGTTAAATGCAAATACAACTAACATTAACGGAATCAATGCTTTTTTCACGGAACCTCCAAAAAAGTGCCAATCGTAAATATGATCACTATAAACATAAGTTACGTATGTTTGTTCAGCTTAAAGTTAAAGGTCTGATGAGGTAAGCTTAGGTTCAGCTAATCAACCTTTAGTCTCAATGCTGAGCGAATCTGTTGATAACAAGCAGGTGTAGGTGAAAAACGAATGGCTGTTATGCCCAACTTTCTGGCCGCAAGCACATTGTCTTCATTGTCATCGATAAAATACGTATCTTCTGGACTAAACGCGTATTTTAACATAAGTGATTGGAATATTTCAGGTTCTGGCTTCATTAATAGCTCTTTAGCAGAAACCAGACCACCATTGAACAATGAAATGAAATCATGCTTATCGTTGAGCGTGTCGAAAAAGGCGCTACTCATGTTCGTGAGATAGTACAGGTTAAAATCTTGTTCCAGTAAGTCTTCAAGTAAGTTTTTCGACGCATCGATCACAGTCAGACTGTTTTGAATGTGATCGATGAAATCTTCCATTCTTGCCTCTGGAAAACCGGTACGAGCAGCAAATTTAGGGATAACCTCGGCCATCAACATTGTACCGCGATCCAAAGCCAACCAGTCAGGGTGCTGAAGTACATGTGTCAGCAGTATGTCTTGCTCGTAAGTTGACTGAGTGAAAGTAGAGACGATTTTGTGCGGGTTCCAATCAAACAGCACAGCACCAAAGTCAAAAACTACGTTATGAATCATATGCGTTTCCGTTAGAGGCCTATTTATTGATAATATTCGGGCTTAGCCTGGTCGCAAGCTTCTATATTCAACCTGATGGCCAGGTCACACTTTTAAAGCAGTTATTGGGGTCAATTTCATGAGTGATAACAGCCGATTAGTCTATTCAACAGATGCAGGCAGAATTAAAGAAGAGAAAACAGTCCCGGAACGTCTGAAAGGCGATGGCGTGGTACGAATTCAGCGCCAGACAAAAGGCCGTAAAGGAAAGGGAGTCTGTATTGTCACAGGGTTGGATATGAATGATGCTGAGCTCAAGCTTTTGGCCGCTGAGTTAAAAAAAGTCTGTGGCTGCGGCGGTTCTGTAAAAGATGGAACCATAGAAATTCAGGGTGATAAACGCGATCTCATCAAAACCACCCTTGAGAAAAAGGGACACACGGTAAAATTAGCCGGTGGCTGAGAGACTTACATCAGTCTGGCAATCCTGGTTTCAGCAGCCAACCAGGATCTAATCAGCGCAACCTGAATTCACAACGTATACACGCCGACAAGATTGCCTGCGCACTTTAAGAGATCCCGACGAACACATTGGCGTTCGTTGGTCTTAGGTAATTCCGCCTGACATTGAAGAACCAGGCAAACTGACAATTTGCAGCAGGACTTAAATACAAGTGTGAATTACCTATTTTATGGTAAATCACACTTATGGTTAAATTGCGTGAACCTGTCTGGCGAGGCCGTCATACAGAAGGGAGCAGAGAGCCCAACGTGTAGACTCTCACACCCTTAATTTAACATAATCTATGTTATGCGCACTAAGGTTGTAGACGCAAAGCTAAAGTGTCTATTTTCTGCAAAGTATAAATGTCGAGTTAACTTATCACTGCCCGTGATATTTCTATTGCCTCTGTCATGGCCTATGACGTTGATTAAGCAAGGTTATACCAGCACTACAAATGATGCTTAACACTTTGCCACTGGTATTTCGTCCAGCATAGTTGTCCATCGGTTGGATCGGAAGGCTTGCCGCATGTGCCAATTGCTGGTTGCGATAACGGATGCCGGTTTAAGGCCATTCTTATAGCGCGTATTGAGCCTGTCGGTGATGAGCATGAGATCACGGCGTTTGCTTTCTTGCAGCGCATCTCCGCTAAACATGTCTAGCTGAAGTTTGTTCTGACTCACAGGGCTAAGCTCATTCAGCATGACGCCAATTTTTTGATATGAATAACCAGGACGATACATTTTAGCCAACTGCGCTTGTGCAGAAATGATCAGTTTTTGTGTATCCTGAGTCGGGCAAACCAAGGATTCCATACTGCTTTTATTGTGTTGAGGTAACTGTTTATAGCGATTTGTTCGTATATAAACCCCAACAGAGGACGCTTGACTCCCCTGTTTTCTTAGTTTTTCACCTGCACGATGGCAATGGAAAGCAAGAGCTGATTGTAATTCTTGTTGATCCGTAATGCCTACACCAAAGCTCCGGCTCGAGAGAATTTGTTTTTTCGTTACATCAATATCTCCTGGATCAATGCAACTGATTCCCTGGAGCTCTAATACTGTACGAGTTAGGCCTACATTCCAGAGTTGACGCATAAACGCAACATCCTGATTTGCTAATTGCCACGCTGTTGTTATACCACTGGTTTTCAGTCGGGTGGCCAATCGTGTTCCAATCCCCCACACTTCCTGAACATCCATTCTTTCCAGCAACCACTGTCTTTGCCGTTCTGTTTGAATATGAAGCACGCCATGCACTCTGTTTTCGTAGCGTTTGGCTGCATTGTTTGCAAGTTTCGCCAATGTCGGTGAAGTACCAATGCCAACACGAACAGCTAAACCAAGCCTGTTACTGATTGCTTCTACAATACTTTTTCCATAACTTGTCAGTGTTTCAGTTGCCAAACCGTCTAAACGTATAAACGCTTCATCAATAGAGTATTGCTCAACCTGAGGAGAAAACTGCCTCAACTCGTCGATAAAACGCTGGCTCATATCAGCATACAGACTGTAATTTGAACTGCGTACCTCAACACCTGCGTGTTTAGCTTCTCGCTCAATTTTGTACCATACTGCCCCACGTTTTATCCCTGCCGCTTTTGCTTGTGCATTAATAGCAACACAGCAGCCATCGTTATTTGAAAGCACCACAACAGGCTTGTTTGCGAGTTTGGGGTCAAATAATTGCTCGCAGGCTGTATAAAAACTCTGAACATCAACCAGCGCCCAAACCTGATCCTTGTTTCCAGATACTGTTTGAGTCATTAGCGCTCCAGCAAGTTATGAATATTACGTGTAACCACGCCAAAAATTTCAGAGTCCTCCGGCATAGGAAATGGCTTCATCGCCGGGTTTTCAGCTTTTAACCACCAGGTATTGTTATGTCGAATGAGACGCTTACACGTGAACTCATCGAAGATACGGGCAATGACAATCCGGCCCGGCAGCACAGCTTCAGCACGGTCCACAACTAATAAATCGCCATCGTAAATGCCGGCCCCCGTCATAGACTCACCAGACGCTTTCAGTACAAAAGTGGCATTGGGATGGCGAATGAGATAATCCATCAGTTCCAGTGATTCTTCATGCCCTTCAGCTGGTGAGGGAAAGCCGCACCGAACAGATTCAATAAACAAAGGTAATACAGCCATTGTTACCCTCTCAACTTACACTGTATATAAAAACAGTATAAAAGGTTATTGGCGTACTGAACAGAGAAAAAATGCGGCATGGCTCTGAAAAGTTCAGAGTGTTTCTAATGCACTGAAATACCGAAATAAAATGTATAAATCTTTGTCTTACACTGAAGCGATGTTGATGGGACTGTTTTTATATACAGTACCATGGTATTCTTGCGCTCATAGCACTCATGCTGCTACATATTTGCAAAAAAACGGGCAAGTCTGCTTTAAAAAACAACAAACTCAACGCTAATTTAGGGATTTATCCGATCACCAGTTTATCTTATTGCTAAACTGGCCGCCTGTTGGTGACAGGGATTGGAATTGGAGAATGAAAATGCGAAAAATCATCATGATTTTAGCACTGGTCGTGCTCAGTGGCTGTGCTTTACAGCCTGATCAGCAGTATCACACTGGGCAGTGCGTCGGAAAAATGACAACAGAAGAAGCGTATGGGCATTTAGACCCTAATCGTTACACTATTCAGGTGCTGGCTCTGAGTGAAGAAAGAGATATTCGCGGTTATCTGCGGGAAATCCCAGGGCAGGATCCAATTTGGGTTAACTGGAAACATAGTTTAGGTAAGAGCTGGTACGCTGTTATTTATGGCGATTTTGCCACTAAACAAGAAGCGAAGCAGCGTATTCAAACATTGTCGCCTCGTATATTGGCACAAGGTCCGTTCGTCCGCAGTTTTGCGGAAGTGCAAAGTGATAAGCAAACTGACGTTTTTCGTATGCGTTAAAGAAATGCGCTCAGACTGTCTGGGCGCACTTCTGACCCTTCACATTAAAGCTTTTCGATGAGTTCAGGTAAGATCTCAAACAAGTCACCGACTAACCCATAGTCAGCGATATCAAAGATTGGAGCATCAGGATCTTTGTTGATGGCGACAATCACTTTCGCATCTTTCATCCCAGCCAAGTGCTGTATTGCTCCTGAAATACCAACAGCAATATACAGCTCTGGCGCAACAATTTTACCGGTCTGCCCAACTTGCAGATCGTTTGACACAAAGCCCGCATCGACAGCCGCTCGGGAAGCCCCCACAGCGCCGCCAAGTTTATCCGCCAGCGTTTCTATCATTGCGAAATGTGCTTTATCTCCAAGCCCCCGGCCACCGGAAACCACCACACGCGCAGCTGGCAATTCTGGGCGGCTACTTTGCGTAATTTCACTGGACACATATTCAGAGTTCGGTGATTCGATCACTTTTTCTAGTTCGACAATTGGGGCCGCTGCCCCGCTTGTTGCTGAAGAGGTAAATGCTGAAGCACGCACAGTAATCAGCTTTTTACTATCTAGCGACTTCACTTTGGCTAGTGCATTCCCTGCATATATCGGTCGGATTACGGTATCGGCAGACTCGATGCTGACGACATCGGCCAGTAATCCAACATCCAGAAGACCGGCAACACGCGGTAATATGTTTTTTCCGGTTGTCGTTGCTGCCATCAGTAAGTGAGAATAATCGGCTGATAGTTCGGCGATAACCGCTGACATATTTTCAGCCAGCCAATGCGTGTACACAGGATGATCGGCCAGAAGTACTTTACTCACACCCGCAATGCCAGCGGCTTGCTCTGCAACAGCCTGGCATTGATAACCCGCTACCAATACCTGACAGTCGCTCTCCAGTGACTGACTTGCAGTTATCACCTTGGATGTTTCAGGTGACAACGTATGATTGTCGTGTTCTGCAATGATAAGTACACTCATGAGATCACCTTGGCTTCATTTTTTAGTTTATCAACCAATTCAGAGACTGAACTTACTTTTGTGCCCCCCTGGCGAGCAGGTGGTGATGAAACTGCCAGTAATTCCTGGTTTTGTGACAGCGTCACACCAAGACCATCCAAGCTGATAACATCTAACGGTTTTTGCTTCGCTTTCATGATATTGGGTAATGAGGCATATCTGGGCTCATTCAACCGGAGATCTGTACTGACTACCGCAGGCAGCCGTAACTTGACGGTTTCCAAACCGCCATCAATTTCTCGTGTTACTTTGATGAAACCGTTATCTACTTCAATCTTTGAGGCAAAAGTCCCCTGAGGAAAGCCAGACATGGCTGCTAACATTTGAGCGACTTGATTATTATCTGAATCAATTGACTGCTTGCCCATAATCACCAGATCAGGCGATTCACTTTTTACAAGGGCATGAAGAATGCGTGCAATATTCAGAGGCTCAGCTTGTGCGGCACTATCAATGTGAATTGCTCTGTCTGCGCCAAGTGCCAAAGCAGTACGGAGCTGTTCCTGGCAGCTCGTTTCACCCACGCTGACTACAACCACCTCACTGGCCGAGCCGGCTTCTTTCATGCGAACCGCTTCTTCTATGGCAATTTCACAAAAAGGATTAATGGCCATTTTAACATTATGCTGTTCAACGCCTGAGCCGTCGGATTTAACACGAATCTTCACATACGGGTCTATCACCCTTTTGATTGCGACTAACACTTTCACTGGCGGCTCCTTTGCAAATCAATATGTTAATGAAGAAGTACGGCAAGATGCCTGATTAAAAAGTTCCCAATCGGACATTCAAAAGCCGAGAGATGTCTTTTGCATTGAGTGTGGCTCGGGTTTACGTTTACGTCAACTGGACTACAGTTACTCATAGTCTTAATACAAAGGGACATGGGGCATGGAAAGAGAAAGCATGGCGTTTGATGTGATCATTGTCGGAGCCGGTCCAGCGGGGTTGTCAGCGGCATGTCGGCTGATGCAACTGGCTAAGGAGAGTGGAAAGGAGTTATCGGTTTGTGTGATCGAAAAGGGGGCGGAAGTTGGCTCGCACATCATATCCGGTGCCTTGTTTGAACCCAGACCATTAAATGAGTTGTTTCCTGATTGGCAAAGCCGCGAGGCACCACTTTGTACCCGGGTTCAGGATGATAAGGTGTATTGGCTCTCCAATCAGTACAATCAGTTCTGTATCCCTACAGTACTTGTTCCTTCCCCCCTTCAGAATGATGGGAACTTCATTATCAGTCTGGGCGAATTATGTCGCTGGCTGGCTCAACAGGCAGAAGCGCTGGGAGTGTCCATTTTTCCGGGATTTGCTGCAGCTGAATTATTTTTTAACGACTCTGGTGCCGTGGCTGGGATCATGACGACTGATATGGGACGCGACAAGCAAGGTAATGAAAAACCAGGTTTTCAGCCAGGTATCTTACTTGAAGCAAAATATACGCTTATTGCTGAAGGTTCTCGCGGGCACTTAGGAAAAGCCGTCATAGATCGTTTCGAACTGGATAAAGATAAAGCGCCCCAGCATTACGCAATTGGCTTTAAAGAACTGTGGGAAATTCCGGCAGAACAACACCGGGCTGGGCTTGTCGTACATACTTCCGGTTGGCCACTCAGCCAGACCCAAACCTCAGGTGGGGGCTTTATGTACCATATTGGCGATAACCTTGTGTCTGTCGGATTAGTGATCGACCTGAATTATCAGCACCCTTATCTCAGCCCTTTTGATGAGTTTCAGCAAATGAAGCACCATCCGGTTTTCGCCTCTGTGTTAAACGGCGGGGAGCGTATTTCTTACGGGGCACGTGCTATTACAAAAGGCGGACTGCATGCCCTGCCAGAGCAAAGCTTTCCTGGCGGATTACTGATTGGGTGTGATGCTGGGACGCTAAACAGTGCAAAAATCAAAGGCTCTCATACTGCAATGAAATCTGGCATGCTCGCTGCTGAGGCGGTTTTTTCGGAGCTAGCCGTTAACCACTCGCACACATCACCCGATTATTCTTCGCTGTTCGAGGACTCATGGCTGAAAGAGGAGCTCTTTGAAGCCAGAAACTTCACCTCTCAGGTGCATCGCTTAGGCACATTAGTTGGTGGAGCCATCGCAACGTTAGAATTTAATATTCTGAAAAAAAGCCTGTTTTCATTTCGGGATGATAAACAAGACTATCAAACCCTGAAAATGACCAATCAGACTGAACCGCTTTTATACCCTAAACCGGACGGAAAACTCAGTTTTGACCGAACTTCATCTGTTTTTCTATCAACTGTTAAACATGATGAAAACCAGCCATGCCACTTGATACTGCAAGATAAAGAGTTGCCGATAAAAATGCACCTGGACAAGTATGCCGAGCCTAGCCAGCGATACTGTCCGGCGGGCGTGTATGAAATTGTAGAAAATAACGGACAGAAACGATTTCAAATCAATGCCGGAAACTGCATTCATTGTAAAACATGCGATATAAAAGATCCGTCCCAGAATATTATCTGGACCCCACCAGAAGGCGGTAGCGGGCCCAATTATCGCTCGATGTGAATGTGATCAGCTCAAGGGTGTGTCTCTACGCGCACCCAATCGAGATAGGCCTGATAACCGGCTTCAATGGGTAGGCAAATGATTTCCGGCGTTTCATAGTTATGATTCGCCAGGATATCGGCTTCGACTTCTGAATACCTGTCTTGAGTTGTTTTAATGACAACCAGTTTTTCTTTGTCAGACTGGATTTTGCCTTTCCAGTGGTAATAACTGTCAATACTCTGCACCTGAACGCAGGCAGCCAGATGTTTGTTCAGCAGAGAATGGATGATTGCCTCACCCACCTTATCATCTGAAAAAGTGGTCAGAACGACACAGTATCCTTTCTTTAGCATCTTCCCACCTTATTATTCAGGATTGATCAACGCTGCGTCAGTGCCACTTTGGCACTTAAGGCAACCAGTAAACCACCAGAAACACCCTCAATCGCTTTCGCATAACCTGACATTTTAGGGTTACCAAAAACAAAACTACCCAACATGGCGTAAAGTAAGTTAATACAAGTGGCTAAAACACTGAACAGTAAGCCAAGGGTCAAAAGTTGTATTGTGACCTGGCCAGCGCTGACATCAATAAATTGAGGCAGAAAAGACAGAAAAAACAAGGCAACTTTAGGATTCAGAACGCTAACAATCACGCCTTGCATAAACACATTCGATGTTGATTTTACTGGTGTGGAAGCTGTCAGTTGACTCTTACCACGGATACTGTTTCGAATCGACGAAATACCCAAATAGAGTAAATACGCTGCCCCTAAGTATTTTATTACGCTAAATAAAAAAGCTGAGCTGAGTATAATCGTTGAAAGCCCAAGCACAGCAGCCAGCGTATGTCCCAAGTACCCTATTCCTAGTCCCAGAGCCGCTTGAATGCCTAATTGCATCTTTCCACGCATAGCGTTCGACACAATATAGATAACATCTGGCCCCGGTACTAAGTTAAGGCTGATTGAGGCCAGAGCAAAAAGTAAAAGTGTTTGAAACTCCATTTTTATCTTCACCTTAAAGTTGTGAGCACTTGATTTCTTACAAGAAAACCATAAGAAAACAAAGGTTAATAAGGGGGTCATTTTATCTGATTAATGACTGAAATCACACCGAGCGTAAGAGAATATAAAGCATCAAACTTCATAAAAAATCAAGAATTTCGCATCTCGTGCTGAAATTAGCGACGGGAATGAATATTGACACTCAGGTTAATTATTCCTTTTAAGAACAAAAGCGATGAAATTCAAATCGCCTAATAACAAATAAGTATACCTTAATGGCAACTTTGTGTTTCCTGTGAATAGATTGTGTAACATCTGTGTGTTAGTGTTTTCTGGTACTGCAATAAAAACACGAAAAATTAGTTAGCTTGCTCAAACCTTGTAGAGGGGACCAGATATGGATGTCAATACACAGGAAGTAAGTAGCTTTGATACTGATGTTATTCATTTGTATTTGCAGGAAATCTCGCATAAATCACTACTCAGTAAAGAAGAAGAAGTTCAATACAGTCGTAAAAGTCTGGCTGGCGACCCACACGCAAAATCTGTCATGATTGAGAGTAATTTGCGTTTGGTGGTCAGTATCGCTAAGAAATATCGCGGCAGCACGATGCAGCTTAGCGACTTAATTGATGAAGGCAATATTGGTTTAATTACTGCTGTTGAAAAATTTGATCCTGAACGTGGGTTCCGTTTTTCGACGTACGCTACTTGGTGGATTAAGCAAACCATTGAACGTGCGATCCACAACCAGGGAAGAACCATCCGCTTGCCTGTTCACGTATCAAAGGAAATCAATACCATACTTCGTACGCACAAACAGCTGATGAAAAACAGTAATCAGGAACCTACTCACGAGCAGGTTGCTGAAAAAATGCAAAAATCTGTAGATGAAATTTCAGAAGTCCTGTCCTACGACACCCCTGTGGTTTCTATCGATCAATCTTTGTCGGACGACAGCAACTCAAATTCCATCGCTGCTTTCATCGCTGATACCAACATGACCGCTCCGGATGCCTCGATGGATCAATCAGACATCCATGCTCTCGCTCTGACTATGCTGAAGAGCCTGAATGAACGAGACAGAGAAATACTGTGTCGTCGCTTCGGGTTACTTGGCTATGAAGCGCAGACTCTTCAGGAGGTGGCAGAGGAAGTGGGTCTTACCCGTGAACGTATCCGACAGCTGCAGGTAAGCTCGTTGAATAAGTTGAAAAATGCCCTTCAGCGTGAGAATTACAGCCTGGAGATGTTATTTTCCGAAATAGCGTAATTGACTGTTTTTACACCAATAAAGCCTGGTAATACACCAGGCTTTTCTCATTTCACGGCATTTGACAAAACTCTGACACCTTATCCTAACCATAAAGCAAAAATCCTTACTGCCAAATTGCTTGGCAGACATTTGTATTTTACTCATAATTTGGGTTAACCCATTCAGTTAGCAGTGTAGAGATCATGATATTCAGAAAACTGTGTTTCCTCGCTTCTGTCGTTTTACTGACTTCTTGTGCCAGTTATAGTATTACGGAACAAGAAGTACAGAATTACCTTGATAAACAAGCACGTGTAGAGCAAAAGGTAGGGTTTGGCGGCTTCGTTCAGGCTCATGTTCTGTTTAACGACATCAAAGTAGGCATCGGTCGTTCGGCATCGGATCGTATTAATCTCGAAGCAAAATCTAAAGCAGATATCAGTATCAAGGGTCAACCGCAGCAAAAAGTGGCTATCAATGTCAACTTCAGTGCGATCCCCTATTACGACAAAAGTGAAGGGGCTGTTTACCTGAATAATTTGAAAGTAGAATCTCTGGATATTACCCCAAATACGCTAGGTCCCTTTGCCAGTAGCCAGATACTTTCTCCTCTCATTGAGATCGTGGGACAATATCTATTGAAGATACCTGTCTACAAACTCCAGGAAGACGACTTTAAGCAATCGCTTCTGAAAACTGCCAGACCAGAACTCAAAATCAAGAATCATTCTCTGGTGATTCAAATTTGATAAGCCGGTCTTTAGGTAATAAAAGCACTGTGCAATGTGTGTTGTATCAGTGCTTTTATTTTAATGCACACAGATAAGTTATAGTGCACTAAAGGATCATAATGAAATCCACAGCGACTTCAGAAAAAATGTTAAATAACAAAACTATAGCCAATAAACATCATCGCCAGACACCAAACTGGTAGCTGTTTTTTCAGTAAACCGAAACCGATAACAATCACCAAGATGTCCCAGCCGCTCGTTATTGAAGATGTAATAACCGGGTCGACCCAAGCCGCCGCTAACAACCCGACGACAGAGGCTGTAATTGTTTTAACTGAAAGACGTAAACGGGGATGTTGCAATAATGATTGCCACGCCGGTAAAAAGGCAAAAAGAAGCAAACTGCCCGGTAAAAAAATCGCCAGCGTTGCCAGAACACTTCCCCAAACAGGAGCTTCAGGTAAAGTCGCTGCGCCCAGATAACTCGCCATGGTAAACATTGGGCCTGGAACAAGCTGAGCAGATGCATAAGCGCTCAGAAATGTATTTGCATCAATCCATTGCTGGACTAAAGGCTCCAGTAAGGGAAGAACGACGTGCCCTCCTCCGAAGACAAAACTGCCCGCCTGATAGAAATTGTTAAACACTGCCCACTCTTTTGAGAGAAGAGCCAGATATGGCAGCCCCAGCAAAAGTACCAGGAAAACAGCAAGAATGACGAAATTTGGCTTTCCCGGGGAAGATCGAGGCATCGTTTTGTCCGTCGGTTCTTTTTGCATGAAGGACAGGAGGAACCCCGTGGCTGCAGCCAGCAGTATCGGTAACAACTGGCCGCTTAATCCATGAGTAAAAAAGACACTGATTGCTGCTAATACTGCAATACAAACGGTCAGTTTATCTGTCAGGCTTTTATTAATCATGCTGAACAAAGCATCAGCGACAACCACAACCGCAAGCAGTTTCGCCGCCTGAATAACCTGATATACCCATTCTGGTTGGTAGTCTCTGTTCTCCAGAACGGCGAGCACTGTTAACAAAGCTGCAGAGGGCAAAGTAAAACCGATAAATGCCGCCAGCGCGCCCACATAACCGGCCTTACGATACCCAATAAACATGCCTAGCTGGCTGCTTGCAGGTCCAGGTAAGAACTGGCATAGCGCCGTCGCCTGGGAAAATTCAGAATCTGATAGCCACTGTTTCTTCTGTACAAATGATCGCTGGAAATAGCCGATATGAGCAACTGGCCCACCAAAACTGCCTAACCCTAAAATAAGAAATGAACAGAACACCTGCAATACGGGTTCAAGTGAAGAAACTAATCTTCTTTTAAATGAATCTTGGATCATAACTACCGAATCAAATTGTGATTGTTTACACTAGCAAACAGTGAGACTAAATATGACAATTTTATCTCTTCTTTATGTATGAAATATTACAGGTAAGCCCTTGATGTTAGAAAATTTGCAACAAATGGTGATCCTGGCCACTGTCAGTCACGAACAGAACTTCACACGTGCCGCTGAACGCCTTGGCATTTCTAAATCACAAGTCAGCAAGCAAATTCGATTCCTTGAGGAACGCCTGGGTTGTCAATTAGTTCAGCGCAGCACACGCACTGTTGCCCTTACAGATATTGGCTTGCAATATGCTGAATTTGGACAGCAACTGCTTGATACCGTAAAAGAAGCAGAGGCTTTGGTTGCCGGGTACAGAAATGAAATAAAAGGCGTACTCAGAATAGGTGTCGCCCAGTCATTTGGGAACACCAATATCACCCCCGCAATGGTCGCTTTTCAGCGAGCTCATCCTGAACTTGAGCTGGAAATCAGTCTTTTTGATCATCGTCCTAACCTGCTGGAAGAAGGCTTTGATTGCTGGCTGGCTATTCACGAGCACCCGCCTGAAGGCATGGTTGCGAAAAAACTTGTCGATTGCGAATTCATCGTTGTCGCTTCTCCGGACTATATCGCCCTGCACAGCGAACCCAAAACTCCTGCTGATTTACGCAAGCACAATTGCATCACCTATGAAAGCCGGGATCGAAAATATGTCCAGTGGGACTTTTCAAAAGAAGGCGTAAAAGAGTCAGTCAGGGTCACTGGCAGCTACCGAATCAATAATGCGCCCGCTGTTTTAGAAGCAACAAAAGCAGGAGCAGGTATCGCCTATCTGGCCACCTACCTGATCCACGATGAATTAGAAACTCAGCAGTTAACCCAGCTGTTAGCAGACTGGAAGCCAGAATTAGCGCTTCCCATGTACGCTGTCTATCCGCGTCACAAGTACCTGGCCCCAAAAGTAAGAGCCTTTATCGACTTTATGGCAGAATGGATGACCAGCCATCCTTTCCAACCTCGCCAGTAGTCTCTGTGCTGCCACGTCTTAGAACTGCAGTTGAGGAACCTGACTTACTGTTCTACACCTATAGGTAGTTCTTACAGGTGAGCAGCCATGTTAACTCTTTCAGCCTACATTCGAGAAAAACCTTTTCACATCATACTTTTATCAGGGGTACTGATCATGGCTGGCTGTGCCACTCAGGAAGAAACTGAACCGTCTCCGGCAGTAACCAGTACGCCGGCAACGGTTGAAGAGGTTGCAGAACCGCCACCACCACCAAAAGCAATCCTTACAGAAATTCCTGAAGTCAGTGACACCGTCTTTTTTGACAAAGGCAGCTTTGAAATTCCGCAACGCGAACAGCTGAAAATCGATCCCATTGCAGTCAGACTCAGGCAGCATCCTGACAGTAACGTAATCATCATTGGTCACAGTTCAGAGAGTGAGAACGAAGAAGATAATATGGCGTTATCGTATGAACGGGCGTTCAGTGTGGCCATTTATATTGCATCTGTATTTGGGATTGAAGAAGAACGTATACAGGTTGTTGCCCAAGGCAACGGCGATCCGGCAACATCCGGGTCGAACAGCCGGGTTGAAGTCATTTCGCCAGAGACTGTGGTCAGAACATTAAATGCCTCTAATGAGGACGGCAAGTTCTGAACCACAGCTCCATACAGAAAAAGAGGTGAATTTATCCCTGTTTTTTCAACGCCGGGAATGCATACATTTTCTTGATGATGTCTGCCACGCCTTCCGGTTGAGAAACCAGCTTGCTGTTAAACTTCGCTTCTTCACTTTCGGTGACTGAGTCGTCTTTGATACCGGCAGCAATATAATTTGCAGGGAACAAGTGGTAAATACCCGTTATCTGACGGTCGATTTCATCAGCCAGTTGCTCTGGGGTTTCAAACGGTTGCTCTATCACATCGCCAAAGCTCACATGAACACGTCGTTTTTCTCCGACTATACCCTGTACGATGCTTTCGATATCTTCAAACTCGCCTTTCTCATAGCTACCCGTTGTCTGCTTGGCATTCAGTTCGTTTGCCTTAGCTAAATCGCAGGGATCATTCTCATAAGAAATGGCCACAGGCACAATATTAAGCTGAGTCATGAATTCGGCAAAAGACAGTTTCCGTTTGCGTCCTTCCATGTAAAACATTTTCAGCAACGCTGGATCAGTCTTATCGTTTCCGTCTTTTGCTCGCCCTTCTTTCTGAGCAATCCAGATTGAGTGACCAGTTTCGATAGAATTGGCAATATAATCTGACAGCAGACCCAGTGCTTTCATCATTTCACGCGGCGCTTTCACTGAACGTTTCACAATAAAGCTTTTGTTTAAACGCATCAGTTCTGTCGCACAGGGCTTCTTCAGAAGATTGTCGCCAATAGCGATACGGACTGTGTTCAGGTTATTGTGGTAAAGACACCAGTTCACCATTGCCGGATCCATGGCGATATCTCTGTGATTGGAGATGAACAGATACGCTTTATTAGGATCCAGTTTGTCTAACCCAGAATGGGTGACGCCGTCACAAGAGTGTTCAATCGTCGCAGCCATGTACTTGGCCACTTGCAGCTGAACGTCTTCTACTGTCTTAACACTTGACCATTTACGGACAAGAAAGCGTTTAATCAATGGGCGCAACAGCCAGCCAAACACACCAGATAGCTGTGCAAACCGGTAGTTGAGGATAGCGTTGATGAATTCGTCATCATTGATTAAGCGTTGAATCGCCCCACTGACTTCATCGTCATTGTAGGGGCGTATATCTTTATAAATATCGTTATTTGTTTGCACTATGTTGCTTCATCTAATTTTAAAATCGCGCCATTCTACGCAGATTTGATTGATTACCCAATGATCGGCCCCAAACAGTTTAATGGTTGGAGGTCTGACCAACAAACTTTCTGCCTACTGAGCCCGACTCAGACCATCTTGACCCCGAAGGTAAAACCGAACACTATGTGCGGGCTTTGACTCAGAGGAACAACATGAACCAGGCAATTGAATATACAAAGGCTGAACAGTCCCTGCTGGCCGTGGGCGCTCGCAGAAAAAATGTTACCGCATACCTGATTACCGTCAATGCAGGCGTCGCTCTGTTACGGCTGGGCAAACATGAATTCGCATTAACCGCGGGTAGCGGATTTTGGGTACCCTTTGAGTGTCTTCATGCTTTAACCGTATTACCGGGCTGTCGCTATAGCATGATTCATTTCTCTGCCCGCCTCCAGCAACCGCTGTGTCAGCAAGCAGGCTTTGTGACTGTAACACCACTTCTGGACGCTTTACTGCAAGAGCTGAGCCAAACTAAAGAGCAGTCTCAAACCAATCATAGCCCTATAGGACGGATACTCGCAGTCATAGTTGATCAAACGGCGAAGTTTTCACCTGTTACGCAGCAACTTTGCCCTGCTCTTACTGACAAACAGCAATCTGTACTGAGAAACTTGCTTCAAAGGCGCTCACCCGCTTCTGATGAAGACCTATCATCAATCGAAGCCATTCTGGGGATGAGCGTACGTGAACTTGAAGCCTGTCTTGTCGTCCGTGAAGCTATCAGACTCTCCCGTTCCGGAAGAAATGCAGAGCAAATAGCCAGCGAACTTGAGTGCCAATTAGACCATTTACAAGCACTTGGTCAAACTCTTGCTAACTACCCATTCTAAAGCTTCGGCTTAGCTTCACAAAAAACACCCAGCTACCTGGTACAGGTAGCTGGTTACAGATAACCGGGCGAGTATAAAAAGCGATTGTTACTTAAGCGGTATATCTACCTGCAGCATGACGCCATCCCGCTCATCTTCATGCCACATGTAATCGATTCGGTATTTAGTAGATTGGCCGTCTTCTGAACCCAGTCCAAAACTCATCATGACACCGTGTTTCATGACCCATTCTTTGGCATCTTGCAGCGTCATGATATCCAGACCTTCATATTTTTTGGGAAGCCACAAGCCCAGACCATAGAAAGCGGACGATGAGTTATCTTTCAGCATTGGACCACTGGAGCCAGATTGCCAGTCATCCCAAAAAGATGCGTCGTTCTCATGGTGATTTTCAGCTTCATCCCAGCGCATATTGTCCCCGGCTGAGGGCAGAGCCTGAGTGGAATAAGCTCCCCCTTTCCCTACCGTTAAGGGTTGAAAACAGGTCAGCAAGTAGGCCCCTCTGTCGTCTTCAGACAAACTTTTAAGCTGTTTCTGACTATAAAAGTGGCAAGGTAAAGCGAATGCAGAATACGAAAAAGACAACAGCCCGATCTGCAATAGAGCAACATGCAATTTTCGAATAACCCGATTCACGAAACACCCTTAATAAATTTTTCGGACTTTAAACGTATAGGCGACAGAAATACTGACTGGTTTATTTTTAACCATCACTGGCAACATAAAAATGCTCTGACGTTATTATTCTAACCACACCCGGAGTTGTTAAATGTGAAATTGGCCTGTTTTTGACAATATTATCACGAATGTCAGTACTCCGAATGGGAAGCGTTTCAGGACAGCTGAGAATCTGCCAATGACTTAAGATGTCTTTAGCCCGATAAAAGTTTGAAAAATTTAAAAAATTATCTGGTCCGACAATAAAAGTCAGCTCTGCGCTCTGATGTTCATTTTGCAGGGAACGCATAACATCATAGGTCGTCACTGGTTTATCATTTTGTGAGATTGCTTCCTCTATTCGACAAAGAGATAAATTGGCAAAATTTAAATCTGCGATAAAAGCGGCAACCATAGTGCAACGAGAGTCATAGTTAAGCATGACTTTTCCCCAGGCATGAGAATAACTGGGAACCAGTAAAACTTGATCAAAATGGGATAGCCGTTCCAGCACAGATTTATGCCCTAAGCTGGGGGGATTAAATGCGCTGCCAAATACTGCAATCTTTTTTGTCATACTTCTGTTGCCTCATTCCCCTCTGAACAAAATAAAAATACCAATTTCTTTCTCAATCAGCATTGATCCTACTTAAGAGTTATCGCATGATTTCGTAAAAGGTTTAATACATTTTACCGCTTTCACCAGTATTCGGCATCGAATGTCCAGAAATTGGTCTAAGCACAGAGGATTCATGTCATGGAACAGCTTATCCGTGCAGAAATGCAGGTACTCCCAGTGATAGACGCTGAGTTTGAAGTTCAGCGTCGCGTTGCTTTCATTCAACACAAGCTTAAACAAGCGCATTGCCGGTCTTTAGTGCTGGGTATCAGTGGTGGGGTTGATTCCACTACCTGCGGCCGGTTGGCTCAACTGGCGGTAGATGGTCTTAATGCTGAGTCCGCATCTCAAAACTATCAGTTCATCGCTGTTCGTTTACCTTATGGGCAGCAACAGGATGAAGATGAAGCCCAACAGGCCTTACAATTCATCCGCCCTACTCATTCAGTGTCGGTCAATATTAAGCCTGGCGTCGATGGAACGCATGCCGCCACACTGGATGCGCTGAGCGGTACCGGCGTGATTCCACAAGATGATGCCAAAGTCGATTTTGTTAAAGGGAATGTTAAAGCGCGGACCCGTATGGTGGCACAGTATGAGATCGCCGGTCTGGTTGGCGGACTTGTCCTGGGGACCGACCACTCGGCTGAAAATATTACCGGCTTTTATACCAAATGGGGCGACGGCGCTTGCGATTTAGCACCACTGTTTGGTCTGAGCAAACGGCAGGTACGACAAATTGCAGATTTCCTTGGCGCGCCGCAAACACTTGTTCACAAAGTGCCAACTGCCGATCTTGAATGCCTGACACCCCAAAAGACGGACGAAGAGGCGCTACAGCTGACTTACGATGAAATCGATGATTTTCTTGAAGGAAAAACAGTCAGTGATTCTGTGAAGGAGAAGCTGATCGGCATTTATAACGCCACTCAGCATAAACGACAACCAATCCCGACTATCTACGACCAGGATTAAGCAAACCGTCGCTGAAAAGCAAAAGGGCTTTGCGTTATTGCAAAGCCCTTTTTGTGAGTCTGACTGTAATGGTTACTGACTCTTATCCGCACTTTTACTCTGGCGAATCTGTTCAGCAACAATTTGAATCGCCTCTCCACTGCTGATACCTTGCGCCATCAGCTCATGAATTCGCTCTGCCGCTTCTTGCTGTTCTTCGTGAGTTAAAGAAATTGACGAATCACCAAACATAACGAATCCTGTACACTTCTTGAAAGGGAAGCCATTCTAACGACTCTTCATCAGCCTGTCATTGATAATTCAAAAGCCCTAGCCCGGATGCCCGTCAGCACGAGCCTGAGTGAGTATCGGCCAGAACACAATACAAAATAGCCCAAAGGCCACCGCCCACAGTAATGCGGATAGTATGTAGGCGTGTTGCGTCAGCCCCGGAAACATCACTATCAGTAACGTTCTGACTAACACAGCCATCAGCAAAGTGACAAAAGCAGCAAAAATCAGCTTCCCTGTCTGCAGTGCCCTTCCGGTATGACCTAATGAGACCCTGACAACCATCGCCAGTATCATGCCCCCTATACCACCGACTGTTATGACATGCGGTGAGATACTGTAGGCTAATTGCTGAGGAAACACCTGACTGACACCTAACAAAAACACACCCACAACAGTAAAGTAATAGGCTAAATGAAGCATCCACAATAATGGAATTCTAAACGTGCTGCCTGTTCGCCAGCGCGCCAGACGCGGAATTTGTGCCAATGCTGCAAACATACACAAGACACCAAACCACATTGAGAGGTGCTCTGGCGGGAGCAGTAATAATGACAGGAAAACAGCCCACATGGGCCACAAGGCTAAGTATTCACGCCAGGGTATACGTGTGATGGGTTCAGTTTGTGTGCCACGCGCCGTAAAAAATGGGATAACACGGCCCCCCATGACAGTCATCAGCACAGCAATTAACAAGGTAGTTTGCAATGCCACAGTGCTCAGCGGAACATGGTTCCAACCCAGTACGATTCCATGCATACGAGTATTCAGAAACAACAACAGAAACAACACTGGCAGAAAAAGGACATTTCGCCACTGGCGATTTCTGATTATAGGTATCGCCAGAAAAAGGAGCGCCATAGCCAGCCAAAGCAGATCAAGTATCATCCAGACTGCATGGGGAGCCATAACAAGCAGCGCAACTCTCGCAATCAACCATATTGCAAACACCAGCCCCAGCTTCCAGCCGCTGATACCAGGAACACCCGTCCAGTTTTGTACTGCAGTCAGCAGAAATCCAACAATCACAGCACCGGTAAATCCAAACAGCATTTCGTGGCTGTGCCACCACACTGGATTTCCGTACATAGGGAACAGCATGAAGCCGGACCAAAAGCCCGCCCAGATCAACATTGTGATCACGGAGAACAGACCAGCAGCCAGAAAAAAGGGCCGAAACGCCAAACGTAAAAACGGGGGGATCCTCAGCGCGGAAGCTTTATCAACAATTTGCATGTGCTTTTCACTATTTACAGTAAAAAAGACATAATAGACAATTATGGAAGAGACAGGTTGATGTAAAACAATAAACCAAGACACTGTGGTCTTGGTTGCAGGTGGTCAAACCTGCGCTACCGTTTCAGAATCATCCAGCGGGTTCTTACTCTGCTTTCGCTGTTAAAAATCAGGATAATCAACAGGCCGGGTTATTCGTTGAATATCCAAAATAGAGATGTCTCCCTGCCAGCGGCTTTCAACCAATCCGACACTCAGCCAGTAGCGGCCATCAGGTACATCAATCGCCGGCAAACTTGTCGGTAGTTTTCCATCAACATCCTGAGTCCAGATCGGGCTCCAGTTTGTGTCGTTCAAGTCAAACAAATTCATCGACAATACAGGCGATGGACACGTTGAATTGGGTAAGACTTCACGCTCAATACGCCAGTTTTTACTGTCTTTCCAGCCAATTTTCTGTTTAGGATCCGGCTTGGTCAGGATTACCCAGGAATTCCAGCTACGCTCCTTGCCTGCCGTAATTTTCAACTGATAAAGGCCTGCAGCTAAGGGCTCATCTAAACGGCGAGATTCAGTGACAAACTGACCATTCTCAGAAATTAAGGCCGCAGGCATGCTGAATTGAGTGTCTGGCCAACGGGAAAATGTGACCTCAAGCTGCTTAGCCTGAGTAATTCCCGTAACAGACAACCTCAGTAATACCTGGTTCAGGTTCTGGATCACTTCACGTCGAACAGCCACTTTAGACAGCCACTCAGGCAGACTTCGCTGTTTCAAACTGAAACCGCAATCTTCTGTAATGGCAAGCTCAAGTAAATCATTCAGGTTAGCCTGCTGCTCCTCTGAAGGAAGCTGCTGCCAGGCCTGAACCATAGTCTCGAAACTGGCTGCTGTGTTCCCTTCCAGTAATCGCTGGTGCGCAACAGTGTAGAGATCCTTACCCACAAACCATTTAGCCGACGCCTGAGGGATCATGAACAGACATGTCATGATCCCAAAGGCAGGTGTTACCCACAGCGATTTCATTCTTGCGGTGCTTTCATCCGATAGCCAACACCGCGCAGAGTTTCGATCTCAATACCAGGCAGCTTTTGACGTAACTGCAGGATATGGGTATCGACAGTACGTGTTGTCGGATAATGGTTATAGCCCCACACCTGATCAAGCAGCTCATCCCGGGTGAAAACTCGGCCTGAATGTTTTGCAAGGAAAACAAGCAGCTCAAATTCCGTACGAGTGAGAGTGACAGAGTCCCCTTTTTGCTTCACTTCACGACTTTCCAGATTAATCAGTGTTTCACCGATAGCAATCAGGTTTGCATTTTGCGATTCAGACTCACCATTTCTCAAGTGAACACGAATACGCGCCAGCAGTTCTTCTTCAGCAAAAGGTTTAGTCAGGTAATCTTTGGCGCCTGAGTCAAGGCCAATCACCTTGTCATTCACAGACACCATTGCTGTAAGCAGAATCACGGGAACCGATTTAAGCTTTAACCAACCTTCAAGGTAAGTCAGCGAGTCTCCTTCGGGTAGCTGGCGGTCAAGAACAACCAGATCGGCTTGCGCCCACAGATTTTCAACATTGGTTGCACAGTCAGCATACAGGCACTCATAGCCTGCTTCTTTCAAACATTCGAGCAAACCATCAGCAAGGTTGCGGTCATCTTCAACCAGTAGCAGAGTTTGATTCACACGGTATCTCCAAAATAAAAGTGGTTGGCGGACCTATTAATTTCATCCGCCCACCCATTCGACGGATCATCGATTCAACGATTGTCAGTCCCAACCCTAAGCCCTTTTCACTCACAAAGGGTTTTCTCAGTCGGGTCCAATCCTTACTACCTAAATTTCCCTGGTCTTTTACTTTGACAATCAATTTTCCATCTTTGAACGATGATGTTAATTCAATCGGTGCCTGGCCATATTTGTGAGCATTGGACAGCAAGTTATCAATACAGGTTCCAAGCCAGTACATATTGACCTTGACGCTACGGTCCTCAGCAAGTGACAATGTCACATCATAGGGTTCTGCAATAAATTCAATCCATTCATTAAAGGACTCCAGATTCTGAACACTCAATTCTTGATGATTCGCCTGCAGGTAATCCTTACTGGCCTCAGCCAACTGCCTTAATCGGCGTGAATCTTCGGTCAATCGTCTGAACTCATCATATAGGGTTTCAGGCAAAGCATCAAAGTGACGACGAAAACCTTCCACCGTCATGCTCAAACTTGCGATTGGTGTACGTAGCTCGTGAGTCAAGATTTGCAGGACTAACATTCTTTCCTGCATCGCTCGTCGGCGAATTCGCCAGCGATACATCACCCAACCCATGAGTAAGCCAATATTGACAACCAGCAATCCTGCAAGCAAATATGTCGTCAGGTACGACTTGTCTTCTTCTTGCCAGCAAATGTTGCCACTTTTGACTAAGCAGAAGTCAGTGGCAACCAAACGCGTGAAGTGCAGATCATGCTTTGCCAGTGCCTGCGCCCATGTAGGCTGATCATAGACATGGTATTCATTCCCATTCCGGATCCAAAGTTCGCCATTGGATATAAAAGCTTCCGCACCGGCAATAAACACTCGGATTTCTTCACTGCTCATCCGCTGTAATCGTCCCAGCACAGTGCCTGTCGCAGCTAAATCACGCTCCTGAATGTGTAAGTAGTTTTCCAGTTCTTTATTGCGATTTGGAAACTTTTCCAGATAACGTGCAGCATAGCTCCCACCGCCTGGATGAATATAGCCAGAACGTACAAACCAGCCTCTTGGTAACACAACGCTGTTACACATCGCGCGAGTAAAAACCACAGGATGTGTTACCAAAGGGCTGACTGGCCATGGGCCCTTACAAGTTTCCGCATTTTGATAAAGGTGCCGCAGCGCCGATAGCGGGTACTTGGATGACTGCGGCAACAAACTGGATGGCAGCAGTAACGGTGTCGGGTAACGACTTTGTAACTGTCGAAAATCGTATGTAGCCAGAGGTTTACTGGAAAGCAATTCAGCACGAGCCGCTGACATACGATCAGGTAAACTTTCCGTCTCCGCTTTAAGGGAGCCTGTAAACAGAATAGAAATAATTAGCACATACTTTTTCATAGCGCGGAAGTTTAACATTCACCGGTTCAGTATTGTCAGAAAATTGTCATTAGATCAGATAACTATAAAGGGATTAGGCATTCTCGCCACCCTAACAGGTCAATCAGGCCCAGATAACAGACTACTCATTCATTTTTCTGTTGAAGCTTTGCATCAGGCATCAAAAATAGGAAAAGAAAAACGCCGCTAAATAAGCGGCGTTTAATTAGTGGTTTACTGTATTACTTACAAAAAACGGGCAATGTTCTCAACACTCTCTTTGGCATCGCCAAACAGCATCTGGGTGTTTTCTTTGAAGAACAATGGGTTTTGCACACCTGCATAACCGGTATTCATTGAGCGCTTAAATACGATAACGTGTTTCGCGTTCCACACTTCCAGAACTGGCATACCGGCAATCGGGCTACCTGGGTCTTCCATTGCCGCCGGGTTAACCGTATCGTTAGCACCGATCACCAGTACAACGTCTGTCTCTGAGAAGTCCTCATTAATCTCGTCCATTTCCAGGACAATATCGTAGGGCACTCTCGCTTCAGCCAGCAGTACATTCATGTGGCCAGGCAAACGACCGGCAACCGGGTGAATACCAAATCTGACATCCACCCCTTTTGCCCGTAGTTTCTCTGTTATTTCGTGTACCGGATATTGCGCTTGCGCAACCGCCATTCCGTATCCTGGTGTGATGATCACAGAGCGAGCATCTTTTAGCATCTCTGCCACTTCTTCCGCAGAGGATTCGTGGTACTCGCCCACTTCTTCATCACCGGTAGAAACAGAGCCATCTGTACCAAAACCACCTGCAATGACACTGACAAATGAACGATTCATTGCCTTACACATGATGTAAGACAGTATCGCACCTGAAGAGCCAACCAAAGCACCAGTCACAATCAGCAGATCATTGGCCAGCATAAAGCCAGCCGCTGCGGCGGCCCATCCTGAATATGAGTTCAGCATTGACACGACAACCGGCATATCCGCACCACCGATCGATGCGACCAAATGATAACCGAATGCTAAAGCGATAATTGTCACAACAATGAGTGGGAATATCGAAGGATCCGGATCCACAAACACTGTCAGTAAAACAAGAGAAACCAGCACAGCCAGCAAGTTCAGTTTATGGCGATGAGGCAGCATCAAAGGCTTGGATGACATTGAACCGCGAAGTTTACCAAAAGCCACCACGGAGCCTGTAAAGGTTACAGCACCGATGAAGACACCGATAAAAATTTCAACCAAATGAATGGTTAACATCGCACCAGTCAGTGCTTCACCATGGTCAAGGAAAGTATTGAAACCGACCAGCACGGCAGCCATACCCACAAAACTGTGAAGAATAGCAACCAGCTCTGGCATCTGAGTCATTTCAACTTTCTTGGCATAGTAAATACCAATTGCACCACCCACAATCATGGCCAGAATAATCCAGCCGGTTCCAGCTGATTCCGGGCCAAAAATAGTCGCAATCAATGCTATGGCCATTCCTGCCATACCAAAGTAGTTACCTGACTTTGCGGATTCCTGTTTAGAGAGTCCTGCCAGCGACATTATAAAAAGGACAGCAGCAATAATGTAGGCCGCTTGAACAATTCCTGCAGACATTGATAACAACTCCCTTACTTATCTTTACGGAACATTTCAAGCATCCGCTTAGTGACGGTAAAGCCACCAAAAATATTGATACTTGCGATCAAAACAGCAATAAAGGCAAAGAAGGACACAACGCCAACCCCCTGACCAATCTGCAATAAGGCACCGACAATAATGATACCGGATATAGCATTGGTCACTGACATCAGAGGTGTGTGCAATGCATGCGTAACGTTCCATACGACGTAGTAGCCCACCACACAGGCCAGAACAAAAACCGTGAAGTGAGAAAGGAATTCAGCAGGAGCATAATTCGCGACCCAGCCAAACAATAACGCCCCTGCTGCCATCAGACCATACTTTCTCGCTGGCGGCATTGGCTCTTTGACTGCTTTAGTAACAGGTGCGGCAACTGCTTTTTCTTGCTGCGGAGCAGCGGATACTTTAATGGGTGGTGCTGGCCAGGTGAGTTCACCTTCTTTAACCACAGTTAAACCGCGCAGTACTTCATCATCAAAGTTGATATCTATGTTGCCGTCTTTTTCTTTACACAGCAGCTTCATCAAATTGACCAGGTTGGTGGCATAAAGCTGGGACGACTGATTCGGCAGACGGCTGACCATATCGGTGTAACCGATAATTTTCACACCGTTAGGTGTAGTGATAACTTTATCGGCTTCGGTATAGGCACAGTTTCCGCCATTGGCAGCAGCAAGGTCGACAATAACGCTGCCGGGCTTCATAGAATCAACCATTTCCTGGGTAATCAGGCGAGGAGCCGGGCGGCCGGGAATCAGCGCAGTAGTAATAATGATGTCAACGTCTTTCGCCTGCTCTGCGTACAAACGCTCAGCAGCCTTGTTAAATTCGTCTGACATTTCTTTCGCGTAGCCATCACCTGTGCTGGTATCTTCCTTGAAATCGACTTCAAGGAACTCAGCCCCCATAGACTGCACTTGCTCTTTGACTTCAGGACGTACATCGAAGGCGCGAACAATGGCACCCAGGCTGCCCGCAGCACCGATAGCGGCCAATCCGGCAACCCCCGCACCTGCAACCAGCACTTTTGCTGGCGGTACTTTACCAGCAGCAGTAATCTGCCCGGTAAAGAAACGTCCAAATTCGTGGGCAGCTTCAACGACAGCACGATAACCGGCAATGTTTGCCATAGAACTCAATGCATCCAGGGCTTGTGCTCGTGAGATACGCGGCACCGAATCCATAGCCATTACGTTGATATTTTTACTGGACAGTTTCTTCAGCAATTCTGGATTCTGCGCCGGCCAGATAAAGCTGACCAAGCTTGCCCCCTCTTTCAGGAGAGCAATCTCATCATCACTGGGGGCATTCACTTTAAAAATCAGGTCTGACTGCCACACTTCTTCCGTAGACACGACACTAGCGCCTGCAGCTTCAAAAGCAGCGTCACCAAAACTTGCGTGAATACCAGCGTCATGTTCAACAGCAACACTGAACCCCATTTTTAATAACTGCTCGACCGTTTTCGGCGTCGCAGCCACTCGCGTTTCATTCGCGAGTATTTCTTTAGGCACACCTATCTGCATCGTTATTCCCTGAACAGTAGCAAAATGTACACATTTAGTATCCAGTTCCCAGTATCGCAACGGCTGAGAATGGAACCAATACAACACTCTTTACTTGAGATTAAACAACGGATGTTTTTGACTTACTTGAAGTTAATAACACCAACAATGTAGGGCAAACTCAGGCTCTGTAGTCCGTTTCACTGATCAGCCAAAAAACTGAAAGAGAATGAACTACACACCCACGATTTGCCGTTTTCTCCCAACAACATTCAGGGTTTCCCACCAGCTATGCAAAAAATAGAATGAGCAATAACCGGGGTCCGGTTCCCTGAGAAAAAGCACCGGCCTCTAAGCATTCATTTCAGCGCAGCGTCTTTACTCCTTCAGACAATACACTGAATTTACCGGAACATGGCTTCGCCGGTCTGATCGATGAACATCTTGGCTTTATTCACCATAAATGTTGTCGCATCCGCTTTGCTTGCCAGCAAATCTGACCGTATGAAAGTGTGTGTTTTCAACTCACCTTCACATTCTTTGCAAATCCTGCCAGCAATCCGAAACTGCCCGCCTTCGGAAATAGGTTCAGGGTAAATGAGATACCCTTTATATTCCTCAGGTGTCACTTCAAGCGTTTTCGAATCTGCCGTTTCTCTTCCAAAGAGCTTTGACCAGAAACCCACGAAAGCACTCCTTTCCGATATATTTAATGACACTATCATGCCATATGCTTATGTAAAATAAACCCAAACAGATTAAAAACTGATAATTATGATGAAAATGTTCTAACTCCGTTTTATCCACCATTGTCTTACACTATATTCACATAAGAAAAATTAACAAAAAAACGCCGGCTTCAGGGCCGGCGCTTATGTTGTCTTGCAAGTGATATGCTTACCGAATCAGACCAATGTCTTTCTGCAAGTGAACTGGCAGATGAGAAACCTGATAAGTCTTAACGGATACCTGCTGACGGGGTAACAAAATATCCAGTGCGTGTGCAATCAATCCTTTGATGTTCAGCGAATAGGCTTTCTTCTCCATGACGTCCTGATTTGTGATGGTGTCGAAGTGCATTGCCTGTGCCATGATTGCCTCATTTTTGGTGGGTTTAATGTTGTTCTACAGGACAAATACTAACCGGTTGATTTTTGAACTAAAAATGACATTTTTTCCAATGACCCATAAAAAAATCTAATCTGTTACGTAAAGGTTTCAATTTGAGTGGCAGCAAAAAATATATACGCTGAAGAGATGAATAATCTGTCACGAAATGGTATCAATTAATGCCTAAATAGCGTGTTATCAGATTAGGCTCAACCAAAGTTCACAACCAATTAACAATCACACAGGATTAAAGATGTTATCCCTGCTTGCGAGACACTCTTCAATACTTTTATTACTTGCAGCTGTCATTGGATTTTCCTTTCCAGCGATATCTACTGCAGTTTTCCCTTATTTGCCTTACATTCTTTTCTTTTTAATGTTGTTTACTTTGATTGGGATGAAACAAAACGCCTTAATCAGCCTTTTATTTCAGCCTAAAATCTGGGTATACGCCTTTTATCATGCCGCATTGCTGTCAATACTCTCAACCTTCATTGCCTCTGTGTTGGGGGCTTCCGCGTCACTGATCCTGGCTATTTCAGCGGTTGCGGCAACCGGATCATTATTTGCCACACCAGCCATAGCACGCTCAGTTGGGCTGGATGTGATGACCGCGATGGCGATGACTATTGCCACCACGCTGCTGATGCCCGTTGTGCTTTGTATCAATCTCTACCTTTTCCAGCATGACAGCTTCGGTCTTGATCTGATGACATATTTCCAGCGACTGGTTATTTTCATTTTTGGTCCTATGCTGCTATCAGACCTGTGTCACCGCTACGTTCCTTCCCACATTCTTCAGCGGACGCACAGTAAAATTGCACAAGTAACTATTTTGCTGGTTCCGGCATTTCCGCTGGGGCTGATGGCTGACTTTCGTACATTTGTCGATCAGTCATGGCAGCAAGGATTACTTTACTTTGGTTACGGTATCGCAATATGCCTGCTCTTCTTTATTACTGGTTTTCTGCTGTTTATGCGGAAAAATGTTCAGAATGGTCTTCTTGCAGGCATCACTTCCGCCAATCGGAATGTCTTGCTGACTTATACCGTCGCCGGAACCGCATTAGGCCCAGACTATCTCATTCTTGTTGGTGCGCTTCAGCTTCCAATCTATGCCATGCCGTTAGTGGTAAAATGGATGAGCAACTTACTCAACAGCAAGAACCCAACGCAAACGCCCTCTGTGAACTGATTCCGTGAGCAGAAAACAAGCAGTTGTGCTGATTGAACAGATAAATATCCTTTAACGTGATGACAGTCTTGCTCTTCGCCCAGTGATTTCATTATTATCGACTGGAATTCTCAGGGCGGGGTGAAATTCCCCACCGGCGGTAACTGACAGAAACAGGCTGATAAAGTCATGCCTTTTTCGACAGAAGCCCGCGAGCGCTTCATCGTAATCACACTCAGTGTGGATGAAGGTCAGCAGATCTGGTGAAACTGCATTCTCTACTAAGTGCAGCGAGTCCAGAGCCGACGGTTATAGTCCGGATGGAAGAGAATCAGCGGATTTGTTTCTTGCTTTTACATTATGTTCAGCGAGCCTGTGGCTTGCCTGCTAACACCTACCTGTAAAGCTATTTCAGCCTGGCTGAAACGCTGTTTTTTTACGCCCTGATTCTGGTAACGTTAATGTTAATAATGGAGTACATACCATGAATCAGTCTCTGCTTTCCCCTTTTGGTACCGCTTTCGAGCGCGTTGAAACCGGCATCCGCGCTATTCGTGAAGGTCGTGGTGTTTTGGTGGTTGACGACGAAGATCGTGAAAACGAAGGTGATATCATTTATGCCGCCGATTCGCTCACGACTGAGCAAATGGCACTGATGATTCGCGAGTGCTCAGGCATTGTCTGCTTGTGCTTACCCCAAGATCGGGTAGAGCAACTCGCGTTACCCATGATGGTCGACAATAATACCAGCGTGAATCAAACCGGTTTTACGGTAACCATCGAGGCTGCAAAGGGAGTTACTACAGGCGTTTCTGCCGCTGATCGTGTCACCACCATCAAAGCAGCAATTGCCGATGACGCACAGCCCGGAGATTTGCACAGGCCTGGCCATGTTTTTCCGCTCAAAGCAAATTCTGAAGGTGTGCTGGGTCGTCGTGGTCATACAGAGGCAACCATAGATCTCATGCGCTTAGCTGGCAAAAAGCCGTTCGGCGTGCTTTGTGAACTGACCAACCCCGATGGCACCATGGCCCGTTTGCCTGAAGTAATATCATTCGGCAAGCGTCATGATATGCCGGTTTTAACCATTGAAGATCTTGCTGCCTACCGATTAGCGCACCTGTCATCGCAGACAGGTGAAGGCAACACGGCTTCCGAAGCCGCATTCGCTTAAACGCTTCTGACGCGTAAAGAGGTATTCTGCTGAATACCTCTTCCTTATATCAGTTAATCAGATGCCTGACACTGGTACCCAGTATGTCAGTGCACTCCAGGCCACAATCCAAACACTGATTAAAATTGCATCCAGCCAATCCCGATTCATACCCGACTCTTGCTTAATCACCTTATCAGTAATCAGTCGACCGAAGGGCTAGCATCATTAAATGGAAAATACAGATAAAAAAGCCTGACGTATTGCCAGGCCTGACGGTGAGTTGCCAACAACTGATGCTGAGCTTTACGCCGCACCATGTTCGTGATCAACATGCTCGCACTCACAGGGAATGTAAGTGATCAGATCATCTTTCGGTGCAGAAAGCTGTTGCTGATAACGCGCATAATTTTCAAACGCTTCAGCCATTGTACAATCGAGTGATAAAGGCGCCATTTCACAGTCCAGCAGCGCCTGATAGCCTTCTTTGCCTGTCGCCGTATAACCGGACGACACTGAGGTATAAACAGCGTCGTCTTCCAGAGGCAACCAGTCCCCTTCTTTGAAATAAGCCAGTTTTTCTATCCGCTGACCTTTCGGCAGGCAACAGCGATAAGTAAAACGCAGATGGGCCGTATAAGGGAAACTGCCGGTACCCGTGCCTTCAACTCCGTTATCAACAGCATTATCTATCGCACCTTCCAGCGCTTCACGCACTTTGGCGCCTCTGACTTTATAGACCATCAGCCCAATGGCGAAAGGTAATAAGCGCCCGGCAATATCTGCAGAACTGATAGGCCCTGGGTTCAGCGAGGTTCTGACACCACCAGCATTGTGAATGCCAAAATCAACCTCAAAGCCCATCTGTCTGCCATGATGAACAAAACTTTCAACCACCAGAGGGGCAATAGCACTCGCACCATGGCTATCAGGCACTCTGACATGACGGAGTGATTCAGTAACCTCCGCCACTTTATTGGTCTGTCGCTCTCGAACCGCAGGACGATAATCCAGATTCAGAATATTCTCTACAACCGGATCCTTAGCGCACATAGTGATATTGGGTTGCTGCTGAAGATAGTGTTTTACCACTTCATGGCAATCCGGGTCTAAATGCTCATTGCGAGTGGCATCCAGAGTAAATTGACGGCCAAGCAGCAACTGATTACCGCCTGACACCTGTTCAACACTACCATCAGCCGCGAAATCGATCGAAACCTGTCCCAGCGCCAGTGCATTACAACCGGCCTGCACCACACAAGTACCGTTAATATTGACGGCATACTGGTCTTTTTTGCCGTATCCGACATTGGTGAAATCCCCTTGCATGGTATGGGTATGGCCGCCAATGATAACGGCGATCCCTTCCACTTTTTCAGCCAGTTCAAGATCACGTTCATAGCCAAGATGACTGAGAAGCACGATTTTGTTCACGCCGTGACGGTGTAACTCAGCAATGGTCTTTTCAGCAACGGAAACTACCGACCGGAAAGAGGTATCCGGGTCCGGGTTGGCAATTTTATCCATATTTTCAATGGTCAGGCCAAAGAGCGCGACAGGTTCTCCCTGCACGTCTTTCAGCATATAACGTGCGCAACCCGTCTCATTGTTATAGGCCAGCAGGTTTGACTTGGGTCTCAGCGGGTTACGCTTGGATTGATCTTCCTGACTCAGATCCCAGTTACCGGCCAGCATTGGAAAATCGACCTGATCCAGAAAATCGGCAACCAGCGTGTTACCCATATCCAGTTCATGATTGCCCAGCGCCATAGCTTCTACGCCAATCGCATTAAGCAGTCTGGCATTAGCCTCACCTTTGAACAGAGAAAAATACAATGTGCCCTGAAAGCAGTCGCCGGCATGCACAAACATAAACTCACGGCCATTTAAATACGCTTGCTTTCTTGCCTCTTTCACCGCCGTCAATACCCGTGCAAACCCGCCACAACTGGCATACACAGTCGTCTCATGCTCATTCCCGGTAACAGACTGGCCTGGTGTTTGAATTAACACATGTTCGGGCAAAGTCAGTTTGATTGCAGAGGGTTCAAAGTGAGAGTGCGTATCGTTGATATGGGCGATGGTGATTCGGGCTTGAGTGTGTCGGGTCATAAAGGCTTTCTGTTCTCCGTGAAATATTTCAATCAGATATAATTTTTATCACATTGTGCATATCATCATACAGGAAAGGCCCGTATCCAGGGATGAATATCTCATCTGTCACAAAAATATCACCATAAACAGGCAACTGAAAGTCAGAAAAGGCAGCGTTAATGCTGCCTTCTGATACATTCACAGGTTCATACGTAAAACGTATTACTGATAGTGTCCATGCCGCTGCAGGACTTCAATTTTATAGCCATCCGGGTCTAAAACAAAAAAGAAGCGTGCCAGTAACTGACCATCGCGAGAAAACTCTTTAATATCCAGTGGCGCATACCCCAGAGAGTGCAGCTTCTCGTGTTCAGCATCCAAGTCATCCACAGCCACGGCAATGTGACCGTAGCCGCTGCCGTGAGTATAGGGCTCAGCACCTTTATTCCAGGTCAGCTCCAGCTCCATATCATTCTCATCATTGCGCAGATAGACCAGGCTGAAGTCATCAAAATCCAAGCGGTGAGCAACATCTAATTCCAGCGCCTGTTTATAAAAGACGAGGGACTTCTCCAGATCATGCACTCGCACCATGGTATGAATAATTTTTGCCATCAGCCAACTCCTGAAAATTTGGGTTTGTTTTACCCAATAGGTGTTTGATAATCCTGAGCCATTGCCCGGATTGTTGTCTGGTCTGGACTATAACAACCCCATCCCTTCATCACAAGCAGCCGTCCGGGCTCAATTTCAATCACGATGAAAATCAACAGCTTCTGCCAATTTTGTGAGCATATACATGAACACACTGTCTGTTAATGCTATAGGCTTACAGTAAGCAAACACTGTGGGCAGGTGAAGAATGCATTTAAGCAGAATCGAAATTGCCGGTTTCAGAGGTATCAAGCGCTTGTCTCTGACACTGAATGAGCTGACGGTACTCATAGGTGAAAACACCTGGGGTAAATCTTCCCTACTGGATGCACTCAGTATCGCACTCTCACCGGACGCCAAATTCCATAACTTTCATTTTTCTGACTTTCATGTTGACTACTCACTGGGCCATACTCAGGTCTCTCAGCTGCAAATCGTCCTGAACTGGGTTGAAGATTATCCGGGCGAGCACAAAGCGCGACGCTACCGTTCCTTCAAGCCCGTGTGGGTCAGGAACGGCAAAGATGGTAAGCAGTTTTACTATCAGATAAGCAGCGAGCGTGAAGACGACAAAGTGATCACAGAACGCCATTTTCTTGATGCCGGTGGCAATATCATTGACTGCCCGGATAGCAACAAGCTTGCTAGGCAACTGATGGTTTTACATCCCATAGTGCGGATCCGCGATGCGAGGCAACTGCGGCTTGACGCAGAGCAGCAGGAAGAGCTCGATCAGGAACAACGCAATGCCCTCAACACCCGAATAGAGCGCCGGCTGGATAACACTTGCCGCCGCCTGCTGACCCGTCCCGGCCATGTCAGCAGCGATGAAATCAAAAGTAGTATCCGGGCATTGCGGACGCTGGTTGATCATTATTTTGCGTTTACACCGCACCATAAAACGCCCCACAGGGGCCACCGGCATTTCCCTGAACGCAGTCACTATTCCCCTAACCCTCTGGAAATGCTGGCCCGCCCGGAAATGACCAAGCAAAACAAACTGGTACTGATGGGGCTCATCAATGCCTACATCCGCGCACGGGGGCCGGTAGAACTGAAGCGTATATCACGCCCCATCATGATCCTTGAAGACCCGGAAGGCAGACTTCACCCCATCATTCTTCATCAAGCCTGGGCTTTTGTCGTTAATATGCCGATGCAGAAAATTCTTACCACCAACAGCCCGGAACTGGCCTCTGTTGTCCCGTTGAACAGTATAAAGAAACTCAACAGAGAACCCGATAAAACCCGAGTCTACAGCCTTGACAGCCACAGCCTGAGCCGGGATGAACTGCGCAGAGTCGGCTTTCATGTGCGGTTACATCGCCCCGGCGCACTGTATGCCCGGGCCTGGTTGCTCGTGGAAGGGGAAACAGAAGTCTGGCTGTTAAATGAATTTGGTTACCGGTGCGGCTACAACTTTGCTTCAGAAGGCGTGCAGGTGATTGAATTTGCACAAAGTGGCCTGAGGCCTATCATCAAAATTGCGAAATTGATGGGAATAGAATGGCATGTCGTGACAGATGGTGATGCCGCAGGTAAGAAGTACGCAGAAACGGTGCGGCACATGCTTGGCAGCGAATCAGACAAACACAGGTTAACTGTCTTACCCGATCTCGATATCGAACATTTCCTGTTTCACCACGGCTATGAACCCCTGTTTCGTAAGCTGGCACGAGTGTCGGATGACCACCCTGCGCCACCCAAAAAGATCATACAAAAAGCGCTCAAACATCATGCGAAACCAGATGTCGCTCTGGCTATGGTGGAGTTTACAGACAGTGAGGAAATTGACCACATACCGACCTTGCTGCGCTGGCTGCTCAAACGTATAGTCGCACTGGCTCGCGCTTCAACCACTTGAATCAGAACCTCACATAACATGTGACAACGTCACTTACCCGGTTTTTCAAAAAAGAGCATCACAGTGCCAGGGTGAACGCGCCATTTACTCATAACAAGTTCGCGACCTTGATCTTTCATGATGTGGCTTTTGCCTGTTTAAATGCCTCAATGGCATGTAATCTCGCCAACTTGTGATCCACCATAGGCGTGGGATACTCAAGGCTGGCTGCGCCTGACCATTCATGGGGGGTGTGAATATACTTGTCAGGCACGTTTTCGAGCTCTTTTACCCATATACGTATGAACTCACCATTTGGATCAAACTTTTTTCCCTGCGTAGTCGGATTGAATACCCGAAAATAGGGCTGAGCATCGGTGCCGGTAGATGCCGCCCATTGCCAGCCACCGTTATTCGATGCCAAATCCCCGTCGATCAGATGAGACATGAACCACTGCTCGCCCGCCTGCCAGTGGATCAGCAAATCTTTGGTTAAGAAGCTGGCGGTAATCATCCGCAGTCGGTTGTGCATCCAGCCGGTGGCTTTCAGCTGGCGCATGGCGGCATCGACGATGGGAAAACCGGTTTCTCCCTGTTGCCAACGTGCCAGTGCTGCTTTGTCGGAATGCCAGGTCACTTGTCTTGTCCAACCGACAAATGGCTGGGCCCGGCTGACTTTCGGGTAAGCCTCAATGAGATGACGGTAAAACTCACGCCAGATAATTTCATTGAGCCAGACAAAAGGCCCTGCGTCCTGCTTCTCAATTGCGTGCGGGTACTCATGTAAAATCGCAGAGACGCATTGCCGGGCCGACAAGGCACCAATAGCCAGATACGGTGATAATTTGCTGGTGCCCTCCACGGCAGGAAAATCCCGCTGCTCGCCGTAGTCCGCAATATGCTCGATACAAAAGCGCATCAGCGCATCGCGGATAGAGTTTTCTTCCACTGGCCAGCGACTGCTGTCTGCCATCGGATAGTTCATCCATGACGGTCCGAAGTTGGTCTCAATCACGGAGCCAAAACGGTCGGCACAGTCATCGGGTGATACAGGTTGCGGCACAGGTTGCGCCAGCGCCGGGCTTTGCTGGAACAGACGTAACCATTCGCGGCGAAAAGGCGTATATACTCTGAAAGACTCGCCCTGACGAGTCAGAACACTGCCGGCAGGCAGCACACAGGTATCTTCCAGAGCGCTGAATTTGATCCCCGCCTCTGCCAGCGCATGACCCGCAGCCATGTCACGTTGGCGCTCATTCCATTCATACTGCTTGTTACAGAACACATGCTCTGCCTGCCAGTCGTGAGCCAATGTTGTCAGGCAGTCAGGGACAGCGTTAAAGTCAGCAACTGCCTCTATGCGCAGTGGAATATTAAGTTCAGCCAGCTGAGACTGGAGCACAGCTAACCGACGGCGAATAAAATCGATCTGGATGGGAGCCGCATCGTGACTCACCCACTGCTCAGGCGTGGCAATGAACACCGCCAGCACAGTATGGTACTTCTGGCATGCCTGAATCAGGGCCGTGTTATCGACCGTTCTCAAATCTGCCCGAAACCACATCAGGCATCGATTGCTGCTATTGGTCGCGGTCATGGCATCAGGCTCCTTTTAACTGCTGCACCCAGTCAGCATGGATAGCGGCGATACTGCCTTTCAGCGAGACTGGACACTGACACTCGCTGTCTACACGCGCAAGTTGCTTTAAAATCGCCGGAGGAAGCTTGCTTTCCCCAATCACAACCACAGATTCAAATGCCTGTTGTGAGACTGCCGCTTCCAGACCGTGTAATTTGCTGTTAAACGGCAGATTACCCAACAGAGTGACACTGTAACCTTTATTGCTCAGTGACAGAGCGGTGAGCCAGATGTAATGCGTAATGCCATCCTGGGCCGGTTCAAAGCTCAGCAGCATAGCTTTGCGGCTGCTCCGTTTACGTGTTTTGGCTACCAGGCTGGCGCATTGCTCTATCAGAGTGGATTGCCACAGTGCTTGCTGAATCGCCCGCAGCGGATTAGCCGGATCGTTTACCTGGGTGTCTACAGGCACTACCACTTTTTCGACAAACATTGGCAGCGGGTATTCTTTCATCAGCTGGCTCAGTAACTGTTCGAGTTTTTCGCGCCGGCAATCTGATAAAGCGCCCAGTATCGGTGCTATCCCATCACTGCCTTTTTCCTGACCGCTGGCGTCACTCACCTGGCCTTCGAGTAACGGCCTTACCTTGCTGATAGTAACGCCTTTCTCAAGCCAGGACAGGATCAAACGGATCTTTTCAATATCCGCCTGTGTATATAAACGGTGCCCTTTTTCTGTGCGCTGTGGCTTGAGCAGCCCGTACCGGCGTTGCCATGCGCGTAAAGTGACGGAATTCACCCCCGTCATTTCAGACACTTCTCTAATAGCGAATAACATAACTTCAGAGGCCATAACGTAATTTCAACTCCTCCGGATACGGATTAAGAAAGGTCTGCAACTGCAGATACGGATCCGGGTATTCTTTCAGGTAATGTTTGATCAAGACCAGAGGGGCCAGAATAGGCTGATGACCCAGGCGGTAGCTTTCAATCAGGTCCAGCAATTCCTGCTTTTGTTCGCCGGTCAGGTTGCGTTTGAAATAACCCTGTAAATGCATTAGCACATTGGTGTTGTTGCTTCGGCGAGCATGTTTGCTCAGGGCATCCATGAACTGCTGACGGTATTCAACGAAAAATTCCGCCAGATCCCAGTCTTTGATGCCGGCCACTAGCCGCCCCAACTCTCTGTACGCTGTCGGGCTGTGTGCCATCAGGACGTATTTATAGCGTGAATGAAATTTAACGAACGCATCCATGCTCAAGCCACTGCCCATGTTTTGATAAAAATCATGTAAGGCATAAATACGAAACACAAAGTTTTCACGCAGCGCTGGGTCATGCAACCGCCCGTCCTCTTCGACGGGTAACCAGGGCATAGCTGCCATCAATTTTCGGGTAAACACCCCCACTGTGCCCCCCGGTACTGTGTTACCGTTCGGGATATACAGCTTCACCCTTTCCATGCCACAAGTGGGTGATTTGGCACATACTACAAAGCCACACAGAGATTGAATGCCGCTGATGTGCTTATCAGCAAACGCCTTCATTTTTTCGGTGACATCCAGCTCACCGCCTTTGCTATCGACCAGGCGCTCACCATTTTCCTGCTGTACCAGCCGTATTGTTGGGCGTGGAACAGGCAGGCCGATTGCCATTTCAGGGCAAACCGGGCGAAACTGTACAAATTTTGCCAGTTCGTCCGTCACAAAGCGGTTTCTTTTGTGTCCGCCATCAAAGCGCACTTTCTCGCCAAGTACACATGCACTAATACCTACCGGGATACTCATCTCACACCTGTACAAAAAATCATCTTGTACAATGATGTTAGTTAAGCTTAACGAGTTGTACAAGAAAATAAAATGTATAACTTTGTAACTACCACTGTCTCAGACACAAAAAAAGCTGCCTGATATTCACTGGCAGCTTTTTTGACTTTGAAATAAAAGGAAATTATTCGTTTTTAACGTCTGGCTGTTCTGTACCTTTCGAGGCATTTCCTGCTCGCCAGGCTTCATAATCATCCAGATCCTGTTGTACAAGCTTGAGACAGACGGCCAGAATCAGCGCGTCATCCGTCAGCCCCAGGAAGGGAATCACATCCGGCAGAACATCCAATGGGTTAAACACATAAAGTAAGGCCGTAACGATGGCAGCAACAGTAAACCAGGGAATTTCCCGGTACTCGCCTTTCCAGTAAGCCTTAACCAGGCCATACATGGATTTCACTACGTTGAAATACTTACGCAGCGTGCCACTTTTCTGCACTTTGTCTTCAATGACCTGTTCTTTATCTAACACACGCTGAATGTCTTTATCCGTGACTTTTCTAGACGAGCTTTCCAGCTTTTCTTTGGCTTCCTGTTCATTCATTGACTGACTCATCCTCTCGCCTTAGTGGGCCATTTCTTCTTAAGTTAACTATGGCTTTTCGCCTCTCATTTGTCATTAAGGGAAAAAGCCCGCATCTCCGTAGTGAGGTTTTCAAAGTACCCTCGCGATCCGACGCTGAATATCGTTGGCAGTTGTTCTAGCTCGATATTTATAACCATTACTTTGCTGTTTTTTAGCCCCGCAAACCGAGTGTAAAGCCTTCAAGGATTAATAAACTGAGAATATCGTTAAATCTTCAGTCTCAGATTTGCTCCGACTTCTTGGATCAGACTTTCAGGGACACCGTTATCTTGAGCTCTTGATCGCCAGGTAGAGACATGCTCTATGGTTGAGTCCAGAATGCTATCAACTTTCTCCTTGGTGAATAACGGGCTCAGTTTACGGAACTGATGGAAATCCTCACGGGTGAAATTGTCCCGCTTTCCGTTGAGACTCATCCAGTGGCTGTTTACCCACTTACTTCCTTTCTTGTAGGAGTAGGCAAGGTCATAGGCAGGCGCCAATGTCCACTCCCCCTTCTCTGACATCATAAAACTCCAGTTCTTGGAATGATCGTCGTGGTTTCTGGCCACAACGTTAAACACCATTCGGCGAAATAGTTGTTCAGCGTCAAAAGCCTTGAGTTTAAGCCTCCGGGCAATGGCAAAAAGCTCTTCATAGGAATACTCACCGACCCGCTTAAAGTTCACATGAGCAATACCGTTGAGTGTCTGCGTGTGGACACGCTTATTCTGGACCCGGTCAAACCGCTGTGTCACAAAATGACGGCGATCACCTTCTTGCAGTAAACGAGTGGGCATCATCTCAATACCACATAACTCACTGGCAATCTGGTAATAGGTGAATTCTCCAGCACCGTAACCAAGTGGATCACCAAACGTTTCTCTGTCTTTATTGTGCTCACTGACTCCGTCGAATTTCAGTAACCAATGGGTGAAACCTTCCGGGGCATCTGTCTGGCCGGAACGAGCCTCTGTGAATTCCTTGTTGAATGCCAGCACAGCTTTAGGCCGTGCCCCGCCCGCGCTCATGCCTACTGACATCAGGGCCAGCATGGCCTCTTTGTCCTCATCACCATGGCCGTTTAGATCAACGCCAAACTGAGTACGCTCATCAAGAATTTCCTGAGCAATGGACACCAATTCCTGAACTTCGACAGGATTGGAGCTGTTGAGTTTGTTCATTCTCTTTGCCGGTGAATAGGTCAATGCCCCCATTCCCCGCTCTCCAGTGTACTGGAGGCGTTGCAGGGGCGTGATATCACCCGGTTGTTTACCGTTACGGGCAACCCAACTGTTTAACACCGCATTCCCGAAGTCATCAGGGAGCGAGTCCGCCAACAGGCCGGACATACCGCGGAAGGTGTCCCAGTCAAGATTGGGAAACTGATATATCTGAGTGCCCAGAGGCATCATCAGGGGGGATAGCTCCAGACCTGAATCAATAAATGAGCGGTCGTATTCGAAGGAACTGCGCTTTGTCTGCGTGTCAAAGGTGGCAGCACCGACATCCCGGCCCTGATATTTCACCACAACATATTCTTTTACCATCCCAAGTCTTCCTTGTTGCCATCATCTGCTTTATCTTCCGGGGACTTTGTCTTGTTGCTTGGTTTCCGTCTGTTGGAGGCCCGAACCCGCTGGTAACCTTTCATCTTTGCCAGTTGGATTGGGGATAAATCTATAGGCGGGAGGAAGCTGTCGAGATGATCTACGATTCCCAGCGCCAACATCGTCGCCATGAGTGTTTCCACTTTGCAGCGTCCGCTTTCTACGTTTTTAATCGTGGTGCGATTGAGACCCGTGATCTCGGCGATCTCTTGCTGGGTCATGTTCGCGTTTAAACGATAGGTTTGAATGCGCTCGCCGATGAGCTCTGCGAGCGCCATTGGCGTCAAATCATGGTAATTCATGCAAAACCTCATGGCCAATAATGATAGCTAAACTCATCATAAAATACATTTTACCTCATTATGGTGAGTTTAATCATCATTAACGTACACCTCAAGTAATGATGCATATAGCCATCATTAAATCAATTTTAGGCCTTTAATGATGACTATAGACATCATTAACAATCATAACCAAAAAGAGAGTCTTGGTGTGATGTGATTCGTGTCCGTTATTGGTGGTCTGCTAACGAAAACTCACCCGTTCGAAATGGGGGTTCGGACGGGTCGCTTCCATTGTGTTCAACTGGTCAAGCACAACAATCTGTAACCCGAGGGAAGTTTTCAGTGACATACACTCTTGTTTTTCTTCATTGCGAAGTGTGTCCTGGGCTATACCCTCAATCTCACTTCCGTCTGTCAGACACAGTTTTACCGGCAACTTATACAAGCAGGCAATTTCGATATAGTCATATTGCTGACATGAAATCATCTTCAAACCTCCTTCGCGGTACATCATGTTCGCGATACGTCACGATTGTCGTTTACTACTTTTTCACCCAGTACATGCCTTCCGAGTTTGGCCGGGACAATTTAAAACCAAACTTTTCATACAATTCAGGAACGTCTGCCATCAGCGACACATAAGAGCGGGGAAAGGCAGCCTTGTCGAGATAAGCCATGATATGTTCCATGATTTGACGCCCGAGGCCCTTTCCCTGATGGTCGGGATCAACAGCAACATCCACAATGTCAAAATTAATGGCTCCGTCGCCCACCACTCTCCCCATGGCAACAGGTATACCTTCATAAAGAATATGTACGCCGTAAAGGCTGTTTGGCAAGCCTTTCACTGCCGCTTCATAAGAACGGGACGATAATCCAGAGATTTCGCGTAAACGTAAAAAATCTTCAGGGCCAACCACTTGCTCAATAACCTGGTACATCAATATTCCTTTCTATCATCAATACATTTGCAGTAAATCCGAATCGCGTAAGCCAGCAAAAACGCTATCTTAGTGATTCGCGTCGGATCTTACTTTGATATTCAATTTATTTGATATGTCATTAGAAGAATCGTGATCGTCTTCAATGGAAATAAAGGCTGGTGGTTTGGATGTAAGGATAGACGAATAAAAAACCCGCAATATATGCGGGTTGGGTGACGATCAGGCCTGTTCTTCCTGTAATGGCTGTGAAGAAGCTTGTTCACGGGTGATCCACCAGCACAGTACAGAAGCAACACTCACCATCACAACACCTTGCCAGAAGGTTGCCGTTAACGTCAGTCCCAGCAACTGCGCAGACAAAAAGGTTGAAAACACAGGTACGAAATAAGACAAGGTTGCCAGCAGTACCATGTTGCCGCGCAGGATCCCGATATTCCATAATGCATAGCCGCCACCCATGGCAAGACCAGCCAATAGCAAATCCCTGATCACCGGGAGATCAAACTGCATTGGCGGTTCATTAGTGAACATAAACTTCAGCCAAAGCGCGACTGCTGTTGCTGCAAAAAACCAGGTAATGGCGTTTTTACCACTGGCCATGATCCGGGTAACATTGCAATAAATTGCCCAGATGAACGCCCCACTCAGCGCGAGCGTGTAACTAAGCGGGTTACTTTGTACATTGTCGGTTAACCGGGACACAGACAGTCCGCTATCACCCGCTACTGTCCAGGCAACACCAAAGAAAGACAGTAATAAGCAAGGATACAACAGCCAACTGACTGACCGTCGTGAGAAAATCACCGCAAACAGTACCGTCAGACACGGCCAGAGATAGTTTATCAATCCCATTTCAACCGCTTGCAGTCGATCATTTGCCATCCCCAGAGACAACGCCAGACACATTTCATAGCTGACAAACAGCAGACCGCCGATCAAAAGGTATTTCCGGGAAAATGAAGACAGCTTAGGCAAGCCAACGGTCAGAATGAGAATGAAAGCGCTGACGCTGTAAATCATGGCAGCACCGCCTACAGGGCCAAGCTGCTCGGTCACATTCCGAATAAGCGCAACCACACTGCTGAAAAGACAAATTGCGCCGCACCCGGCCAGGGTAAATTGATGACTGCGTACCACGGTTAACCCTTGTATATAAACATCTGAGAATCCACAACACTGCCTGAGAATTACCGCGAAAACAACCTGAAATCCCCTTGTTTATGGCCCAGGTGCATACCTCAACAGCATGACATCCCGATTCAGCCTTTTGGCATCCAGCAACATCAATCTTTGCCATACCTTGGCACCATCAAAAGCTTGCTTGCCACTGGTACTGACAAAAGGCTCAAGTAAGAACTGATACTCATTAATTAAACTTGCATCAGCCAGTGAGGCAGCCAAAGCAGGACTGCCAAACAGAACAACATTGCCGCTTATTTCAGACAAGAATTGCCGGGTATTCTCAATATCTGGTCCTTTCAGAGCCTCAGTATTTTGCCAGGGAAACTCAAGAGGACGTGTTGTGACCACACGCTTGGGAATGGACTGCAACTCCATCGCCAGATACTGCATATATTTAGGTAAATCCTTCCTCGTTGCTGCTTCAGGCCAGAAAGCCGCAAAAAGATCATACGTATGGCGTCCCAGAATTAATGCTTCTGAGCCATGAAGTAATTCAAGGGCGTATTCATGATGCTCCTGATCCACTACGGCATCTTCATGATGGCAGTGGCCATTCAATGTCATGTTTAACGAGTAAATCAGGTATGCCATAACAAATCCTCTTTTACGTAAAGCGCACGCAGAGCCCCTCTGCAATACTGGTTTCATGAGTATTTGCAGAGAGGCCGGGATTTGCCAGTTTTAGTATCAGAAAAGAGGTGTCAATGCGCTTGTTTATTGTTGATAAATCAATAACTACTGCTCAGCACATGCTATTAACCCCCCATTGAGATAAACAGAGAGCCAAAAACCCGATTTAACGCATCCATGGTCGACGGGCTGATCAGATAAAGCTTCGCGACACTAAATACAATACGGGCGACAAAAAAGTAAGCCCAAGTGAAAGTGCCATACTGAGTCCTTCAAACGACAAAATGAATACAGAATCATACGAATAACGCCTCTTCATCTTGCGGGCAAGGACTGTTATTAACATAAAACATTGCTGTAATCAGATTGGACAAGCTACCTATCTTCAGCGAGTGAGTTTGAGAGAAATATCGTTGCAAACTAAACTCAGTAGCGTAGCTGCAACCTTTGAGCACTGAAGGCAAGCAATTTTGCGTTCTGAGTGCTTGATTCTCAGTCTTGAAAAGTGCCTCAGCCACTCATCTTGTTGATCCGGATGAACGTTAGATTGGTCACATATGTTGAACCAGAGGCGCCTGTTAGTTGACTTGATAAGGTGCGAATTATGGCTAAAGACAAGAAAAATACACCTCAAGGTATCTTCGAGTTCTACGAGAAAAACCCGGATTCAGCGGACAAAAACGTCTTTGGCCGAGTCAGCTTTCCGGACAGACGTGGTTTCTTGAAAGGCGCAGGCTTAGCAACAATGGCTGCTGTGCTTGGCGGTGCGATTCCTTTTCACCGTAACATGCCCGCAGGCTTGATCCCCGCCGCTTTCGCGGAAGGCCTGGATGATGTGGTGATAGAAGGTAAAGATGGCCTGACGGTACTGAACGACAGGCCAATGAACGCAGAAACTCCGCCCCACCTTCTCAATGACGACATCACACCCACCTCGCGGCATTTTATTCGAAATAACGGTATCCCGCCGGCTGATGTTAACCCGGACGCCTGGAAATTAACGATTGACGGCCTGGTCGACAACCCCATGACATTAACCATTGAAGAGCTGAAGAAAAACTTCGATGTCGTAGAACAGCAACTGGTGTTGGAGTGCGGTGGGAATGGCCGCGCATTCTTCGAACCCAAAGCCACCGGGAATCAGTGGACCTACGGCGCCGTGGGTTGTTCAGCCTGGACAGGCGTGCGACTCGCCGATGTGCTGAAAGCCGCCGGTGTGAAAGATAACGCCGTTTATACCGCGCATTACGGTGCGGATAAAGACCTGTCCGGCAAGGAAGGAAAAATACCCATTTCCCGCGGTGTACCCATAATCAAAGCCATGAGCAGTGAAAACCTGATTGCCTTTGCTCAGAACGGCGAAGCACTGCACCCAATGAATGGTGCCCCGATACGGCTGATCATTCCCGGCTGGCCCGGCTCCTGCTCGCAAAAATGGCTGACACGTATTCAAATCCGGGATCAAATTCATGACGGCCCCAAAATGACCGGTACGTCTTACCGCGTGCCCAACCGCCCTGTTGCACCAGGAGAGAAAGTGGATGAAAAAGATTTTGAGATCATCGAACGAATGCCGGTGAAATCTCTGATTACCTCACCACAAACCAACACCACAGTGTCTGGCAGTGAAACTTCGGTCCGGGGACATGCCTGGTCTGGCGATCGCAAGATAGAGAAAGTACAGGTTTCCATCGACTTTGGTGCAACCTGGATGGATGCTGATCTTTCCGCCCCAGCCAATGAAGGTGCCTGGCAAACCTTCACCACTAAGGTGAAATTCCCTCAGCCCGGATATTATGAAATCTGGGCCAAAGCCACAGACGACAAAGGCATCAGCCAGCCTTTTGCCATTGCGTGGAATCCCAAAGGCTATCTTAACAACACCTTCCACCGTGTCGCGCTGGTCGTTAACGGATAACCTCATGAGTAGGATAACTTTTATCGAGCGGGTATTCCCGCTCTCACTTTCTCTGCTTCTGTTTGTCAGCCTGCCGCTTTCGGCCAATGAAACCCTGATTGCCGCAGGCGAACAACAAGCTTTAGTGTGCAAAGCCTGTCATCAGATGGAACCAAATGGGGTGGCAGCCATCGGGCCGCCGCTCTGGGGCTTAGCCGAGCGTCACATCGCCAGTTTCAAAGGCTTCAATTACAGCGATGCCTTAAAGCAGCAGCAGGGACAATGGGATGCCGCAAAACTTGATGCGTTTTTAGCCTCCCCCTCAGACTTTGCCCCGGGCACCAAGATGGTTTTTCCCGGCGTTAAAGACCCGGGGGCACGGGCAGCCATTATTGCCTGGCTGGCAACCAAAAACCCGACACCGCCGGATTGGATCACTGAATCGGCTGGCGAACCGGTAAAATCACCCGGTGAAGGTATCCTGGCACCGGGAAAAAACATGGCGCTGGTGGCTTCTGCTTGTTCCGCCTGCCATTCGCTTTATCTCGTTACACAGCAAGGACTCAGCAAAGAAAGGTGGGATGAGTTATTAACATGGATGGTTGATGAGCAAGGGATGGATGAATTGGATCCGGATGATCGCGAAGCGATCCTTGTTTATCTTTCGACGTATTACGGAATGTAGTGGCATCAGAATAACCAACACAAAAAGAAATTCCGGAGTTATCTTTATATTATCCGCACCAATAATGTGAACCAACTCAATTGTAGGGCCCATTCCCAACCGCATAATCAGTTCGGCTTCAATCAAAATAGCCGTGTACCCTACAATTCAGATGGAACCGAATATGAAAAAAGTCATTCACAGACCAATCCTAGCGACACTGGTAGCAACGCTCCTGGGCACATCCTCCTATGCGATTGCCGAAGTGCACCAGGTCACGCTGTTGCACACCAACGACATTGAAAGTGTCTATGAACCCGTTGATGCATTCTGGAACCCGGATATCACCCGTATCGGTGGCATCCCTTATCTTGCAACACTCATCAAAGAAACAAGAGCAAAAGAAGAGACCAGCTTCCTCCTTGATGCTGGCGACATTTTCACCGGCTCACTCGCAAAAAAATCCAAAGGTAAACTCTCTTTCGATTTATATAGTGCCATGGGTTATGACGTAATCACGCTAGGCAACCACGAGTTTGAATACGGTTGGGAAACGCTCAAGCAAACAATGCCCAGAGCCGCTTACCCGGTACTGAATGCGAACATCAAGTTTGAGCAAAATGACGCACCTTTCGCTCAGCCTTATACCATTCTTGAGCAAGATGGAGTTCGAGTGGGTGTCATTGGCGTGATGGGGATTGATGCCTTCTATAACACGATGTGGAAAGGCAACAGAAAAGGCTTAACCATTGATGACCCCATTGCAGTCACTCAATACTGGGTGGACAAAATTCGTGATGACGTTGATATGATTGTGGTTCTGACTCACCAAAATAAAACCGCCCCAATGCAAACCGATAAAGAAGCCGATCCGGAAGTTCAACGTGGATTCGATGAAGACTATGACATGGCAGGTAAACTAACAGGCGTTGATGTTATTTTTGGTGGCCACTCAGATCATGGTTTGTGGAAACCTGTTGTTCATCCTAAAACAGGCACAGTCATTGGTTTAACTTTCGGGCAAGGCAAATACCTGGGCTACACAAAATTTGCAGTCGATACCGATAAACACAGTGTAAAACTGCTTGAAGGTAAACTGATTCCGGTTGAGTCAGACAAACTGAAACGAGATGAGAAAACCAGTCAGTTAATTGAAACCGCGCGCAGCAAACATCCGGAACTGACTCAAACATTAGCCACGCTGGACAAAACCGCTTACCGCAGCTACTACCGAGAATCGAATGTGGGTAATTTGGTTGCCGACATAATGCGAACGGCGGCAAACGCAGACATCAGTATGATCAGCTCTGGCAGTATACGTGTCGACCTGAACAAAGGCCCGGTGACCATGGAAAATATCATGGATCTATTCCCTTTCACCGATAAGCTCTCTTTGGTTGAGCTGACAGGAAAACAAGTAAAAGAGCTACTTGAATACAGCTACACTCTCCCTTATGGATTGGCACAATTCTCGGGTATCGAGGCGCAATATGACAGTCAGAAACCAGAAGGAAACCGTTTACTGACGCTAAAAGTCAATGGCAGCGCGGTAGAAAACGACCAGGTTTACAAGGTCGCTACCTATTCTTATGCCGCAAGTGGTGGTGACGGATATAAAGTGTTTTCTGAGGGTGAAATACTGTCAGAAACCGGTTCAATCACTCAGGTGCTCATTGATCAGCTTAAAGCACAGAAAAACATTCAGGTACCAGCTTTAGGCCGTCAAATCGACGTATCCAAACAATAATACCCTGTGGAGGGTAAGCAGCAGTGCCTTTCAGAGAAAATTACAATGGCTGCAAGACTTATGGTTGCCCAAATTGCGGCAACCCCGAACAGTCACTCTACTCGCGCTCAGACAGGCTCGGTTACGATGCTTGGTATTGCTCTGAATGCGGTGCTTACCCACCCGTATTATTGAATCAACCTATCCTTGCACTGGCGGAGCAAATTCGCACCCGCCAGTGTGATAACTTCCTCTTTCGTCACTGCGCGTGTCGGCAGCCAACATTTCAGCGTTATGGTTTTACCGCAAGCGGCAGTCAACGCGTACAATGCACGCAATGTCACCAAGTGGTGACCTTACTCAATGCCAGAAAGCTAGCGAACAGACTTCAGCCAATTATGGATGCCCTGACCCACCGGGTCCGTCCCGGAGCAATCCAAAAAGCATGCCATCTGAGCGGAAAAGAGTTCGCAACACGTCTGCCTCTCCTCGCCCAGCTACTCACACAAGTAAGCCGTGGCTGGGAAAAAGAAATCGACTTCGCTTTGATCCAAACCCGCACGACGCGACAAGTCTGTCGCTCTGGTTTACAGCACGGTAATAACAAACAATATGAAACCCGTCTTTGGACACTTTCGAGTGCAGATTCCCAATCCGGCTATCTGTTGTTATTCAATGACAACGCTTTATATGACGACGTTTCGCTCACCTCAGCAGTGCTGGCACAGAGTCTCTATCACCTCGATCACGTCGAGCCTGATTTAGATAGTAATATCGATGTGCTGAATAAAGCCGAGCACACTTACAGCAAGATTTTAGCCCGCAGCCAGTTCGATAAACTAGCGTACAGCCTCCAGCGTCATGCTAAATCAAAAGAAGCACAGTTATTGCGTCCTGTCTACGCCGCCCATGCTCACTTCCAAAACCTGTACAGGATGACACATTGCGTACCGCCATCCGCGATTATTCTTGAGCATGAAAGCTTCTTGCGCGGTGCTTCTATTACGGCTTTTAGCCACGAAATAGGCAAAGGCCAGACCGATCTCTATTATTGCCATTTAACCCAGAAAATTGACACATTGATGCCACCAGTAATCAGCAAGAATATGAGCTGGTGGAATGAGAAATGGTATCGCCTGTCAATTGAAAACAAACATGGTAACTGGCAGGCTGGTATCGGCGTACTAACCAATGAACACAGCAAAATTCGCCAAATATTGCCTTCACATCCTGACTGGAATCAGTATTTCTGGCATGGGTTTAACCACTGGCTCACCCCTGAATACGCCAGACGTATTAGCCTGAAGCGCCTCCACCAGTGGCAAGCCGTCTATCGGTATTTGTACAACCTTGTCTTTACCGACCGGTTAAACATTAAAGCAACGCATGGCATTGAACCAACACAGATAAGCACAATCGTAGATTTCATAAACCAAGAAAAGCTCAACTCGCGCAAACTGTGAATGCAGCGGTTGCTTAAGGCTTCTGAGTGAGAGTCCATGTCGCCTGCAATAAGGAGTGCCCGCCTGTCTTCAGAACGAGTGAGATCGGGCATGAACGCTGTGCCCGATCGTCTGGAAGTTATGCTCTGCCACAGCAGGACGCTAGGAGATTACCCCGCGGCCAGCGCATCAATCATAATATCAAGCTTAACCGTCCCAAGGCGGCGCTCAATGCTCAATCTGTCATGAAAGGCGATATGACCAGAGTTAAGACCCTGAGTCATTTCAATAAACCCGGCGATGGCTGCTGATGAAAATCCTTGGCCAGCTATTGACTGTGCCCAGTCTGATTCCGGTATTGAGAAAGGCTGTATCGCTTCTCCAAGTTTAAGGGATACGAGCTCCGCGACATCATTCGGGGAATACCTATCGGGACCTTCCAGGTCAATGATTCGTACGCCGCGCCAGTCTTCACAAAGAACTTCAGCCGCGATGCGGCCAATATCTGGTGTTGCGATCATCGGGAACTTTTGATTCAACGGCGAAAGAAAACTGGGTAATTGGCGCTGGAGTATAGCCATCTTAACAAGCGGCCTCCAGTTTTCCATAAAGTAAGCTGCGCGAAGGAATACTACAGGCAATCCTGTGTCGATGATACAAGCCTCAAGCATACGATTCATGGCGATCCAGCCGGTTCCCCCGGCTTGTTCAGCACCGATTGATGAGAGAGCAACAATCTTGGCTAACTTCGCCTCTTTTGCTGCCGCTGCAATGGTGTGAGCCATCTCTCTAGCCTGTGAAAATAGATCCTCGGACGAATACTGAGGAGGGCTGACGATGTACGCACCGTCCGCACCAGAAAAGGCCCTGCAAAGGGCAAAGCCATCTGAGAAATCAGCCACAGCGACTTCCGCCCCAAGTGTCGTCCACACATCCCCCGCTGGCTCATCTCGCACCACCACCCGCACACGTTTTCCGGCATCGAGTAATGTTTTTGCGACAGCAGATCCTGTGCGGCCTGTAGCGCCTGTTACAACATACAATTCGTTAGTGCTCATCAATCCTCTCCTCGTTCAGAACCATAATGGATTCGATGTGAGGAATGCTATACTGCTCTTCAACATATTAAAAATGCATGAAGGTTATATCGAGAATGCAAAAAGTGGATATCGGTGGGGTCGATCTCAATCTTCTCAAGTTGTTTGACGCCTTACTGAAAGAAGGCAGTGTGACAGGTGCGGGCGCACGGTTAGGGCTGAGCCAGCCTGCGGCAAGTCGAGGTTTAGCACGCTTACGCCGATTATTGAACGATCGGATTTTAGTTCGAACAACCAACGGATGGGAGTTTACACAAAGAGCACTCGCATTATCGGCACCGGTGACCAAGTTATTGGATGATGCTCGCGCAATCGTCGCACCGTCGGAGTTTCATCCAAGCACCGCATCAGGGCAATTTACTGTTGCCACCGCAGATCATTTAGCCCTCTTACTAATGCCTGAGCTGGTCGCTAAACTTGCCTCGTTGGCACCCGGGATTGATCTCGTTATGCCAGCAACAGCCGGCGACAACGTTGATTTGATTGCTCAGGGTAGCGCCGATCTGGCAATTGGCTCTTTCGAAGGGCTTCCTGCAAGGTTTTACAGCAGGCGACTCTATGATGAAGATTTTGTCTGTGTGGTACGCCAAGATCATCCGATTATCGGCGAAGAGCTGACACTCGAGAAATTTGTCTCGTTGTCGCATCTTTCGGTGATTATTACCGGCCAGGGAAGGAGTGCCGTGGATGAAGCGCTAGCGCAACGCGGGCTCACCAGAAGAATTGCGGTACGAACCCCTCACTTCTTGGTTGCTCCCATGATTGTGGCCGAAAGTGACTTGATTCTGTGCATTCCGCGAAGATTGGCCCATCGACTTGCCAAGTCGGTTGCTATAGAAGTACTTGAACTCCCGGTAGAAATACCGTCATTCACCCCATCAATTATCTGGCATGAAAGGCAACATGATGATCCTGCCCACATATGGCTTCGCAACCTGATTGTAGAAATCGCCCGGAAACTGTGAACAAAAGCCGTCATTGTGTTTAGCTTGGTTAACTAGCATCAATCTTGTTGATTGTTCCAAGAGAAACCGCAACCAGTTTTTCTTCGTTATCTGTTTTGGCGTATACCTTGCACTCACAGGTAGCTTGGCGCTTTCCAGAGTATAAAACTGTTGACCTGGCAATCAATCTGTCTCCGATCGCTGGCCTGACATAGTTCACTTTATATTCTGAAGTGACACAGCTTCCCAGTACTGATGCTCCAGCAAAGGTAATACAGTTATCAGCCAAATAGCTAACGACACCACCATGTGCAAAACCATTGTTTTGCTTGAGATCATCTCTCATCTCAAGGCTCAATTCAGCAGTGCCGGCCTCAAAAACGTCCAGCTTTGTCCCCAAAAGCAAACTGAAAGACTGCTGTGCCAGGATCTCTTTCCCTTTCTCTAACATATTGCTCAATTTTTATCTCCTTACCGATATTCCGGAAATCTCATGCTCAACCCGCCGCGCATGCGTTTGTTAGGCGTCTACCTCTACTTTCCACCATTTAGGTCTTTTGGAGATATAGGAATGCCCTTCTGGAGCAAAAGCTTTAAGGTTAGGACTATCGTCTGGTGACACACTCAATAGAAGCCTGTGGAACCTCTCATGATTAGGCCAGGAACTGGCTAAGCTTTTTCTATAATCATGCGCTTCGGGCTTTTCCCCCCCGGATAAAGTGTCGGCTGGAAGACATTTATCCTGATCTGTCATGTGTAATTTTTTATATATCTTTCAACTAACTGAGTCGGTTTGAACCTTGAGCTAACAGGAAGGACAAGATTAAGTTTTTCAACTTCTGTCGCCTCCGGACCATTGATGGACTCGAACTCATCCCAGCATATTTCGGTCACCTTTTGAACAATAGTATGACTCAATAAAAGTTGAGAAAATGCCTTTGGGCTAAATCCTTTGGGCTCAGCAATAAAGTGCTGTTTCTGGAAGAATCCCTCTTGCACCAATAACAAATAGTATCTCGCAATGTCAACAACATGAATATATTGGTTAAAACCTACTGAGGGTACTGCCACATTTATTGTGTGATCAGACAGAGACTCAACAATTCGTTTCAGCTGACAGTTTTCCCCGCCATAAACCAAGCTAGGGCAATAAACAATATTCCAGTTTTTCCTCAACGCTAGCTGTATTGTGTATACATCGGGCTTAACTGCTTCCAAGGGCTTTAGAATGAAGTTTTGCAAATCTTCAGGTGACGACTTACCAAAGAGCCAAACACCTGATGTATGGATTTTTATCGCACCCTCAGTAGCAAATTTATCGAGATGTTCTAGTAGTCCTTGTTCAATAACAGCGATTTCGTCAGGTGAATATTCAGACCAATGCGGGCGAGCACAATTAATAACCACATCAAAGGAACCTGTAAAATCAGAACTATCGGGGCCGATTATTCCTGTCTTGGGAACACCTGCCTTGTCTCTGCTATATACGAATACTTCAAAACGATGTTCACGAAATAGATTCGTTACGTGATGACCAATGTAACCATTAGCCCCAGCAATGAGTATCTTCATTCTTCCTCTGAACTCAATATTACACATAACACGTGACATGCATTCTGTAGCCACATTCGGGGGTGGATACCGCTGAAACCAAAATTCCGCAGACCACTTTCATCAAAAAGTCACCGCATACCAAACTGCGACGAGGCATGAATCCCTCTTGACGCTTTAATATGCCTGTGCCAACGTTTTCAATGAACTCGGGACAATCAGCTTGTGAATTGGAGCAACAAAAAACATGTACACTTTGCCAAAAAAATTATGTACATGTACTACCGTTGTTGCGTGAACCCTGACTTTGTCACCTTCTACGTCCAATAGAAACGACACTCTTACATCAAGGTGTCTATCACTGTCCTCTAAGACTATTTCGGTATCACTGTTACTCTGTAATGTAAAAATGCCAATTCGCTCACCAACTATGATGCTTGCCATGTTTTTCTCAGAACCCGCATCCTGAAGTCGGCCTAAATGTTTTAATCCAAACATTGATACAATGCGATTTCTCATTGCCATTAAGAAAGAAACCCACGCTGGCGTTTGTTTCGCTATTTCAAGATAAACATCAAGTGCGGTCTGATTATTGTTGGGAATTTCGCGTGAAAAGCTATCAGAGAAATAAGCCCCTTTCGCATAATCAAACAACTTAGAATGTTTTGGAATTGTCATGTATTTCTCCCAAAGGCATAACGAATGCCATGAAGTTCCGCTCATCAGGCCCAGCCACACTTGGAAAGACTGAACACAACATCACTAGACACCACCATTTCACTATCTGTCTATGGCATTGATTATGCCAAACCAGTTGCAGTATCCACGCAGAAGATCACCGATGCAAGGTGTTGATCCACGAACCACTTCAAAAGAACATCAATTCTTGCTGATCATATGTCGCACTTGAGTTCGGTGTTTTTCTCAGCACCGCTGGATGCACGCCAGTTACTCTTTGCTGGCGCAAAGCGTAACCAGAAATGCCTTTAGGTTATCTATAACACGTCTCAATTTATGCGCCTAAAAATTAATTGGCATCTTTTGGGTGGTGGATACCATCGTAGATCTTTACTGGCTCTAACTCATACGGGTTAACACCCTCTAGGCACGCAACATTAATTGCATATTGGTGCGGGTTAGAACGCCTTTGGTGGTGAGTGTATATACCACAAGTTTTACAAAAAAAGTGTTTTGCTGTCATGGTGTTAAATTGATAGAGAGTTAAATTATCTTCACCTTTAACAATTTTTAGGTTTTCTAGTAGAACTGAAGCTGCAATTGCCCCACGCTTTCTGCACATAGAACATGAACAGCGACGGGGATCTTCTAAACCGTTTGGTAATGTAAGCTCAAGCTCAACTGTACCACAGTGACATTTTGCTTTATGTACCTTGTTAATTTTCATATTAGTGCTTCCTTGCTAGCTCAGGGGCTTATTCAACATCTGGATAAAGTGTCGACAGCGCAACACTTATCCTTATTTATTATGCGGTTTCCTAATACGGTAACTCATCAGCTTCAATACCAACATGATCGGGAGCTAAATATTGAGGGAATCTTACTGCTCGGATTGTATCGTGACCAAGTAACATAGCTTTACACACTCTGTGCATACCATCCATTACCCTACCTTTATTACACAGGATAATTGGGTATGATAAATCAGCTTTTTGGATGAGTTTCGTGTGCTCTATAATGTTTCTACACGTTGGTTTTGTACCACCTAGCTCGAACCAGAATTCTTCATCTAACTCTCTGATGTCAGCTAGCGAGATTTCGATAATTGGCAAACCTTTAGCTAGTTCAATTAGCCGGAAAACATCCCACGATAGCAGCCCTTCATCAGAGCTTCGAAAATGATACTGTTGTCTCATAATTCTCCTTGCTGCATAACGAATGACATGAACTCCCCCTCATTAGGCTCTGCCACAGTAGGTAAGTCTGATGACCTAATCAAAATAGACCACCATGTCACATCCTATTTATGGCATTGATTTAGCTAAACATAGTTTTAAGTATCCACTGTGGGGATCACCGATGCAAGGTGTTGATCCACGAACCACTTTAAAAGAACATCAATTTTTGCTGATCATATGTCGCGCTTGAGTTCGGTGTTTTTCTCAGCACCGCTGTAGTGGTCAAGTAAAACTGGCCACAGTTTTAGAGTCATTCCAGAATAACCGTTCTGACTCATTTGGCGTCAGACC